>PBMH01000058.1 GCA_002722515.1 Alphaproteobacteria bacterium | reverse complement strand
TCGAGGAAATCATCCGTCGCCGGCTGATCGATAATTACTGGAAACCTGGTGACGTGCTGCCGAGCGAGTTTGAACTAGCGCACGAACTATCCGTCAGCCAAGGGACAGTGCGCAAAGCGCTCAACGATATGGTTGCCGAGAATCTACTCGAACGCCGACAAGGTCTTGGCACCTTCGTGTCCGAATATACAGAGCGCCGGGCGCTATTCCTTTACTTCAACCTGATCGGCCCCGACGGCGAACGGGCTATGCCCGTCAGCCGCGTCCTTGCCTGCGAACAGCGCAACGCGACCGAGGACGAACGCAACCAACTACAGCTCGAGCACGGAGATACGGTCATAGCGCTCCACCGAGTGCGATCTCTAGGAAAAAGGCCCTCCATCGTCGAACGCCTTACCCTGCCGCAGAAGCTGTTCCCTGGTCTTGGCGGCGATACCAAGCTGCCGGAGAATCTATATAGATTTTTTCAGGGCGAATATGGGATCACGGTAGCCAAGGCCGATGAGTCAGTTCGTGCTGTCGCGGCGGACCCACTCGAGGCACAACTCCTCTGTGTCATGCCCGGAGCACCCCTGCTTGAAATTGATCGCATCGCCGTGACCATTGACGGCCGCCCCATCGAGTGGCGCCTCAGTCGCTGCGACACTTCCGATTATCGCTACGTAGCCGTACGGGGCTAACAAGCTCAACCAACCAACCGGAGAAACGACATGACTACACCGGAAATCGGTGTCATCGGCCTTGGCAATATGGGCCGGGGTATTGCAGACAACTTCGCGAAGGCCGGCCACACGACAAGCGTGTGGGATGTTAGCCGTGCCGCGCGAGCACCTTTTGAAGAACGTTCGGATACAACTGTCATGTCGCCGGGTGAAATGGCCGCAGCGGGTGCCATGATGATTTTTGTTGTCCCGGCTACTCCCGAGATTGAGGATTCCTTTGAAGGGCCGGACGGAGTCATCGCCATGACCGGCGAGGGTACTATTATCTTCGATCTGACAACATCATTTCCTGATGACACCAAGAGGATTGCTGCGCGGGCCGCTAAACACGGCATTACCTATCTCGACGCGGCGATGAGCGGTGGTGCAACTGGCGCAGACGCCGGGAGATTGACACTAATGATTGGCGGCGACATGAAAACGTTCAAAGCCTGCCGCCCAAAACTTGACGCCATCGCCGACAACATCTTCTATCTGGGCGACGTGGGCTCAGGCCATGCGATGAAGCTAATCCATAACATGGTCACCCATGCCATCTTCCTGACCACCTGCGAGGCGGGCCACATGGCCGAACGCGCAGGACTAAAGCTCGCCGACATGATCGACGTATTCAACGTCTCCAACGCCCGCAGCTACGCCAGCGAGGCACGATTCCCGCGCCATATTCTTTCCGAAAAATGGGATGCACGTTCACGGGTCTACAACCTGAACAAAGACCTTGGGATGGCACTGCGCATGGCCGAGGGACTCGGGATGGACGCGCACTACACCCGTGAGACCAGCGCATTCCTTAATAAGGCGATCGAACGTGGCATGGCCGAGGACGACTATAGCTTGCTATACCCTATCTTCGACGAGATTCGAGAAATGGAATGAGGCTGCAGCGTGGTGCATTACTCAACCCTTAGGAAGATACTCGAACAGCTCGTCGCGGAATGAGGCCAGGTTGCGCTCGACAACCTGCGCCACGGCAGCCATGAAGTCCGAGCGCTCATCTTCCGAAAGATCAATAATTTCATTCCCCGCAGCCTCCAGCTTAGCGACGATTTCCTTGTCATCCTGGGCGGCGAAACTGCGCTGGGCGGCCGTGGCCTGAGACAGAGCCGACTTAACCGCGTCGCGCACATCACTTGGCCACCCATCCCAAGTCGCCTTGTGGGCTAGTACAACACAGGGCCCGAAGAAATGTCCCGATCGGGTGATCCAATGATGATGTTCATGGATCGCGAAATTGAAGGTATTGGTCAACGGGTTCTCCTGCGCATCGACCGTACCGTCAGCGCACGCGCCCGGAAGCTCCGCCACGTCGAGCGGCACCGGCGTGAAGCCCATCGCCGCGAAACTCTCTTGCTGTAGTTCACTGAAAAGCGTACGGATCTTTAGACCCTCGCAGTCCCCCGGTGTACGTATGGGGCGCACCCCGTTCGAGAAATGCCGAAAGCCGTTGTCCCACCAAGCGACGATGCGGTAGTCCGCCACCTCGGCCATTTTTTCAATGATGAGCCGACCAAGCGGGCCGTCGAGCATGGCATGGCCCTGGGAGCGGTCGCGGATCAGAAACGGCAGGTCAAAAAGCGCAACCTCAGGAACTTTGCCTGCCAAATAGCTGGACGAGAAATAACAAAGCGTAGTCTCGCCAGTCGCGACCATTTCAAGCAGGTCGGCAGCCTTGTGACCCTGTTCGGTGATGTTGAGCACATGTTCTAAATTCACCCGACCACCGAGCGCGCCAGAAATACTCTCGGCAAACACGCCCACGGCCCTATTGTGCACCGAACGTGGTCCCTGATAGCCCGAGAATCGGATATCGAACTCAGCCATCTTAGCTAATCCACCGGGGGCCAGATGCGGTTGCCCACTGTGGGAGAGCCTGGTGTATGCATCGTGTAACGAATCACCCGACCGGTCCATTCATTCGGCTCAAGCGCGAGTGCCTCGTGCGGCTGTTCGAAATACTTGAGCCGAGCCTCAAGAGAGACGAACTCATACATCACTGAATATTTCGCCCAGCCTGCGACCGACACCATAACCCGCGCTGCAATGCAGCCCGGCATCCGTGCCATTGCCGGCAGACGATACTGAGCGTACCATTGCCCCACATCATATTCGTTTTCGAGAGACTTTGTGCGAAAGCTACCCATTTGGATCGCCGGCCCCGGTGTCGTGCCTACTGGGCGCAGGCCCATCTCCGGACCGTCAACGCCCGCAAAGACTGAAAAAAGGCAGGGCCGCAAGCCCTGCCGCAGGTCAAGCATCCTGCGCGCCTCGCCGGTGAGTGCATTCTGGTCGTCTATTACACTCGTCGGAGCAAGCAGGGTCCAGGGTTCGGCCGCTCCGGCCAACATCAGAAACTGAGTGCCAGAGCCAATTCCTTCCATCCCAATAGATTCCGGGAAATTATCGCGCACCCTCTGCATGTCCGCGCCGCCGCCCTGACTTTCGTAATGCGCGACCCAGTTCAGGCCAGGTTTAGTCTGCAGGATCGGCAGATATTCGGTATGTAGCCAGTCGAGATATTCGTCGCGCCCGCCATCCGGCAGATCGTACCAAGTTGCCCATACACCGCGGTCCATCGTCTTTCTCCCTGTCGCTGTCGATCTCGGACAAATCGACCAAACACAATACGATGGGTGTTACCGGGATGGGACTATTCAGCTGCCAGCGGGCCGGATGTGTCGTTACGTGGCAGCATAACCGGCTCACCTCGCTCCGCCGATAAATCGGCCGCAGTGTATACGTCCATCACTTCGCGCGCTTCGGACGGTTTAACCATCACCGGGCGATCATAAATGATCGCTTCGATGAAGTGGTCCGTCTCGGCCTTCATTGGCCCAGCGAACACATGGTCGACCGGCTCGCCCGGCATCGTCGACATAGGGTACTGGATGCCATTCTCCACCGTATTGAACTGCACCTCTTTATGGGTGTCATCGATGGTAAGTGCACCGTCGGTGCCAACCACCTCAATCCAGCATTGTGAATAATTCTTGTAACCCAGCGGCAGGATCCAGCCAGCACCAACGGTAATTGTGGTGCCATCGTCCATCGTCACCATGATCCACTGATGATCCGGCGTGTCGCTATCACGCGCGAACAGCTTGCCAGACTGCTGTGAATAGACCCGAACCGGTTTGCGCGGTCGCAAACACCAGAGGAGGAAATCGAGGTCGTGTGTTGCTTCCATCGCCGCCGGCGACATCTTGGTTCGGCCAGTAATCTTGTCGCCGAGCTCGCGGGTGACATTGCGGCTGACCAAACAGGTCACTGGTTCACCGATAGACCCGTCTTTAAGTGCCTTATGAACAAAGGCAAACTTTGGCTTAAAGCGCTGGGAATAACCGACCGAAAGCTTCAGCTCTTTCTGCTCCGCCAAGCTGATAACCTCATCAGCCTCCTCCATGGTCGAGGAGATCGGCTTCTCGACAAAGACATGCTTTCCGGCCAGGAGGCAATCCCTAGTCATCGGATAGTGGGTCGATTCCGGAGTAGCGGAAATAAATACCGCATCAACGGAATCATTAGCGAGAATCTCCTGATAGTCTGCAGTAGCAGATGTCGGGTTGGTTTCCGCAGAAACCTCGGCAAGCCGGTCCGGCCTAATTTCCGCTAGGTGCAGTTCATTGACATGCGGGTTAATCGCACAAGCATTCGCGCGAATACCACCGCACCAACCCGGCCCTATGATACCAACATTTATCTGTTTCATGAGCTGCCCCAAAAAAACGCAAAACGGTTAATCCCGCGCGGGGATTTGCTCTTGTATAAGACGCTTGGACACTAGCCACATCATCGGAGATGCGCAAGAGTACGCATGGCATAGCCTCAATTCGCTGCGGGAAATTCAACGACGAAGCGCGCGCCGGTCACCTCAGCATCCGACCCGCGGCGATTCTCCGCCCAAATCCGACCCCCAGCAGCTTCGACTATCTGCCTCGAAATCGGGAGGCCAAGCCCCGAATGAGTGCCAAATTTTTGGCTTTCACCGTCCGGGCTTTCGGAAGGGCGATCAGAGTAGAATCTCTTGAAAATGGATTCCAAATTTGCCTCTGGAATGCCTGGCCCGTCATCGTCCACGGTGACCATGATCAAGTCTCCATCCCGGCGGGCGCGGCGACCGGCAGCAACAATGATTTTTCCATCACGAGGGCTAAAAGACGTGCCGTTAGATATAATGTTACGGAAAACCTGACCAAGCCGATCCTCGAACGCACGGACTGAAAGATCAACTCCTGGTTCTATATCCAGGATGATATCGGTCCCTGAGGCCGTGGTCTGAATATCTACCAGTGCGCGCAGCACCAAACGCAAATCGACCACCCGCGGCGGATCTCGGCTGAGCTCCGCATCCAATCGCGAGGCGTCCGAAATATCACTGATCAAGCGGTCAAGCCGGCCCACATCATCAAGAATGATCGACATCAGTTTTTTTTGCTGTGCAGGATCCTCTATCCGGGCAACCGTCTCGACGGCGCTGCGGAGTGACGTTAGCGGGTTTTTGATCTCATGGGCGACATCGGCGGCGAAACGCTCGATCGCATCCATGCGCTGCCAAAGCCCCTCGGTCATCGCCCGTAAGTCGCGCCCCAGATCGCCTATCTCATCACTTCGGTTTGCAAAGTCCGGCATTGCCACATCACGACCCGAACCGCCGCGTACACTCTGAGCCGCAAGTGCCAGGCGCCGAAGAGGTCGAGCGATAGTCGCCGCCAAATAGATAGACAGCAGGATCGTGACGGCGAACGCGACCCCGAAAACCTGGAGTATGTCGATCCGGATAGCCCGCATTGCGCGCTCGACCTCGGCGCTGCTGCGCGACAGCATCAAGGCGCCAACGACCTGCCGATAACGTTGAACTGGCACCGACACCGAGATTATCATGCCGCCGGTCAGATGACGGCGCACAGCGGCTCCATATATGCCCGCCAATGCAACAGTAGCCTCGCGATAATCGGTAGCGCGCTGCGGTACCCGTTCCTGATAAACCGGGAGCTCACGCTGTCCGGGGAGCCAATCGAGTACAGATTCAAATCTATTACGTGCCCATAACCAGGGCACAAACCCTTCGGGCGGCGGCAAGGCCTGCACCCGCACCGCGCTGCGGGCACTTTGCAAGGTCTGGGTATCCGTAATCATGGCACCGTTACCGGCGAATAATCGCGCCCTAGTCTGGGTCGGCTCGGTAAGACGCCTCAACATCAGATTGGCGCGCCTAGGATCGATCCGCTGTCCAACCCCGGGCGCAACAAGAACGGCACCGGCACCGATCGCACCAGCGAACACCTCGCCCTGAACCCGCAGTGCCTCGATCTCCGCCTCGATCAAGCTGTCCTGATACTGGTCCAGGAAGAAAAAGCCCCCGACAGGCACCGCGAGCACAAGAAGGTTGATAGCGAGTATGCGCCTGGTTAGCGAGGTAGATGGTCGCCGGCGGCGGAGCCAAGCCCAAAGGACGCGACCTCTTCCAACTTTTGGCATGGAGCCCGGCACGCCGTCGCACGGTACATCAGAGTTTTTGCGTCTGCCCCGGGTAGGTCCGGAATCGCTGCGGGCGTCGAGCATCATTCTGTTCCCCGGGTAGCCGACCCACCCCTTTTCGGCCCTACTGCGCGCACAGGCGCCGAGGGTACGGCCGGTCAGGCATCCTTATAACGATAGCCTATCCCGTAAAGGGTTTCGATTTGGCCAAATTCGTTATCAACTTCGCGAAACTTCTTACGCAGCCGCTTGATATGGCTATCGATGGTTCGGTCATCGACATAGATATTCTCTCCATAGGCCGCGTCCATTAGCTGGTCACGACTTTTCACATGGCCCGGGCGCTGGGCAAGCGCCTCGAGAATCAGAAACTCCGTCACCGTCAGGGTCACCTCCTCGTCACGCCAGGTACAGAGGTGACGATTCGGATCCATGACTAAGTCGCCGCGCTGAATCATCGCCGTATCGCCTTCGGCAGGCTCCAGTCCTACCTCGGACCGACGCAGGATAGCGCGAATGCGTTCGATCAGAAGTCGCTGCGAAAAGGGCTTCGTGATGTAGTCGTCCGCACCCATGCGCAGGCCAAGCACCTCATCGATTTCATCATCTTTAGAGGTCAGAAAAATGACCGGAATACGCGACGACTTGCGCAACTTACCGAGCAACTCCATGCCATCCATCCGCGGCATCTTGATATCCAGAACCGCGAGGTCAACCGGCGTCTGGGCAAGGCCGTTCAGCGCCTCGTCGCCATCGGCATAGGTGTTGACACTGTAGCCCTCAGCCTCAAGAGCCATCGAGATAGAAGTCAAGATGTTACGGTCGTCATCCACCAAAGCGATTGTCTGTGCCATGTCCGGAATCCCCTTTCATGTTATCGAAACACGTCGAACGGCAAACGTCGCCGACATTGGACACGATCAGCGGGCATTATGGCGCATTTGCGGCCCCTTTGGGGCGGCATTCGCAAATGTTTGCACCATGAATTGATCATTCTAATCGCTCACATAACTAATTTTAGCGGGATGCGACCCGGCGACGCATTGCGTGACCGGGGTACCTAGTTCTAAATCGGTACTATGCAACGCAAGCTGTTCATATTTGTCTTCACCATAGTTGTTGTCGTCTTTTTTCTTGGCGCGTGGCTGAACCTGCGGGTCGTTGAGCCGGTCGAGAGCACACCCGTTGGCGGCATGGCAGTAAATGTCAGTATTGGTGGTCCCTTTGAGCTGACCAATCATACCGGCGCTCGTGTAACCGACGAGTTCCTGCGCGGCAGCTACGCGCTCATTTATTTCGGCTACACATTCTGCCCCGATATATGCCCAACCGGGCTTGGCGATATAGCAGTCACGCTGGACGAACTCGGCGACGACGGTGGGCATGTGATCCCGGTTATGATCACCATCGACCCCGAACGTGACACGCCCGAGGTGTTGGCTGACTATGTGCCGCTGTTCCACGAACGGCTAGTTGGCCTGACCGGCACAGAGGCCGACATCAAAGACATCGCGGAGAAATATCGCGTCTTCTATCGACGTTTCGAGGACCCGAACCTGACCTTCTACCTGATGGACCACACCTCCTTTATATACCTTTTAGATCCAAAGGGCAGGACCGTCTCAATGTTTCGATACGGTACATCGCCCGAAGAGATGGCTGGCTCCATACGGAAGCATATGCTCAGTCGCGCCAATACCTATCAAACCCAGTTCGGGAGCCCCCCATGATAGCGCGTTTTATTTCAGCAAGCGTCACTATACTCTTCCTGGCCACGCCCGCGTGGGCGAATGAGCAGAGGTCGGAACATTTTTTAATATCACATGCATGGTCGCGCGCAACGGCTCCGTCCCAAAAGGTGGGAGCGGTATTCATGACAATTGCCACCAACGGCGATAAAACCGATCGCCTGATAGGCGCTCTGTCGTCAGCGGCCGAGAGTGTTCAGATTCACGGACATACGACAGTCAATAACGTTATGCGCATGCGACAGGTCGGCGGGATTGATATTCCAGCCGACGGCGACATAACTCTCGCGCCGGGAGGTCTCCACATCATGCTGATCGGCCTTAAGGCGCCGCTACTCGAGAACACGTTAGTTCCCCTTGTCCTTGAATTCGAGAAAGCTGGGACGTTGGAGATTGAGGCCGAGGTAGAGGCCCCAGGCGCGAAACAGGCCTCATCCAGAGCCCCCGCAAAGTCTACAGAATCGCATGGTTCGAGCAGCGGACATAGAGGCCATAAACATTAGGCCGTTTTCGTTCTTGCGATACGAGGACGTTCGATTACTCTTTGCACACCATGAGCATTGATGATCGAGATAAAGAAAGTTCACAAATTGTCCGCCGCCTGATCCGAATCACCCGTTCCGGCGCGCTAGCGACCCACGACACCGAGATGTCTGGTTCGCCATATGCAAGCTTCGTGCTCATGTCCTGTACCATGGAAGCATCTCCACTCTTGCTGCTGTCGGATCTTGCGCGCCACAGTCGCAATATTACCGAAGATGGACGTGTGTCGATTCTAATAGGAAAGCTCGGCACAGATGCGCTGAGCCAGACACGAGCCACCCTGATCGGCCGGATGGTCCGAAGCGAGGATGAGAATCAGAGGGCACGCTTTATCCGCCACCATTCCGGTTCACGAAAGCAAACGGCGTTCAATGACTTCCACCTCTATCGGATGGAAATGGAGAGTATACATTTAATTGCCGGGTTCGGGCGGATTGAGACCTTAGCAGCAACTGAAGTTACCCTTTCTCACCCTGGATTTTCGGAGCTTGCTGCCGCGGAGGGCGATATCGTTCAACACATGAATGTCGAACACTCTGACGCCGTCATCGCTATTTCGAACAACCTTGCGGACAGGGTAGGACGCGACTGGATTATAACGGGTATTGACCCCGAAGGAATTGACCTAGGCCGAATAGACACGGAATCACGAGTTGATTTCGAATTCCCAATCGACGGCGCCGAAAGCGCTCGTACTGAACTCGCCCGCCTAGCCGCCCAGGCACACGGCTAAACCAGAAAATCCCGAAGACTTTCAGGCGTCTTACACCGATTTGCACTCCCTTGGCAGATTCTAATTGCGACTGATTATCATTATTATTATGTTTGAAGGATCGCATCTTCATGAGGCCTACGCACGATGAACATGATCGCCCAGAACCAAACACCGGAGCCAACGGCGCACGATCTTAGCTATATGGAACGACTGGTCCTACATGCGCTTCGCCAATGGGTTCAGAATCGCACACAACTTTGGAGCGAAGTTGTTCTCGAGTTCAACCGGGCCTGCGGCCCGCGCGCGGCCACGCGAGTTTGCGAATCCCTCGATACACTCTTTCGCGACCTAGGGGTCGAGGCGCGCCGCCATCTTCGATTATACCCGCCGGTCTGCTGCCATGTGAGCAAGGACGAATTGTGCGTACTGAATCTAATCGCCGCACACCAAGCCGGTGCGAGCCGCCATGCTGATGCACTGCTTCACTGGCTCGTTCCCTGCACAGCGGCACCACGCATCCGCCTCTGTGCCCGGCAGATTGCGCGCGATCTGTTTGAGACCGGTTATACACTTGAACATCGGAGAGAAGATCCCGGTGGCCAGATAAACGGAACCGACCTGCTGCGCGTTCTGCACTAAGATTCATGAGTTCTGCCCAGAACTCCTAGCACCTATAGCAACTCGACAGTTATTGCGAGCGGCCCTTTGTCGCCCACCTTGATTGTGACACGCACGCGAGAATCACTTTCAAGCATGCGGAGGCCGGCTTGGGCGACTACGCGTCCGGAAACGAAGACATCCTCCCCATCGCCATCGGGCACGACAAAGCCATAGCCTTTATTAGGGTCAAAGAATTTCACAATCCCGTCTATGAAAGGTGCATCTGCATCCAGCGTCTCGACCGGGTCACCTGGCCCCGCAGTGACATTATGGATAACAGAGACCATGGGCCCGCGAGCGCCCTGCTCAATCTCACATTCAAGCTCGACACCTTCCTGCAAGTCCTTATGCCCCGCTGCCTCCAACACGGAAACATGGATGAACGCATCGCCTGTGCCGTTCTCGGGCTGAACGAAACCATAGCCCTTGATGGGGTTAAACCACTTGACGGTAGCGGAAATCCGTTCGCCACAGTTTTTGCCCAATGCTCCTGTATCACTCATCGCTGGAGTACCCTGACACGCGCGGCAGCGCGGCGAGATGACCAACGTTCGGTTCCACTTGAAACCGCGTCGATCTGACCACGGTGCTCGTTAACCTCTAAAAGCTTAACACGCTACACAGGGCCCGAGGCCAGCCCCAAAAACGCGACACAATGCTGCGCCGCAACAACAACCAATTAATATGCAGGCAACTTAATGTGTTTTATTGAGCGACTAGGCGCTGTGTGTTTCATCACAAACACAGGACACAACTGATTATGACTATTTTTGCCCACTACCGCTTAGATAGTATCTGGGCTCCGGTTAATGGAAACTCCATCTCAAACTAAAATACTGCGTCTACTAAGTTTCGTTCATGACATCATCACAGACCATGACGCGGGGTAGGTTGAAAATCATACGCGCCCGCATGAGTATGGGTCCCGTGCACGGGCAAAGCATAGGCTCGTGCATGAAACCAAAGATTCTGCACAATTCTGATTTCTATCCCGGTTTGGACGGTGCACGACATAGAAAGCCGTCCATTTTGCCAGTTGCCTTGCGGGGGACAAAAACACGGCAGCCAAATTATCGTTAATTAAGGAAACGGGTCTCATGTCACGCATGCAAGAACGCATTCAGAAGATTGAACCTCAGGCCGTTGACGGCGATCTCGGGGAGTTCTACGACGCGGTTACTGAGCTGCTTGGCCGAGTGCCGCACTTTTACCGAACGATCTCCAACGCGCCGTTTCTGGCGATGCTGCTGCTGCCCATAAATGCAGCTGCCCAGCGCGAATGGCCAGGCACCAGGATCTCGGGCAAGCTCAAGGAAATGGTTGTGATCAAGACCAGCCACACCAATGGCTGCAACTATTGCTATGCCCACAACACTTCCCTGGGTCAGGCGGCGGGTATCACACATGATCAGATCATCGCCATATCATCCGAAGATTACCTGACGTCGGAGCTATTCAGCGAACGCGAGAAGTCAGCAATCCTGTGGGCCGAGAACATGACCCGTAACACTGCCCAGAAAAACACTGAGGTCTATGACCGCCTGCGCGCGAACTTCACGGAAGGAGAGATCGTTGAAATCACGATTCTCTGTGCAATGTTCAACATGATCAACCGTATCAATGATTCGCTCGATATCCTGATCGAAGAGCAGTCGGAAATAGACAAGATAAAGTCCTCCCTGCATCTCGACCCAGTCAAGATGGGCCGCTATTTGGGTTGGCTGGCCGATCATTGGCCGACCGAATTCGATTCGATGAACAAGCAGGCCGAGGACGCCGCTGGGTGAGGAACGTTTTGGGTATGATCCGGAGAAGGCAAAACGGTCAACTATGCATAAATGAGAGGATTAGGAGCCTTT
Source organism: Alphaproteobacteria bacterium (assembly GCA_002722515.1). Lineage (GTDB taxonomy): Bacteria > Pseudomonadota > Alphaproteobacteria > UBA6615 > UBA6615 > UBA8079. The sequence continues at coordinate 6,714 of PBMH01000058.1, read as the reverse complement.
CTCCAACAAATGGATTTCACCGATTTTTTTGATCCGTGAAATTGTCGACTCTAGTGTGCCTCGTCCCAAGTATCACCAACGCCCGCATCAGCAACGAGCGGCACAGCCATTTTAACGGCGGGACCGGCGGCACTCTCCATCACCCCCCGGACAACCTCAATCAGCTCATCTACTTCTCCCACTGGGGCCTCGAACAGCAGCTCGTCGTGCACCTGCAACAACATTGTTGATGAGATCTTTCTCTTCGCCAGCGCATCGGGTACACGGATCATCGCCCGCTTGATAATGTCGGCGGCGGCACCCTGGATCGGCGCATTGATTGCCTGGCGCTCGGCAAAGCTCCGTACGGCCTGGTTCTTGTCCTTGACACCCGGTAGGTAGATGCGGCGACCGAAGATGGTCTCGACGAAGCCCGCATCGTGGGCAAACGTCTTAATGTCAACCATATACTGCTTGATGGCAGGGTAGCGCTCGAAATAAGCATTGATGTAGGAGCCGGCCTCACCCCGCTCAATTCCAAGGTTTCTCGCCAGTCCGAAGGCGGAAATGCCATAGATGATACCGAAGTTGATCGCCTTAGCGTTTCGCCGGACCATGGGATCCATACCCTCAATGGGCACGTCGAAAACCTGGCTAGCAGTCATAGCATGGATGTCCTGGCCGTCCCGGAATGCCTCGATCAGTGCTTTCTCGCCCGCCACATGGGCGACCACGCGCAGTTCAATCTGTGAATAATCTAAGCTGACCAGCTTGTTGCCCTTGCCGGCGATGAAGGCAGCACGAATCTTGCGGCCTTCATCGGTACGCACCGGGATGTTCTGCAGGTTGGGATTGTTGGACGATAGGCGTCCGGTCTGGGCAATAGCCATGCCGTAGGAGGTATGAACCCGACCAGTCTCAGGATGAATTTGCTCAATCAACGCGTCGGTATAGGTAGATTTAAGCTTCTGCACATGACGCCAATCGAGAACAATCTGGGGCAGCTCATGGCCCTGAGAAGCTAGATCGTCGAGCACGTCAGCCGACGTTGTATAGGCCCCAGTCTTACCCTTCTTGCCACCTTCAATACCAAGCTTCTCGAACAGAATCTCGCCAAGCTGCTTAGGAGAGCCGACGTTGAAATCCTCGCCCGCAACCTTGTGGGCCTGCTTCTCTAGGTACGCCATGCGTTTAGCGAAGTCCTTCGACAAATCCATCAGGGTTTCCGCGTCGGCCTTGATGCCCGCCCGCTCCATATCAACGATAACCGGCACGAGTGGGCGCTCAATCATCTCATACACCGCAGTCATACGTTCGCTGCGCAGTCGCGGCTTGAGGCGAGAATGCAGCCGTCCCGTCACGTCAGCGTCTTCCGCAGCGTAGTCCAAGGCCTCCCCAAGTGGCACTTCCTCGAAGGTGATCTTGTTCTTGCCCTTGCCGACGACTTCTTCGAACTTAATGTTTTCACGCTCGAGATGGCGGTAGGTCAGATCATCGAGACCATGCTTATTGCGGCCTGCATCGAGCACATAGGAGAGCAGCATCGTATCATCGATGCTGACGGGAGCCAGGGGTTCAGACCCCGGAAGATACCTCTCAACGGCGCGCGCGAGCACTAACAGATCATATTTAGCGTTGTGGGCGACTTTAAGAACCGACGGATCCTCGATCAGATTCTTCAGAGGCTTAAGAGCTGCGGTGATGTCGAGCTGATTCAGCGTGCCGTTCGACTTTTCGCTATCCGTCCCGGTATCATTCAGCAGATCGAGTTCCTCGGCATAGGCCTGAGGCAACACATGACCAATAGGCACATAGCAGGCACGCCCAGGTGCATAGGAGAGTGAATAACCCACCAACTCCGCTCGCATGGCGTTGAGAGAAGTGGTCTCAGTGTCGAAGGCCACCACGCCCGCGGCCCGCGCGCCGTCGAGCCAAGCCTTTAGCGATCTCTCATCATGCACCAGTTCATACTCGTCGTCACTCGGCGCCTCAGCAACCAGAGCCGCTTGGGTTTCAGCGGCATCGATCAGCCCACTAGCAACGAAACGGCTCTCAACACGCTGGGTGAGAGTTCGGAACTCCATGGCCTTTAGAAATTCGACGACCGTAGCCGGGTCTGGATCCTTGAGCGCGAAATCCTCAATGGTTTGGTCAGTCTGCACATCGTCCTTCAGACGGACCAAGTCGCGGCTGATCCGAGCCATGTCAGCGAACTCAATCAGGTTTTCCCGGCGCTTTTTTTGCTTAATTTCCAGGGCACGATCCAGAAGCGTGTCGAGATCGCCGTACTCGTTAATCAGCAAGGCGGCGGTCTTCACGCCGATACCTGGCACACCCGGCACGTTGTCGGTCGAATCGCCGGCCAGGGACTGCACGTCCACCACCTTGTCCGGGGTAACGCCGAACTTATCCATCACCTCATCTTCGCCGATGACAATATCCTTCATAGGGTCGAGCATGTGTACTCGGTTACGCACCAGCTGCATCAGGTCCTTGTCCGACGAAACCACCACCGTCTCGATACCCAGAGCCTCGGCCTCGCGCGCATAGGTGGCGATAAGGTCGTCGGCCTCAAAGCCCTCGAGCTGGATCGCCGGAAGGCCGAATGCCTCGGTCGCTTCTCGGACCAGTGCGAACTGGGGCCGCAATTCCTCTGGGGGATCGTCCCGGTTAGCTTTGTATTCGGGATAGATGTCGTTGCGGAAATTCTTGCGAGCGGCATCGAAAATGACGGCCATGTAATCGAGCGCACCGTCGTCATGGGCTCGGTCAATCAGCTTGAGCAGCATGTTCACATAGCCGTTTACAGCATTTGTGTGGATACCGTCGGAGCGCTTGAAGACATCGAGGGGACTCGAATGAAAGGCGCGAAAGATGAAGCCCGAGCCGTCGACTAGATACAGGCGCGCGGGGCTATCTTTGCCCGTTATTTTTTTGTCAGCCATGCGATAATTTTAGCGTGATTCCATGCGCCCAGACAGGCCATGGTACCAGTAGCCTGTGCAAAAGGGCCCTCCAAACAGGGAATAATCTATGAAACACGAAACAGCCATCATAATAGGCGTGGGTGCAGAAAGAGGGACCGGGGCGGCGGTCGCGCGAAGATTTTCTACCGGCGGCCTGAACATAGTCGTGGCCGGTCGAAACGAGGAACGACTGGAAAAGCGCCGGGACGAAATCATTGCCAGCGGAGGTTGTGCCTCGGTGCATGTGCTGGATGTACGCAAGGAAGACGAGGTGGCCTCCCTATTCAACAAGGTGGAAGCCAACCACGCTCCGATCCGAAGCGTCACGTTCAACCCCGGAGCTAACGTGCGTCACCCCCTACGCGAGACCGAGACCTGGCTATTTGAGCATCTATGGCGAGTATCGTGCTTCGGCGGGTTTCTAGTAAGCCGTGAAGCCACACAGCGCATGGCTGCGAACGGTGGCGGATCACTTCTGTTTACCGGGGCGACCGGATCCTTGCGCGGAGCCAACGGCCACTCGGCTTTCGCCGCAGCGAAGGCAGGCCTGCGCATGGTTGCTCAATCCGCCGCACGCGAATACGGCCCCCAAGGCGTCCATGTGGCGCACATCATAGTCGACGGTGCGATAAACGGGGACAAGATCCGCCAAGGCTTTGCCGCGAGAGCCGCGGAGCTCGACGCCATGGACCTAATGGACAACATGCTTGACCCGGACGCCATCGCCGAGGCTTTCTGGCAGTTGCATGTCCAGCCTAAGAGTGCCTGGACTCACGAGCTAGACCTGCGGCCATGGACCGAGAAGTTTTAGGGATGAAACCTTTCTAGTGGAACGGGAAATGACCTTCGTCTTGAGCCTTTCGAATCATGATTTTCTAGGCATCACCTCATTTTCCAAAACTCAATATGACTGCAATCAGAGCTGGCCCTGGATCGTCCTGATCAGGTTCACCAGCTTCTGGCACAGGGCGCACCACAGGCGGAGAAGGGGACGAACAACAGGCTCACAACCAATTATCAAGAACAAATAACGGCCTACGCTGCAGGCGGCCAGCCTTTAACCGGCATAAGATCAAGCTGGGTGCCAAAACCGGGTAGCGCCCTGAACCGGTCTTGCCAAGCGACAAGCCCGGGAAACTCCGCGGGCCTATAGCCGGCATCGGCCAGGAAGGACGACACCGGGTAGCAGGCAATATCAGCGATGGTCGGCTGGCCACCAACCAGCCATTCATTAGCCTCCAAATGTGGCTCGATAATACCCAGCCCGCGATCAGAAGTGGCTTTGAAGTAGTCAAATATCGGGCCACGGCCAGAACCAAAAAGGAGCTCAAAGCGCAGCCGGGCAAGACCGTAGCCAAAAAAATCCACCGCGAAGCCGATCCAGTCGCCAACCCGCGCCTCATCGTGCCACCCGTCCGTACCGAACTGACCGGTTTGCTCGATAAGGTAGCGCATAGTGTCGTGGCTCTGACGCAGCAGCACGTCACCATGGCGCAGTGCAGGCACTTTGCCCAACGGATTGATTTTGAGATATTCGACCGCGAGATTGCCGCCTGCCATCAGATCAACGGGTTCAAAATCATACTCAGTCCCAGTCAGCGCCAACATTAGCGCGGTCTTATAGGCATTGCCCGAACGCGGATGCCCATAGAGCGTGTAATTCGCCATTATATTCTCCCCAGCTGTCTCACTTGAGTATAGGACAGACCTAGGTCGCCAGACCCGGAGAAAACTGACCAGAGGAGACTAAAAAGGGCGGGGAAGACGCCAATAATGCCGTTCGCGAGCAGAGCGCTCATAGGTAAAGCCTAACTTCTGCAGTGTACGAATCGAAGCGGCGTTATCCATGCCGCAGTCGGCAATTACCGCCGTGGTCGCGCTGTCGTGGAAGGCCCAGGCAACGAGTGCGGCGCAGCCCTCGACCGTCAGGCCACGCCGACGATGGGCTGCGACGATCTGATAGCCGAGTTCAACCTCGCCCACGGCATTTGGCGGCCCTGTAAAAGAAGCTGCGCCCACAATCATCCGCTCGACAGTATAACGGAACAGCCACAGTCCCCAGCCCTCCGGGTCTCTGGGCGCGGTACGCCCGAGCGCTGGGTTGGCGGCATCATCGAGGCGCTGAGCGAATGCCGGCAATTTGGCGGCCAAGTCGGGGTCAGGGAAATCACGGTGGATGGCGCCGCCGGCAAGTTCTGCGGCGCGCCGGCGGTCAATTAATAGGGCACGAGCCAGATCTCGCCCGACGGGCACGAGCTCGAGGCGTTGAGTCTTGAGGTGTCCCGGAAGTGCCGGGTCGGGCGAGTTCAATGCCCGGCCGCCACCATCGCGTCGGCCGCGAGCACAAACTTGCGGCCGCAATAGGGACAGTCGATCTCGGTTTTCTGACCCATGTTCAGGAACACCAAGGGATGGCCGAGAACTCCTTCGCCGCCATCGCAGGCTATTTCGCGGCTTTTCACCTCTATGGTTTCGCACGGCTGCATAGTTGGCGTGCTCCCTCGAAAGAGCCGAACGGTTTCGGCGGCTAGATTGCGCACAGCGGTTGTGCCACACGCACTAAGGTCATACATAAGCGAAGCGTCTGAGTACAACAACATCTTATGAAACTAGGACCGCACAACCGCATGCCCTCCCACGACACCTCATCGAACACAGATTCCCTAAAAGGCGGGTTAGACGATGCCGGCGCAACCGTCCTGCCGGATCTAGCAATCGCAGCACGCGGCATCGATAAGGTCTACCGCGCAGATGGTGGGGCTCAGGTTCATGCCCTTAAGTCGGTCGACTTAGAGGTAACGCGCGGGGGCATCTTCGGCCTCCTAGGACCCAACGGCGCGGGTAAATCGACCTTCATAAACATACTCGCAGGCTTAGTAATCAAGAGCGGTGGTACAGCCGAGGTCTGGGGCCTAGACATCGACCGGGAACCGCGCCATGCGCGCGCCGCTATCGGCGTCGTACCCCAAGAACTCAACCTAGACGCTTTCTTCAGCCCGCGCGAAATGCTTGAAGTGCAGGCTGGATTCTACGGCGTGCCGCCAAATGAACGGCGGACGAATGAGATTCTCGAGCGTGTCGGGCTGTCGGACAAGGCCGGGGCATATTCCCGATCACTGTCCGGCGGAATGCGACGGCGACTTCTGGTGGCGAAGGCGCTGGTCCACAACCCACCCGTCCTAGTGCTTGACGAGCCGACCGCGGGCGTCGACATCGAACTGCGCCAGTCGCTCTGGGCATTTGTACGCGAGCTCAACGAAAATGGGACCACGGTCGTACTCACCACACATTACCTGGAGGAGGCTGAGGAACTATGCGACCGGATCGCGATTATCAACCAAGGCCAAGTGATCGCGTGCGACGACACACGCGCGCTGGTCGAACGACTCGACAACAAGGAATTGCACCTAACGCTGACCACAGACCTTCAGCGGCTGCCCGATTCGATGCAGACATTCAACGCAGAGCTTACCGGCCCCCGCAATTTGGTTTTCCGCTACCGCACGCGAGAAACCGAGGTTCGCGAGATACTCTCGACCTTGGCAGCCGCCGGCCTCTCGGTTGCCGACCTATCCACCGAGGAGCCCGATCTGGAAGACGTCTTCCTCGCACTGACCCGGAGCAAAACCGGCGCCGAATAAGGTTACGCTACACCTTGCCGATGTTGTTGGCTGCGTTTCTTGTTGCTTGCACACCGCGCATACAGGGCCTAGGGATTCACACCGAGAAATCCATGCTGCCCTCCCTGACCGACACGCACTTCATTGCC
>PBMH01000057.1 GCA_002722515.1 Alphaproteobacteria bacterium | reverse complement strand
CGGGTCATGCTTTCCCAAGGATACTGAGGCGTTGGTCCGCTCGGCACAGGATGCCCAAGCGCCTGTTACGATCGTGGAGCAGGTGGTTGCGGTCAATGCGGAACGCAAGGAGGCAATGGCCCGCAAGATCATTGCCGCATGCGGCGGTAGTGTCGACGGAAAGACGGTCGCGGTGCTGGGGCTTACTTTTAAGCCAAACACAGACGACATGAGAGAATCACCCAGTCTGGTGATAGTTCCGCGTCTGATGGAGGCGGGAGCCACCGTGCGGGCGTTTGATCCTGTGGGCATGGCCGAAGCCGAAAAGCTGCTCTACGGACCCGTTTGGTGTGGCGACGCCTACGACGCCATGGACGGTGCCGACGCGGTGGTCATCTTGACAGAATGGAATGAGTTCCGGGGGCTTGATTTCCAGCGTATGCTCGCGGTTCTAAAACAACCGATCATGATTGATCTACGAAATATCTACCGACCCGAAGAGATGGCAGCCGCTGGTTTTCATTATACGTCCGTGGGCCGCGTTTTTCTTCCTCCGGCCGGTTAGAGGCTTTCTGTATGGGCGATGCTCATTCCTTTGATCCTACGATTCTGCGTGAATACGATATTCGAGGGATAGTTGGCGACACGTTGGTTAGAGATGATGCTTACGCGGTCGGGAGGGGCTTCGGGACCTGCGTCGTTAAGGCTGGCGGAGAGCGGGTGGCGCTTGGCTATGACGGTCGCCTGACCTCGCCGGATCTGGCGGAGGGAGTTCTTCAGGGGTTTCTTGACTGTGGCCTGCATGTGAAACGGATCAACATGGGACCAACCCCGATGTTGTCTTTTGCGATACGTCACCTTGAAACGGACTCTGGCCTAATGGTGACCGGTAGCCACAATCCGGCCGATTATAACGGTTTTAAGATGACCCTTGCCGGCAAGCCCTTCTTCGGCGACAGCATTCAACGGTTGGGCGATATTGCCGCCGTTGCGGACTTTGCTCGAGGCGAGGGGACCCTCGAGGATGTCGATGTTTGTGAAGACTATGTCTCGATGCTGGCACAGGAATATCAACCGCTGCGGACAAGGAATATTGCATGGGATCCAGGAAACGGGGCGGGAGGCGAGGTCTTGGATATGTTGTGTTCTCGAATACGAGGGCACCATCACGTGATTAACGGCACTGTCGACGGAAGATTCCCTGGACATCACCCCGACCCAACAGTGGCCGCTAATCTTGCTGACCTCCAGGCGTGTGTCGCCGAACATAATTGCGAACTGGGAATAGCCTTCGACGGTGATGCCGATCGAATTGGTGTTATCGACGGTCGTGGCCGTATTCTCTGGGCGGATCAGCTTATGATGTTATTTGCCGAGGATGTGCTGCGCGATGATCCAGGTGCAACAATCATCGCCGATGTGAAGTCTAGCCAGGTGCTGTTTGACGAGATCGCTCGCCATGGCGGTGTGCCGGTGATGTGGAAGACCGGACATTCTCTGATCAAGTCAAAGATGACGGAGACCGGAGCTCCGCTCGCCGGTGAGATGAGCGGACATATCTTTTTCGCGGACCGTTATTTCGGCTTCGACGACGGGTTTTACGCTGCTGTACGACTGCTTTCTCTTCTGGAGCGTCGGGATGTGACCCTTGCAGATCTCCTCGACGATTTGCCTGAGGTATGTAATACGCCTGAGTTACGCTTCGAGTGCGCACAAGGACGAAATTTTGCGATTGTCACCGAGGTTGAAGCACGCCTGATTAAGGCGGGGGCGGTTTTTTCCGGTATTGACGGGGTCCGGGTTAGTACAGTTGACGGCTGGTGGCTGCTGCGGGCATCGAATACACAAGACCTTCTCGTGGCCCGTTGTGAGGCACAGCACACTGGTGGCCTTGCCCGGCTGCAACAAGATTTATCCAATCAACTCGCCGCAAGCGGTGTCGAAGTGCCCTCTGACCTTATCGGTAACTAGGCTCGATTGTTGTTCGTTCGGCGCCGTTCAATCATCGTAGTACTTGAGCCATCTGTATGCTGCCGCTTGGCGTCACCATGGCGCATTGTGATCCGAAGCTTCTGAGTTGGCGGCAGACATTACGCGCTACATCTCGCTTCATCCCGACAATGCGAGCGCGAAAAAGTTTCTTTCCCTGCGACTCCAGCGGCAGTATTTCGATTGTTGCCTTGGCCGGTAGGCCCTGAAGTTTCAGAACAACCTCGCCTGCGACCTTATGGGCGCGTCTAAAGCGCTTGAAGGCGCCTACCTGGACGCCCCAGTAGACAAGGTTAGCAGGTGAGTTCAGGCGGGTTGTTGTCGTAGGTGCGGGCGCCAGATAGGTTGCCGACGAAGCCGGAGCCTTTTTGAGGAAAGAAGGTTTGGAGGCGGGTAGTGCGGCGAAGGTCGAATTTTTACGCGCACGAGCCCAGGAACGGTTTAGAAGTGATGACATGTGGGCGTCGCGAGATTTTCCTGTTTTACCTCCGAAAACCACCCCGATAAGCCTCACGCCGTCCCGCTCTGCTGAGGCCACGAGATTGAAACCCGACGCCCGTATATAACCGGTCTTGATACCGTCCATCCCGTCGTAAGTCTTTAAGAGCTTGTTGTGATTGCGATAGGTCCGCTGCCCGTATCGGAAAGTTAGGTCTGAGAAGTAGGTATAATGTTCGGGGAACAAGTCTAGCATCGCTTTGCCGAGCGTCGCCATGTCCCGGGCAGTGCTGAGCTGCCCCCGGTTCGGTAGGCCAGACGCATTTTTAAATGTAGTGCGACGCATACCAAGGCTCCGTGCTCGGCGGGTCATCATCTGTGCAAACTGTATCTCTGTTCCTCCGATGGCCTCGGCGACCACGGTTGCAACATCGTTTGCTGATTTGACGCTCAGTGCACGTATTGCAGCCTCGACCGTGATCTTCTGTCCGGCCCTGAGGCCCAGCTTCGACGGCGCCTGACCGGCGGCGCGCTTTGAGACTGGGAGCTGTTGATCGAGTCGAAGGTCACCTTTATCGATAGCGTCAAAGACCATGAATAGGGTCATGATTTTGGTCAGAGATGCGGGAAAGTTCCGGGTATTGGCGTTGCGTGCGTGAAACACTTCACCGGTCTGGGCGTCCATGACGAAGGAGGCGTATCCCGCGTGGGCTGTGGGCGCGCTGAGCACAACTGGCAATGTAAAAAATGCGACGGCGAGCACATAATTTGCATTGTGCAAACTTCTGCCGACCCTAGTCACTACCCCCATCGAAGATCGCCTTGGATGACTTTTTCCAACTTATTCAAAGCGATTCTAGAGAATGTATCGAATCCATGTAAATAGCATCACGCTGTTATCGCTATCGAATTAATAAAGGCCGAATAAATAGAATGCTTCCCCCAAAATGCGTTCAAGATCAAAATAAACTACACAGGTGACGGAATCGTAGGGATGCTTCAGGCCCGCGCGACAGAACACCAAAAGGAATGTTGGAGTTTGACGATGACTTTATTGAGTTACAAAGACTATCCGGCGCAACTGCCCCGGCCCGAGCCGGTTCTGGCCTTTCAGAAGGCACTTTGGGACAAGAGCCGAAATGTCGAGGGGATCGACATACCGTGGGGCGACGATATCTACCAGCGTATTGCCATCTACCCTGCTCCCGAGCCCACAGGTGCGGTTTTGGCGTTCATTCATGGCGGACGCTGGACGAGCGGTCATAAGGAAGCGATGGCCTTCATGGCTCCTGGATTTCATGCTGCAGGAATAACGTTTGCTAGCTTGGGGCACCGGCTCGCGCCACATAGCTATGACGAGGGCTTCTCAGACCTTTGCGGCGGACTGGCCTGCCTCGCGTCCAATGCGGAAAACTTCGGGGGGGATCGCGATCGAATCTTCCTTGGAGGACACTCGTCAGGCGGGCACTATGCGGCCCAGTTGTCGGTCACGGGCGACTGGCAGGCAGGCCGGGGCTTGCCGCGCGATGTGATCAAGGGATGCTTGCCCATATCCGGTGTGTACGATGTCTCGTCGCGCGCTGATTTTGACGACTGGCCGCCCCCCTGTCTAAAGGACGGCGACGATGGGCACGACAAGAGCCCGAAATACCGAGTTTCCAAAACACCGCCGCCTTTCCTTATTACCTGGGGCGACGAGGATTATCCGTTCCTGATTCCTCAAGCAAAGGAGTTTGCGCATACCCTAGCTCATGGCGGAGGAGATGTAGAGACGCTTGAAGTACCAAGTATGACGCACTTCACTGTGTTGGGCGACGCGGCTAACCCGGGCGGCTCCTGGAATAGGCGCGCTGTGGCCTGGATCGCCGCACGAAGCTGAACTGAAGATTATTAATGTGAAGAGGTGCTCCTCTGAACCTGATGTATAGCGGTTTCGAACAAGTCGGCTGCGCATATTCACGAAGCGGCCTGATTTCGCTACAATTGTGGTTGGAAAAACAGAATATCTTGGCGGAAGATGTTAGGCACTCTCATGGTGTTGTTGAAGCTTTCTCGACTATCGACACGCGCGTCAGATGACGATTTCGTTGATACGATTGATGGCGACGGTGAGACCGGTATCCAGACTAAGGTCCGCGCTAAAACAAAAAAGCCGTCAATGTACAAGGTTCTGATGCTGAACGATGACTACACTCCTATGGAGTTCGTAGTGAAGGTGCTCGAGCGTTTTTTCGAGAAGCAGCATGAGGAAGCCATCGAGATTATGCTGCATGTTCACCAGAGGGGTGTTGGCGTCTGCGGTGTCTTTACTTATGAGGTGGCGGAAACCAAAGTTACCCAGGTGATGGATTTCGCGCGCAAGCACGAGCATCCGTTGCAATGCACCCTCGAAAAGGAATGATGGGCGACTGTTTGATGTTGAACCTGACAACAAATCCCCGATGTAGAAGGTAGCCTTCGAAAATGTTGTCTCAGAACTTGGAACAATCACTGCACCGTGCGCTCGCACTAGCTAACGAGCGGCACCACGAGTACGCCACGCTTGAGCACCTGCTGCTTTCGTTGACGGAGGACCAAGACGCGGTAGCCGTGTTACGTGCCTGCGGCGTTGACATCAATCATCTGCGCAGTGACTTGTCTCAGTATATTGATGAAGAACTGTCGAGCTTAATCACCAGTCGGACAGAGGAGTCCAAGCCAACAGCCGGCTTCCAGCGCGTGCTCCAGCGCGCGGCAATCCATGTACAGTCGTCGGGCCGCGAAGAGGTAACGGGCGCTAATGTGCTAGTGGCCACCTTCTCCGAGCGTGAGAGCCACGCGGTGTATTTTCTGCAGCAGCAGGAGATGACCCGTCTCGATGCGGTGAATTATATCTCCCATGGAATTGCTAAGGTTCCAAGCCAAGAAGACGGTCGGACCGCGAACGGAGCGGAGGAGGAACTCGATGGCGAGACTAAGGTCAACGAAGGTCAAGAAGCCCTCGCTGCGTATTGCGTCAATCTGAACCAAAAGGCCGGGGATGGAGCCATAGATCCGCTGATTGGGCGGGAGCTCGAGGTCGAGCGCACCATTCAGATTCTCGCCCGAAGGACCAAGAACAACCCGCTTTATGTAGGCGAGCCGGGGGTTGGTAAGACGGCGATCGCCGAGGGGCTGGCAAAGCGAATCGTCGAGGGAGAGGTGCCCGAGGTACTGGCAAACGCGACGATCTTCGCGCTGGATATGGGTGCGCTCCTCGCCGGCACGCGCTATCGCGGTGATTTTGAGGAACGGCTTAAAGCGGTGATGAGCGAGCTAGAGGGCACAGACGGTGCTGTACTTTTCATTGACGAGATCCATACGGTGATTGGCGCCGGCGCTACGTCCGGAGGCGCGATGGACGCGTCGAACCTGCTAAAGCCGGCTCTCTCTGGCGGTAAACTGCGCTGTATCGGCTCGACTACCTACAAGGAGTACCGGAACTATTTTGAGAAGGATCGTGCGCTCGTGCGCCGGTTTCAGAAGATCGACGTTTATGAGCCCTCGGTGGGCGACGCAGTTAAAATTCTCCGTGGCCTGAAACCCTATTACGAAGATCATCATGACATCCGCTACACGGAGCAGGCGATCCGAACGGCCGTCGAACTCTCCTCACGCTACATCGGTGATCGCAAGCTACCTGATAGCGCCATCGACGTAATCGACGAAACGGGCGCCGCCCAGGCGCTTCTTTCACCCTCGAAGCGCAAGAAGACTGTTGGTGTGAAGGACGTGGAGGCTGTTGTCGCCAAGATCGCTCGTATACCGCCGAAATCGGTTAGCCGTGATGATAAGGTAGCGTTGGAAAATCTCGAACGCGATCTCAAAACTATGGTCTTTGGTCAAGAAAAGGCCATAACGGCGTTGTCCGGTGCAATCAAGCTAGCTCGGGCGGGCCTGCGCGAACCTGAGAAGCCCATCGGTGCCTACCTGTTTTCCGGCCCCACTGGTGTCGGAAAGACCGAAGCGGCACGTCAGCTTGCACACTCGCTTGGTGTCGAGCTCGTACGTTTCGATATGTCGGAGTATATGGAGCGCCATTCAATTTCACGCCTGATCGGTGCGCCACCGGGCTATATTGGTTTTGACCAAGGCGGGCTGCTCACCGACGCGGTAGATCAGCAACCCCACTCGGTGTTGTTGCTGGACGAGATAGAAAAAGCACACCCCGATCTATTTAATATTCTGCTGCAGGTGATGGACTATGGGAAGCTCACCGATCACAACGGTAAGAATGTCGACTTCCGCAACGTCATCTTGATCATGACGACAAATGCCGGCGCGGCCGACATGGCTAAGCCTGCAATGGGCTTCGGTTCGGATGTACGCCAAGGCGATGATGAGGAGGCGATCAACCGCCTGTTCACGCCGGAGTTCCGTAATCGCCTTGATTCAGTGATTGGTTTCAACAATTTGTCGCCCGGTGTCATGGGTAAAGTGGTAGACAAGTTTGTCATTCAGCTCGAGGCTCAGCTCGATGATCGCAACGTTACGATTGAGCTTAACGAAGACTCGCGCGCCTGGCTGGCGAAGAAGGGTTACGATCCGCTGTTTGGTGCTCGGCCGCTCGCCCGGGTTATCCAGGAGAATCTCAAGAAGCCGTTGGCCGAAGAACTGCTGTTCGGCGAGCTTTCCAGGGGCGGTGCTGTCAAGGTCGGCGTTAAGGATGACATGCTGACCTTTGATCTCACGAAGGACAAACCAACAAGCGATGACGGCAAGCCAAAGCGTAAGAAGTCGAATGCGAACGACCCCGGCGGCGAAAGGGAAGCCGCACTCATCGAAAAATAGTCCTACAGTGCCAATTTGCGGTGCAAGCTAACCTTTTGAGTTTTATCGACCCAATCACAAACTGTTCACCGAGTTAGTCCGCTTGACGGTACGGCAGGTGATCAGAATACTTTTTTAACTCCCATTCGACCTCGCGCTCTTCCTCACGGCAGAAGCGCTCGACCGCTTCGCGGAAGCTCTCGTTGGGGATGTAGTGGCCTGAATAGGTCTGCACCGGTTCGTAGCCGCGCTGAATCTTGTGTGGGCCTTGCGTACCAGCCTCGACGGTCTTGAGGCCGTTGTCGATGGCAAACTCGATGGCTTGGTAGTAGCACGCCTCAAAATGCAGGAAGCGATAGTCGCCCAGGCAGCCCCAGTTGCGACCATACAGAGCCGTCGCGCCGCGCAGGTTAAGCGCACCAGCGACCGGTAACTCCTCCATGGTCGCCATTATCAGAACGATACTTTCACCCATCCGGTCCTGCAACGCCTCAAAGAATTCGCGCGTTAGATAGGGGTAACCCCATTTACGGTCATAGGTATCAACATAGAATCGATAGAAGGCATCCCAGTGATGGGACTTGATGTCGTCTCCCGAAAGCGGGCTTACGGAGATACCCTGGTCGGCAACCTGGTGGCGTTCCCTGCGGATCATCTTGCGTTTACGGCTGGTTAGGGCGGCCAGGAAGTCGTCGAACTTCGTGTAATCTCGGTTGTACCAGTGAAACTGACGGCCAATCCTCTGGACCCAGCCTGCGACGCCCATGACCTCATAATCATGCTTCGTACAAAAAGTGACGTGGACCGACGACAAGTCAAGTTTTTGGCAGACTGTCTCTAGCGCTCGCAGCAGGACAAGTCTCGATTCTTTGGAGACGGGGCCGTTACCAGCTAGTAGGCGCGGACCGCTGACGGGGGAGAACGGAGCTGCAACCTGCATCTTGGGATAGTAACGCCCGCCGGCGCGTTCCCATGCGCTGGCCCAGGCGTGATCAAACACATACTCGCCTTGGGAATGACTCTTCAGGTAGGCCGGTGCCGCAGCGATGATATCGCCGCTGCTTTCCTCTACAACCAGATGGCGGGCTAGCCAGCCCGCCTCGTTAGATGCGCAACTGGTCTCCTCCAGCGCGAGGAGGAATGGGTAGCTGACGAACGGATTACTGTCGCCGGCGAGCCGCGCCCATGTGTCGGGTGGGATGGTCGCGATATTCTCAACGACGCGAGCGGAAAATGCTGTTTCATCGTCGTCCATAGAACCAGTCTAACGGCGTGAGTTGGTCGTACCAAGCGGTAGATAGTTGCGAAGCTAACGCTGCGGCGGTTAGAGAACTTGGAGGATTGCTTCGACTTCGACTGCCACCCCGAGGGGTAGGGAGGCCATGCCAACGGCCGCACGTGCGTGGAGTCCGGCATCACCGAAGATATCGACTAATAGGTCCGATGCTCCGTTGACGACTTGGGGATGATTCGTGAATTCCGGTGTTGCGGCGACAAAGCCTGTTAGTTTTACAACACGTTCAATCCGGTCAAGATCGCCGTCCAGTGCGACCTTCGCTTGAGAAATCAGGGCTAGCGCGCATGCTCGGGAAGCTGCGGCACCATCTTCGACGCCTAGAGCTTCACCTAGACGTCCGATGAAGGCGGGAGCTCCGTCGACAATGGGAACTTGTCCTGAGATAAACATCAGGTTCCCGATCTGCACGGTAGGTACGTAGTTACCTGCTGGTGGATTGGCAGGCGGCAATTGGATGCCTAGTTCGGTGAGGCGAGCGTTAATATTTCCGGCCATTTCGGCTTTCTCCTGATGGTGCGCTGTTGGGCGTTAACAACTTTGAGCAATAAGATAGCTCGTCAGGCAACGCCTTCTATGAGGTGGCAGAAAATTGTATTAAAAAAAACCGGGGTGCGCTTATCGTTGCACACCCCGGAGGTCAGGGAGGAGAGTGTAACCCAGCGCCAAGCGGACTGGCGTGGGGTCGACCATTCAGGCCAATGGGGTCCGACCCGGCCCGAATTCCTTAGCTACACCCGCTGGTCCCCCCGCAGGTGTCGCATTTGAGACATGTTCCGTTCCTCACAAGTGTGAAGTTGCCGCATTCGGCGCAGGCATCGCCCTCATAACCTTGGAGGCGCGCCTGGCGGATCCGCATCGAGCGCTCTTCCTGAACAACATATTCGAGATCGAGTTGCTGGCCCTTGGGAGTTCCCATGGGGGTTACCACCCGCTCAGTCTCGCCTGTGATCATACCATCTGTTCCGGTCGCTTCGGCCGTGGCTTGGGGAGACTGATCTGCGGGTTCGAGTTCGCGTAACCCGCCCTCGATCACCGAAAGAGTGTTTTTACGAACATAGCCTGTGCTGACTACCGCCTCTGTTAGCTTGGAAGCGTTAGGCGGGAGGCCGTCGTCGGACTGACCACGGCCCATCGTGTCCGGCTCTAGGTCGTCGATCTCGATATGTGCGAGGTCGTTGCGGCCTAGATAGCTAATTGCGAGTTCGCGAAAGATGTAGTCGAGGATCGAACTCGCCATCTTGATGGTTTCGTTCCCCTCGACCGGGCCTGACGGCTCGAAACGGGTGAAAGTGTACGCGTCAACAAACTCCTCGAGCGGCACGCCGTATTGCAGCCCGATGGACACAGCGATGGCGAAGTTGTTCATCAATGAACGAAAGGCGGCACCCTCCTTGTGCATGTCTAGGAACACTTCACCTATGGAACCGTCGTCATACTCGCCGGTCCGGATGTAAACCTTGTGGCCGCCGACGATAGCCTTCTGGGTGTAGCCCTTGCGCCTGTGGGGCAGCTTTTGACGATCAACCCCGCGCTCCACCACGCGCTCGACAATCCGCTCCGCAACGATCTTGGCACGGTGCCCGTTCGGCGCGTCAAGAATCGCGCCAAGCGTGTCTTCCGCGTCATCTGAATCGTCAGCCAACAGCTGAGACTGCAGTGGTTGGCTGAGCTTGGAGCCGTCGCGATAGAGTGCGTTAGCTTTTAGGCCAAGGCGCCAAGAGAGCATGTAAGCGTCGGCACAGTCGGAGATATTAGATGTGTTCGGCATGTTGATGGTCTTTGATATTGCGCCCGTGATGAAGGGCTGTGCCGCGGCCATCATACGGATATGACTTTCGACTGACAGGAAGCGTTTCCCGGTCTTTCCGCAGGGATTAGCGCAGTCGAAGATTGCCAGATGCTCATCCTTCAGATGTGGCGCTCCCTCGAGGGTCATTGTGCCGCAGGCATGGTTGTTGGCTTCGGCGATTTGTTCTTCGCTGAACCCCAGTGCTGAGAGCATATCGAAGGATAGGTCGTCGAGTTGGTCTGAATCTAGGCCGAGGGTTTCGACGCAAAACGCCTCACCTAAGGTATATTTATTGAAGGCAAAACGGATATCGAATGCTGTATCGAGGCCTTCTTCCACCGCCGCGATTTGGTCGTTGCCAAAGCCTTTCTCGGCGAGGGTCGCATGGTTGATCTCCGGAGCGCCTGACAGCGAGCCGTGGCCCACGGCGTAACTCGATATCTCGTCGATCTGCTTGGGCGTATAGGCTAGATTCTTTAGTGCCTCAGGAACCATCCGATTGATGATCTTGAAGTAGCCGCCACCGGCGAGTTTTTTGAACTTCACTAGGGCAAAGTCCGGTTCGATGCCGGTGGTGTCGCAGTCCATGACTAGGCCGATCGTGCCAGTGGGCGCTATCACGGTCGTCTGAGCGTTACGATAGCCATGCGCTTCGCCGAGCTCGAGAGCTAGATCCCAGGCCCGCTTGGCAGCATCGCCGATCGCCGGATCTAGGCAGTTCTCATGGTCGAGAGCTACCGGGTCAGTGGACAGATTTTCGTACCCAGATACCTTGCCGTAGGCCGCACGACGATGGTTGCGGATGACCCGCAGCATGTGCGGCGCATTCTTTTTGTATCCGGGAAAAGGGCCCAGCTCCTCGGCCATTTCGGCAGAGGTCGCGTAGCATACGCCGGTCATGAGTGCGCTTATGGATGCACACAGCGCACGACCCTCATCGCTGTCATAGGGCATGCCCGAGGCCATAAGGAGCCCGCCGATGTTAGCAAAACCCAAGCCAAGGGTACGATACTCATAGCTTAGCCGGGCGATCTCTTTAGACGGAAACTGTGCCATCAGAACCGAAATTTCGAGTGTTACGGTCCAGAGACGCACCGCATGCTCGAAGCCGGTGACGTCGAATGCACCGTCGGGATCACGGAACGTCATAAGGTTAAGCGAGGCGAGGTTACAGGCCGTGTCGTCGAGAAACATATATTCGGAGCAGGGATTGGACGCATTGATGCGCCCGGACTCCGGGCATGTGTGCCAGTCGTTGATTGTTGTGTCGTACTGTATGCCGGGGTCAGCGCATGACCAGGCGGCGTAGGAAATCTTGTCCCACAATTCGGCGGCGTCAACCGATTTTGCGACCTCTCCGTCAGTACGTCGTCGTAGATCCCAGCTTCCGCCACCCTCGACCGTCTTCAGAAAGTCATCGGTCACCCGGACTGAGTTGTTGGAGTTCTGGCCCGAGACCGTAAGATAGGCCTCGGAATCCCAGTCCGTGTCGTAAGTTGGGAACTCAATCTCCTTGAAGCCTTGGCGGGCGAACTGGATCACACGCTGGGCATAATTGTCGGGAACCATGGCCTTGCGGGCGTCGCGGATCGCTTTCTTAAGAGCTGGATTCTCGGCTGGCTCGAACCGCTCGTCCCCATCGGGGGCATCGCTGTCATTACAGGCATCCATAATCGCCGTAAGATGCTGTTGGCAGGTGATTGAGCCGGTTACCAGTGCCGCCACCTTCTGTTCCTCGGTGACCTTCCAGTCGATATAGGCCTCGATGTCTGGGTGATCGACGTCGACGACGACCATTTTGGCTGCGCGCCGCGTAGTGCCACCGGATTTGATTGCGCCGGCTGCGCGGTCGCCAATCTTTAAAAAGCTCATCAGGCCCGACGATTTGCCGCCGCCCGAAAGGGATTCATTCTCGCCACGGATGTAGGAGAAGTTTGAGCCCGTGCCCGAGCCGTATTTGAATAGACGTGCCTCACGCACCCATAGGTCCATTATGCCACCGTCATTAACCAGATCGTCAGAGACGGATTGTATAAAGCAGGCATGAGGCTGGGGATGCTCGTAGGAGCTTTTAGACTTGGTTAGCCTGCCGGTTTGGTAGTCGACATAATGGTGGCCCTGACTGGGGCCGTCTATTCCGTAGGCCCAATGCAGACCGGTGTTAAACCATTGCGGGCTGTTCGGTGCCGCGATCTGGGCCGCGAGCATGTATCGCAACTCGTCTTGGTATGCGCTGGCGTCGGCGTCGCTGTCGAAGTAGCCCCCTTTCCAGCCCCAATAAGCCCAAGTGCCGGCCAGCCGGTCGAAGACCTGACGCGCATCGGTCTCGCCACTATAGAACTTCTCTTTACCTAGGCTTTGAAGCTTTCCCTCGTCTGCGGCGTGGCGCCACAAGAATTTGGGTACGTCGTCTTCCTTTATGGGGCTTAGAAAAGCCGGGATGCCAGCCTTCCGGAAATATTTCTGTGCCAGGATATCACATGCGACCTGCGTCCAGGCTGCGGGAACCTGGATGTCGTCGGCGGCAAACACTACCGACCCGTCTGGATTCCGGATCTCGCTGGATGCCGTGCGAAACTCGATAGTGGCGTATGGATTCTCGCCTTCTTTTGTAAAACGCCGCTGGATCCGCATTTAAACCCCCACTGGTCGGCGCTTGTGTGCGCCGTGAACAAATTGAGCCAGGGTAGCCGCGCCCACTTGTAAAGTTCGCCAAGGCCAGCACCCGTCGAATAAGTGGTACAACTATGAAGTCAAACACCAAATATCGACAACGGTAGACGGTAAACCACAAGATATTTGCGCCGCAACTACATTTTGGGCTAGCCGGCTCAAAATCACCTACATCGTGCGTCTGCTTGAAAGCCGATGATACCGCGCGAGCATGACATTATGGCTCTGGCTAATTTTTAGGGTGGGTGCCATAGTTCCGCCGGTAACCGGCGCTTTGAAGGATTTATAAGCTTAATGGCCACGTTGGGAACGCTGCTCAAAACTATGGTATCGGGCGTACTTGTTGGTAACGACAAGTATGGGAATCGTTATTATCGCGGCCGCGCCCGCAGCCGCCAAAATCGGGAGCGGCGCTGGGTCGTCTACAAGGGGCGCCCGGAGGCTAGCAAGGTACCGCCGGAATGGCACAGCTGGTTGCATCACATAACGGAATCGCCGCTTGATGCCGATCAACGTCATGACTGGCAGAAAGAACATGTGCCGAACCTGACAGGAACACGCGCCGCCTATCGCCCGCCGGGTAGCGTGTTGCGGGATGGCAAACGTAGGCGCGGCATCGGCGACTACGAGCCCTGGAACCCCAAATAGTTTTAGGTGGGTGGTTTTCTCTCGTGGTCGGATCATTTCGGTGGGCGCATCAGGATGAATGAGTCTTCACAGCGTGAAATTCGGAATGTTCTGATCGGAATTTTGGCGTCGGTGGTCTTGGTTGCGTTGCTCGCGCTGGTTTTCGGTCCGACCCGTGCCGGGGGCGGTTCGACGGTTGACATATCCGCGGTATTCGGTCGAGCTGACGGTTTGCAAATCGGAGCCCCTGTGCACGCGGCGGGGGTGCAGGTCGGCGAGGTTGCGGCACTCGAACTTACGGACCGTTTTCGTGTACGAGCGATCCTCCGGATTGACCCTTCTGTAAATCTGGACACCGACGCCTCGGCGACGATAGTTACTGACGGGATTTTTGGCGGAAAGCTGGTGCGGCTAGACATTGGTGGTGGAGACCAGATGATTGGTGACGGTGATCAGATAGGTTTTACCGAGGACGCGATCGTTCTGGATGATCTGCTCGAGCTAATTATCTCGCAGGCGAAGGCAGCGCAGAAAGAGGACGCGAAGTGATGAAACGGGGTGCCGTAGAAACAATCTTGGGCGGCTTTGTCTTGGTGATAGCGATTGGCTTTGCTGTCATGGGCGCGCGATCGATTGATCTACGGGGTGATGATGGGTATGAACTGAGTGCACGTTTTCTCAAGGTTGGCGGGCTTGATCGCGGCAGCGACGTCCGTATTTCTGGTGTCAAAGTTGGGTCCGTGATTGACCGCAAACTGGACGATGTCACCTTCGAGGCGGTGGTTACATTCACGGTGCGCGGAGATATTAATTTGCCTGCGGACACCGAGGCGGGCGTAACTGCGGAGGGGCTTCTGGGAGGGAAGTATCTACGTCTGTTCCCCGGTCGATCGAAGGAGACCCTCGCGCCTAACGGAGAAATTGCGCGGACGCGTGACTTTCAGGCTCTTGAGGATACCGTATCGGAAATTATTTTTCTGGCGACCGGTTCCAGGTGATGCTCTGCTTTTCGGCAACGAACCTTTGATACGACCCGCTCTTCTCTTGGCTGCATTCGCGATGTGGCTCGTTCTCGGCGGTACGTCGCATGGCCGGGTCGAACGGGACGAAAACGCTCAGAAAGGCAGCATGACGGGGGCCATGCTTCAGGGCCTAGACAAGGTGACTGCCCGCATCTCGACCTTCGAGGCGGAGTTCGACGTGCCTGTTCGGTTTGGGTCGTTGGTGATCCAGGCGCGGGCCTGTCACAAAGCCCCGCCCACTGAGGCACCTGAGAGTACAGTGTTCCTAGAAATAGATGAGACCTTTGAGATGGGTAACTCACGCGGCGTTTTTACGGGCTGGATGTTTGCATCCAGTCCCGCAGTCTCCGCGCTCGAGCACCCAGTCTACGACGTCTGGGTAGTTGATTGTATAAAGGCATCGAATTCTGAGTCTGACAGTTCTGACTGAAAATCTACATCGACCTTAAGGGCGGCGGTCAGTTGTTGCTTGTAGTCCGCCCGTTCGATCTCGATCGCCCCAAACTGCCGCAGGTGATCGGTTGGAAACTGGCTGTCGAGCAGGACGAAGTCCGCTTTTATTAAGCGGGCGGCGAGGTGACACAGCGCGATTTTGCTAGCGTCGCGCGCGTGAGAGAACATGCTTTCTCCAAAAAATGCGCCACCGAGACTCACCCCGTATAGCCCGCCGACGAGTTCTCCTTTCGCCCAGCATTCGAGCGAATGAGCAGAGCCCATTTCGTAGAGCGCCGCGTAAAGGTGCTCAATTTCTTCGTTGATCCAGGTGTTGGGTCGGTTAGCCTGAGGTTCGGCGCACGCGCGCACGGTAGCAGCAAAGTCGTTGTTGCAACGAATCTCGAATGGGTGGGCGCGAATCGTCCTGCGCAGTCGACGTGGAATATGAAATGTGTCAAGTGGGATAACACCGCGGATATCCGGGTCGATCCAATATAGGTCGCTGTCATTCCGGCTCTCGGCCATCGGGAAAATGCCGCTGGCATAGGCGCCGAGAAGGAGTTGCGGAGTCAGTCCGGCCATTGCGATGCCTAATCGGTTGCAACGAAGCTTTCGAGCCAGTGAATGTCATAGGTGTTAGCTATGAAGGAGGGGTCGTCCACAAGCCGTTTATGCAGGGGAATCGTTGTCGAGACCCCAGACACAACCATTTCGCCAAGCGCACGCCGCATGCGCATTAGCGCTTCGTCGCGGTCTCGACCATGGACAATAAGCTTGGCTACTAGGCTGTCGTAGTAAGCTGGGATGCTGTAGCCGGCATAAAGTGCCGAATCGACCCGTACTCCGAGACCGCCCGGTGCGTGGAATTCCTCGATCCGTCCCGGTGAAGGAGCGAAGGTAGTTGGATCCTCGGCGTTAATCCGGCATTCAAAGGCATGACCGTTGATCGCGATGTCTTGTTGACGCAGGCTCATCTCTTCGCCTGCTGCGATCCGGATCATCTCAGAGACAATATCGATGTCGCAGATCATCTCAGTGATCGGATGTTCAACCTGGATGCGCGTGTTCATCTCGATGAAGTAGAACTCGCCATTCTCATACAAAAACTCGAATGTTCCGGCGCTGAGATAATCGATGCGTCCTGCCGCATCGGCGCAGACCTTGCCAATGTGCTGGCGGGTTGCTTCGTCGAGTATGGGACAGGGGGCTTCCTCGAGGACCTTCTGGTGCTTGCGTTGTAGCGAGCAGTCCCGCTCGAATAGATGCACCGCGTTGCCCTTGCCGTCTGCTATGACTTGGACCTCGACATGTCGGGGCTGGCCAAGAAACTTCTCGATATAGACCGTGGCGTCACCGAAATTAGCCTTCGCCTCCGTCGCTGCGAGATTGAATGCGGATTCTAGATCCCCGGCGCGTTCGACCACCTTCATGCCGCGTCCGCCGCCACCGGATGCAGCTTTGACAATCACGGGGTAGCCGATGGCAGCCGCAATTTTGCTGGCGTCCCGGGCCGTGGCGACGGCACCGTCGGATCCAGGTACAACCGGCACCCCCGCCTTCTTCATAGCCTCCTTCGCTGCTACTTTGTCACCCATGATGGCGATCAGGTTTGAGCTAGGGCCGATAAAGGCGATCCCATGTTCCTCCACGATGCGCGCGAAGTTCGCATTCTCCGAGAGGAAGCCGTAGCCGGGATGAATGGCGTCAGCGTCGGTTAACGTGGCAGCAGAGAGAATTGCCGGGATATTCAGGTAGCTTTCGGTGGCAGACGGCGGGCCTATGCAAACGCTTTCGTCGGCAAGGCGGACATGCATAGCGTCGGAGTCTGCCGTCGAATGGACCGCGACCGTTGAGATTCCCATTTCCTTGCAAGCACGATGAATTCGAAGCGCGATCTCACCGCGGTTGGCGATCAGTACCTTTTTGAACATCTGCGAGGCGGCCGAGGTTAATCGATAACGGCGAGGACTTCGCCAAATTCGACCGGTTGGCCGCTTGCCACTGCAATTCTCTGTAAGGTGCCTGCGCGCGGGGCCTTGACCTCATTGAAGGTTTTCATGGCCTCTATCAACAGGAGGATCTGTCCTTCCTCAACCCTATCGCCCGCCTTCACAAATGGCGGGGCCTCGGGGTCCTGTGCTAGATATACGGTTCCGACCATAGGCGAGGTGACTGCGCCTGGATGTTCCATCGCATCGCTGACGGTCGTGGCGGGCGTTTTGTCTTGTCTGGCAGTTTGGGCCGCACTCGTCGGGGTCGTGCCGCTTTCCGCAGCACTCATCCCCTTTACTGCTACGCGCACACGTTTGCCGTTATCTTCGTACTCGATCTCGGCCAACCCCGTTTCGTTTAGCAGGTCAGCTAGCTTTCGGATGAGGTCCGGGTCAATGTCAAATGGATCGCTCATTTACTACAAATCCATTCGCGCCGCGAGCGCGGAGATAGCCAGTACGTAGCTGTGGGAACCGAAACCGCATACGACACCCGTTGCGGTTGCACTGATGTACGACCTATGACGGAATTCTTCGCGGGCGAAGATATTCGATAGATGTACCTCGACGATTGGGATGGTGAGGAGACGGAGCGCATCATGCACGGCAACCGAGGTGTGAGTGTAGGCCCCGGCGTTGATTGCCAGTCCCGCGGCCGCAGTGCGCGCCTCCTGAATCCAGGCGACTAGCTCACCTTCATGGTTCGACTGGCGGAAGTCCATTGTGAAGCCGGCTGTGTGTGCCGCGTCGACGCAGTGTGCTTCAATGTCTGCCAGCGAGTCGCCACCGTAGATGCCGGGCTCCCGCTCGCCGAGCAGGTTCAGGTTTGGCCCGTTCAGGACCCATATCGAGCCACGCTCAATCACTGGTTTCATCCAAGTAACGTTAGTTGAGATCGCCCGTTAACACAGGCTGTGATTCAGGGCAATTCGTACGGGTGAATTAGCGCTAAGAATCGGTCGCGAATTTCAATTGGATTGCGCAATTTCTGAACTATAAAACGCCGTCGAATATCTGCTGGGATGACTTGAAAATGACAGATAAGATCGAGCAGTTTCTCACGTACTCGCAGCCGTCCACTCCATGCTTAGTGGTTGATCTTGATCGTGTGTCGGAAAATTATCAAAGCATGGCGGCTATGACGGCATGGGACGAGATCTTCTATGCTGTGAAGGCCAACCCCGCATCCGCTGTAATTGAAACGCTGGCAGCGTTCGGTGCGTCATTTGATGCAGCGAGCCCCGCAGAGATTGCGACCTGCGTGGCGGCGGGAATTGCACCCACGCGTATTTCGTATGGCAACACCATAAAAAAGTCTGTCGACATAGCGTTTGCAGTTGGTCACGGCATTGATCTGTTCGCCTTCGACAGCTCCGGCGAACTTGACAAGCTGGAGGCGCAGGCGCCGGGCGCCCGCGTAATATGTCGGATCGCAGTGTCGAATGAGGGGGCTCGATGGCCGTTAACACGCAAGTTCGGCTGTGACCCAGCGGAAGTGGTTGCGTTACTGCGGCGTGCGGTCGCGGCTGGGCTTCGACCGGTCGGTCTGTCGTTTCACACCGGGAGTCAGCAGACCGAATCCTCCCGCTGGTGTCAGGCCATCGCGCAGTGTGGCCAACTGTTTGCACAGTCGGACGCCGCCGGTATACCACTCGAGTTATTGAACCTCGGCGGAGGGTTTCCCGTCGCGTATGGTGACGGCTACGTGCCCGCGCTAGACGACGTTGCTGCAGAAATCGACCGGGCGATCGGCGATGCTTTCGGTGGCCGCCGTCCGCGAATCATCATTGAACCAGGCCGAACGATAGTTGCGGATGCTGGCCTTATCCTTAGCGAGGTCGTGCTTGTCACGCAGCGCGCTTATAACCGAATGGAGCGCTGGGTCTATCTCGATGTTGGACGA
Organism: Alphaproteobacteria bacterium; assembly: GCA_002722515.1. Classification (GTDB taxonomy): domain Bacteria; phylum Pseudomonadota; class Alphaproteobacteria; order UBA6615; family UBA6615; genus UBA8079. The sequence goes on along the minus strand of PBMH01000057.1, from coordinate 15,641 downwards.
TATGGCGGGCTCGCGGAATGCGAAGGTGAAGCGATCCGATACCGGATGACGGCATCGGGACATGTTGGTCCCGATGGGCCGGTCGTCGTCGCCGGGCCAACCTGCGACAGTCACGATGTCATGTACGAGAAATCGATGTGTGCCTTGCCGATTGCGCTCTCGGTCGGTGATCTAGTTACTCTGCACGATACTGGTGCATATACTTCTAGCTATGCATCGGTCGGGTTTAACGGCTTTGCTCCGCTCGAGGAGTACTTTATCTAGATTAGGGTGTTAGAGGTTGGTTTCTGCTTCCCTCGTGTATTGTGGCTGCACGTGATTGGTACCATTAGTTGGGATCAGCTGACCGCATTCAGATGGACACGGATCAAAGTAAACACACCTTCGAACATCTCCGTCGTTAGACGTCCTGTGTTCGTGTTGTAGCGCGAGCAATGATAGCTATCGACAAGTAGTACTGGTCGGTTGCTTACGGCGATTTCATGCCGCGCGCCATGCCCGAACTTGAAGGCCGATTGTTTGTAGCCGAGGGTTGCTAGGGTGGCGTTGTGGGCGAGTCCCCCGAGGGCCAAGATGACCTGCAGCCTGGAAATGGCGTCTAGTTCAGATACGAGGAAGGGGCGGCATGACTTTACCTCGGCTCCCACAGGTTTGTTCTGCGGCGGAACGCACCGGACTGCATTGGTGATCCGGCAGTCGTCAAGGGTAACCCCGTCCCCCGGTCGCGCGTCATAGGTGCCGCGTGCGAAGCCAAATTTCTTAAGGGTTGGGTAGAGTAGGTCGGCGGCATAGTCACCGGTGAACGGTCGTGCTGTGCGGTTCGCCCCCTTGAGTCCGGGGGCAAGGCCGACGATTAACAGGCGCGCGCCCGTGCTGCCAAAGCTCGGAACGGGACCATTGTGAAAATCCGGAAACTTCGCCTGATTGTCCGCACGGAAATTAACTAGGCGGGGGCAAAGCGGGCAGTCTTGGGCGGGCGCATGCATTGCTATCAATTGCGGCTCTCGGTGGCTCGATCGCCGACTACGTAGTCGTCATAGTCGTCATCATCCTCGAAGTCTTGGTTTGTGTCGTCATAGTCGTAATCTACGTCATGCCCTTCGTTGTGAATGGCGCGCTCGCGCGCGATCTCGCCTCGCAGCTCACGTAAATCGATGAAACGATCGGCTTGCCGTCTTAACTCATCGGCCACCGACGCAGTATTGCCGGCCGTGGTACTGATCACGGTTACCCGCGCTCCTCGCTGTTGGACCGCCTCTAATAGGCGCCGGTAGTCACCATCTCCGGAGAATAGAACGACGTGGTCGACGCGCTCGGCGATCTCAAGCATGTCCACGGCAAGGTCTACGTCGATGGAACTGCGGATGCGACGGTGGCCCTGGTTGTCAGTGAAATCCTTTGCCGGCTTCGTGACAAGCGTGTAGCCATTATAGTCTAGCCAGTCCACGAGCGGGCGTATAGGTGAGTAATCTTGGTCCTCGATTAGTACTGTGTAGTAGTGGGCCCGAATGAGGTTTGATTTTTCTCGAAATAACTCCAGCAGTTTCTTGTAGTCGATATCAAAGTCTAACCTCCGAGCTGTGGCGTAGAGGCTTGCGCCGTCGATGAACACAACGGTCTTTTCCATGGTACTAAGCATGCGTCGGAATCCTTATCGAAAATGCCCGAGCGCTCCATCAGAATTGAGTGGTCGATGCTCGTAATCGCGTGGCTTAAATTTTTTTCCTTTAATGTGAGCCTACATAACCCTCACCCTTCAAACTGTCTAGACGCCGACCCGGCGTTTTAGAAGCGAGAGTTAGAATGATTTATATGGGGCTTGGCGCCAACCTACCAGGGCCGCATGGTGTTGCTCCCCGCGACACGATTTTGATGGCACTCACCGAAGTTGAGGTCGCTGGCGTTTGTGTTACTGGTGTATCCTGTTGCTATAAAAGCAAACCCGTGCCGGCGTCTGACCAGCCCGACTATGTGAACGCGGTTGCCGCTCTGAAAACTGGGCTGGCACCGGGGCCATTGTTAGACCTTCTGCACGAGGTTGAGGCTCGGCTGGGGCGTAAGCGCTTGGCGCGCAACGGGGCGCGGGTTATTGACCTCGATCTTCTTGATTATCACGGGCAATGCAATGCTGACTGGCCGGTGCTGCCTCACCCGCGTATGGCGGGTCGGGCATTTGTGCTGCGGCCTCTACTAGACCTAGCGCCGGAATGGCGCCATCCAATCAGCGGAAAGAGTGCTGTCAAACTGCTCGCTGCTGCCGCTGACCGGGCCGATTTGCAACTTCTGGTATCTGGCTCCGATAAAAAGCCCCCGCAGGGTAGTTAACCTGTTGGCATTTAGGGACTTTGTACTTATATAAGCTAAAATCTGATGAGAGATCGGAGATATTTGAATGGCTCGCGTCACTGTTGAAGATTGCATAGAGAAGATTTCTAACCGGTTCGATTTGGTCATGCTTGCTTCCCAGCGCGCCCGTGAGGTTTCGGCCGGTGCGCCGATCACGGTCGAGCGTGATAACGACAAAAATCCGGTGATTGCACTGCGCGAAATCGCTGACGAGACGGTCGAGTTGGAAAATCTTCAAGAATCGTTGATTGTCAGCCAGCAGAAGCATGTAGAGTACGATCTACCTGAAGAGGAGGCCGTTGAGCTTCTGGAATCCGAGTCCAATATAGCGGGTGTCACGCCAGATTTGCCGGAAGCCGACATAGAGCCGGGCAGTGAGCCTAATATGCCGCAGATGAGATTCGAGGATGCGGTTGACGAGAGCCAGGGGGATACCAGCTGATCGGGTGCTATAAGCTGTCCCGCTCCCGTGCGGGAATATTAAAGAATAATGCCCGGACGCACGGATGTGTATCCGGGCTTTTTTGTTGAGCACTGATCGGGGGTAGTATTGCACCATGATGCAGCAAGTCGAACTGGTGGGTAGAGTTCGGGCTTACGACCCAAGCGCGGACGGGGATGCGCTCACGCGTGCATATGATTTTTCCATGGCCGCACACGGATCCCAGACGCGGGCATCCGGAGAACCCTATTTTAGCCACCCACTCGAAGTTGCAGGTATTTTAACCAACTATCATCTCGACACTGCGTCGATAATAACTGCGTTGCTCCACGACACGATCGAGGACACCGATGCGACAATCGAGGAGATCACCGAGTTGTTCGGTGGGGAAGTGGCGCAGTTGGTCGAGGGCGTCACCAAGCTCACGCAGCTAGAGCTCCAGTCTGACCGCGCTAAGCAGGCTGAAAACTTCCGCAAGCTCCTGCTGGCTATGAGCCGGGATATTCGGGTGTTGCTGGTGAAGCTTGCCGATCGCCTTCACAATATGCGGACGCTGGAACATGTAGGTAGCGAGGAGCGCAGGCTGCGCATCGCTCGGGAGACAATGGATATATACGCCCCGCTGGCCGAGCGGATTGGAATGCACGATATCAAAGACGAACTTGAGGACCGTGCCTTCCGAGAGTTGAATGGTGAGGCGCGGGTATCAATCTCCCGTCGGCTGGGTTTCCTGCGAGCTGAGGGCGAGAATGTGGTCGAGAATGTGGTCACAGAACTGCGTGGTGTTTTTTCTAACGCGGGAATAGAGCCGGATATCGCAGGCCGGGAGAAGTCACCCTACTCAATTTGGCGGAAGATGCAGCGCCAGCAGACGTCGATCGAACAATTGTCCGACATCATAGCTTTCCGGGTTATCTTGTCGACCGTGCCTGAATGCTATGCGGCCCTTGGCGTGGTACATAGCCGCTACCGTGTTGTGCCGGGGCGCTTCAAGGATTACATCTCGACGCCTAAGCCTAACGGTTACCGTTCGTTACACACCAGTGTTCTCGGGGTGGCCGACCAGCGGATCGAGATCCAAATTCGCACCCGCGAGATGCACGACGTTGCCGAACGGGGCGTTGCTGCGCATTGGATCTATAAGGATGTAGGGTCGGGCCCGGGGTCGAGCTCTGTCCAAGAGGAGAGTCGGCAGTATCGCTGGTTGCAGGAGCTCCTCGAAATCCTAGAGAATGCCTCGGCACCAGAGGATTTTCTGGCACATACGCGTCTGGAAATGTTCTCAGACCAGGTGTTCTGTTTTTCACCCAGGGGCGACGTGTATTCGTTGCCGCGCGGCGCTACCCCGATCGACTTTGCCTATGCCGTCCACACTGAAATAGGCGATCGGACCGTCGGTGCCAAGATCAACGGTCGCAATCTACCGTTGCGCACCGCGTTACAGAATGGTGACCAGGTGGAGATCCTGACGTCTACGAATCAGACCCCTTCGCCTGACTGGGAGAAGCTGGTTATGACTGGCAAGGCCCGGGCGCGCATTCGACGTGTTCTTCGCGAGGCGCAGATGCGCCAGTATGTGGATCTGGGACGCGGTATCGTCGAGAAGGCATTCGGTCGTTTCGGCGAGTCCCTCGTGGACATCAATCTTGACTCCGCCCTGCGCGAGTTTCATGCGGGCTCCCATGAAGATTTGTTCGCGATGGTTGGGCAGGGTGTATATACTGGCAGCGACGTGGTGCGAGCGATTTTTCCGGGCCGCGTGGAGACTGACAGTGAACAGAAAAGCGGTTCGTTCTTCTCGCTTCGCCGCCGCCGCGAGCGGCAGCCGGAGGGCGAGCATGCGGTGCCGATCAGCGGTCTCACCCCAGGAATTGCTGTTCATATGGCGAAGTGCTGCTATCCGTTGCCGGGCGACCGGATTGTAGGAATCATGACTACGGGGAAGGGAGCTACGGTACACACCATCGACTGCTTGACCCTAGAAGCGTTTTCCGAAAGCCCTGAGCGCTGGATTGATGTGGCCTGGGACCGAAATCAGGATGGCATCGGCGCGCAGATTAGCCGCCTCAACATCACCCTGATGAACGAACCAGGCAGCCTAGCGGAGATGGCAGAAACCATTGCGTCGGCGCGCGGCAATATCTCCAATCTTAAATTCACCAACCGGACAGCTGACTTCTTTGACATGGTCGTCGACATCGAGGTCGAGGACGCTCGGCATCTTAATAACATCGTTACGAGTTTACGCGGACGGCGGGCCGTGAGCACGGTCGAGCGTTCCCTAAGCTAGAAGGCCGCAGGCCGGGTTGACCTTCCGCATAGGAACGCCAATTCTAGGTTCTTGGCCTGAAAAAATGAGATCTTCTAATGTCTTTTGAATTGCGCCTCGGCGTTAATGTGGATCATGTTGCAACGATCCGAAATGCGCGTGGCGGCGGCCATCCCGATCCCGTACGTGCGGCCCAGTTGGCTGCGGCGGCCGGTGCCGATAGCATCGTGGCCCACCTGCGCGAGGACCGGCGTCATATCTCCGACGACGATCTGGCGCGTCTGATGGAAACGATCGACATTCCATTGACCCTTGAGATGGCGGCGACGGACGAGATGCTCAAGATTGCGCTACGACATGCTCCGCACGCCGTCTGCATTGTACCGGAACGACGCGAGGAACGAACGACTGAGGGCGGACTGGATGTTGCCTTGGGCCACAACCATCTCAAACGTTTCGTCGATCAACTAACCGGAAACAAAGCGATAGTTTCGATGTTTGTCGAACCGGATCGGCGGCAGATGGACGCAGCACGTTCGATCGGCGCGCCAGCGGTCGAAATACATGTCGGCGCCTATTGCGATGCGCTAACTGGCGGCACAGAGGCTCAAGCTGCAGAGCAGATCGAGCGAATTGTCGACGCTGCCGGTTATGGTGCCGGGCTCGGCCTTCAGATCCATGCTGGCCACGGTATCACCTTCGATACGGTGGGGCCTGTGGCCGCGGTGCCGGAAATTGTCGAATTGAACATCGGTCACTTCCTTATTGGTGAGGCAATTTTTGGTGGGCTTGATAGCTCGATACGCCATATGCGTGCGCTGATGGATACCGCGCGGGCGCGGTCCCAGAGCGAGGCAGGCGCATGAACGAAGGTACGCTTCGCGTTGCGCTAAGCCGATGTATCCTATGATAATAGGCCTAGGCAGTGACTTAATCGACATTGCGCGCATCGAACGCACCATCGAACGCTTCGGCGACCGCTTTTTGCAACGTTGTTTCACCGATGTCGAGCGCACTAGGTCGGAGCGGCGGGCCAACCGTGTGGATAGTTATGCCAAGCGCTATGCGGCGAAGGAAGCATGTTCGAAAGCTCTTGGGACGGGCTTCCGAAAAGGCGTATTCTGGCGCGACATGGGCGTCGTTAACCTAGCTTCAGGTAAACCGACGATGGCACTCACCAACGGCGCGGCCATCCGGCTTGCCGAGATTACGCCGCTGGGCATGAACCCTGTTATCGAGCTGTCTCTCACCGATGAGCCTCCGCTCGCCCAGGCGATCGTGATCATCTCCGCCATTCCTAAAACCGGGTATTGAGCGCGCTGCAGCATTTCGGGTTCGGGAGATTCGTGACTAGCGAAAAATTGGCGAGAGCGCTAGAAACCGCTGCACCGCAGTTCATTCGGAAGCTAATTGGCAATCACGAGTAGCAGAAAACGGTATCGAGGCGGTCAGTCATGGCAAAAATCCGCAACAAGAAATCCGGGGCCACCATGGAAACGGTTCGGACCATCATCTACGCGCTGCTGATTGCGGGTGTTGTGAGAACCTTCGCGTTTCAGCCGTTCAACATTCCCTCGGGCTCGATGATTCCCACCCTGCTGATCGGTGATTACCTATTTGTTTCTAAATTTTCATATGGTTTCAGTAGGTACTCGCTGCCGCTCGGCTTGGGCTTCTTCAGCGGTCGTATCTTCAGCAGCGCGCCTGACAGAGGTGATGTTGCTGTGTTCCGCCATCCGCCGACCAACCGGAAGGATTTCATCAAGAGGATCGTCGGCATGCCTGGCGACAGGGTCCAGATGGTGTCCGGTCGCCTTTACATCAATGGCGAGGTGGTACAACGCCGAAGCATTGGGGATCACCTCTCGCGGGATAGCCGTGGCCAAGTGCGCCGTGTTCCGCAGTACGAGGAAACGTTGCCGAACGGCCGTACCTACATCGTTAGGGAGGTCTTTGGTGACCGTGGGCCTACTGACAATACGCGGGAATTCTTGGTGCCGCCGAACAGTTATTTCGCGATGGGGGATAATCGCGATAGCAGCAACGATAGCCGGAGCTGGGGCGCCGTGCCGGCGGATAACCTGATTGGCCGGGCCGAGGTTCTATTTTATTCGACTGACGGGACCGCCGGCTGGCTTCAGCCATGGCGTTGGATTTCGGCGACCCGATTTAACCGAATATTTGATCCCGTGGACTGATGACTGTCACGACGGATCTCGAACCGCTTGAAATAGCTCTTGGTCGCAGGTTTCAGGACCGTACGTTTCTTGAGCAAGCGCTGACACATGCCAGCATCGATTCCGGAGGTTCGTACGAAAGACTCGAGTTTCTTGGGGACCGTGTTCTCGGCCTTGTTGTCGCACAGATGCTTCTGGACAAGTTCCCCGACGAGGATGAAGGACAGATAGGTCGGCGGTTCGCAGCGTTGGTCAATGCCGGTTCGCTCTCGCGTATCGGCGTCGAACTCGGCATTGCCGGTCATATTCGCGCCGGGGCGGGCGTTATTAACGAATCCATCATTGCTGACGTGATTGAGGCCCTGATAGCTGCGCTTTTTTGTGACGGCGGGTTAGCCGCTGCGGAAGCCTTCGTTCGCCGCATATGGTCGCCACTGATCGAAATGGGTTCAAAGCCACCGCAGGACCCGAAGACAGCGCTTCAGGAGTGGGCCCAGGCGGGCGGGCGGGGCCTTCCCAACTATCGTGATGTAGCCCGAGATGGTCCTGACCATGCACCATCGTTTACTGTGGAGGTTTGCATCGACGGGGAGCCGCCGGCGCAGGCGAAGGGTTCGAGTAAACGTTCGGCCGAACGCGAGGCGGCGGCTATAATGCTAGGAATGCTGGGGCTAGAACATAATGAGTAAACCGAACCAAGATGCTGCGGTTACGCGCTGCGGGATTGTCTTGGTTCTGGGTGCACCTAACGCCGGCAAGTCCACACTCGTTAACCGTCTAGTCGGTGCTAAGGTGACGATTGTTAGTCCAAAGGTGCAGACGACTCGCACACGAGTGCGCGCGATCGCGATCCACGGCGAGACCCAGGTTATCTATACTGACACGCCGGGAATCTTCGCCCCTAAGCGCCGGCTCGACCGGGCGATGGTGGACGCGGCTTGGGGTGGCGCTGCGGACGCTGATGTCATCGCGGTTATGGTAGATGCCAAACGCGGTATCGACCGCGACGTGGAGCGGATCATAGCCGGCCTGGAGATGTACAAGAACCCCGCAGCGCTTGTTCTGAATAAGGTGGATGGGCTCAGACGCGAACTTCTGTTGACTCTGACTGAGACGCTGAATTCTTTGTCGAAGTTCGACGCGACTTTCATGGTCTCCGCCCTGAATGGCAGTGGTGTCGATGCCCTAGAGGCCTATTTCAAGGGCCTGATGCCAACGGGACCCTGGTTGTTTCCTGATGACGAAATATCCGACTTACCGCAGCGACTGTTCGCGGCCGAGGTTACTCGCGAGAAGGCCTATACCAAGCTGCATCAGGAGCTACCCTATTCGCTTTCGGTCGAGACCGAGAGCTGGGAGGAGTTTGACAACGGTGGCGTGCGCATAGAACAGAATTTGACGGTGGCGCGCGAGACGCAGAAAGGAATTGTCCTAGGCAAGGGTGGGCAGATGATCAAGCGCATTCGGGCTGAAGCCCAAGAGGAGCTGGCAGAGCTACTGGAGCGCCCCGTGCATCTGTTCGTGCGCGTGCGCGTGCGTGAAAAATGGGCCGACGATCCTGGGCACTTCCGGGACTGGGGTCTGCGCTTTGATGCCTAGTGGCACCTGTTTCCGGGCCGGCTGATATGGAATGGCACGATGAGGGTTTTGTGATTGCGGCCCGACCCCATGGCGAGGGTGCAGCGGTGATTCAGCTCCTGACCCGCGAACATGGACGGCATGCCGGTTTGGTGCATGGTGGTTCATCACGCAGCAAGCGGGCCACGGTTGAGCTTGGGAACCTAGTTGACGCGGTTTGGCGTGCGCGCTTAAGCGAGCATCTCGGGCGCTTGACGGTTGAACCCTCGCGCCACTACGCGGCGCAGATCATGGATGACCCAGCCCGACTGGCGGCCCTGTCTGCGGCATGTGCGTTGACGGAAACAGTAATCCCAGAGCGTGAGCCGTATCCCGGACTGTTCGAGGCGACAGGCGCATTGTTTGATGTCCTGACCAATGGTGACGCGGAGATATGGCCCGCCGTTTACATCCAGTGGGAAATGGGTTTGTTACGTGAACTCGGTTTCGGACTTGATCTTCAGGCCTGTGTCGCGACTGGTGTCACGACCAATCTTGTTTATGTCAGTCCTAGGACCGGAGGTGCCGTTTCGCTCGAAGCGGGTAAACCCTTCGCCGACAAGATGCTTGTGTTGCCGCGGTTCCTGCAGCCCGATGGGCGCGGTGACGGTGCGGGCACTGCGGATTTCGGCGCCGGCCTGCGATTGACAGGACATTTCCTCGCACGCCACGCTTTCGATCCGCTAGACCGTCCGTTGCCGTTGGCCCGCAGTCGTCTCGAGTCCCTGATAGTCGGCAATTCCACTGAGGCACAGAAAGGTGTGTCTCAATCTTGAGGTGACTCACGCGTGCGCCTTAAAAGGGTTGGTGGGTAATGGAGCTTTGAGATGACGGTGATTGGGGGTGAGGTTCGTCAGGAGGCGTTCAAGGACGCGCTGAGCGAACGCTATTTAAGTTACGCGCTCTCCACGATTATGGCGCGATCGCTACCAGATGTTCGCGACGGGCTGAAGCCAGTCCATCGGCGGCTACTCCATGCGATGCGTCAACTACGGCTAGATCCTGACCAAGGGTACAAGAAATGTGCTCGCGTGGTTGGCGATGTGATGGGCAAGTATCATCCCCACGGTGACCAGGCGATCTATGACGCGATGGTGCGTCTCGCCCAGGAATTCGCGGTTCGGTATCCACTGGTAGATGGCCAGGGAAATTTTGGCAACATCGACGGCGATAACGCGGCGGCGATGCGCTATACCGAAGCGCGGATGACCGAAATCGCCAATGCCCTGTTGGACGGTATTGACGAGGATGCGGTTGATTTCCGAGATACTTATGATGGCGAAGGCGCCGAGCCGGTTGTTCTACCGTCGAACTTCCCTAACCTGCTCGCCAACGGTGCGACTGGAATCGCGGTGGGCATGGCGACCAGTATCCCTCCGCATAATGTCGGAGAAATTTGTGATGCGCTGGCTCATCTCCTTAAGACTCCCAAGGCGACTATCGCTAAGCTTGTGGCCTTGATGCCCGGCCCCGATTTCCCGACTGGCGGCGTGCTGGTCGAGGATCGGGAGACATTAGTCGCGGCCTATGCCAGCGGTCGGGGTAGCTTCCGTATCCGGGCGCAGTGGGAGGAGGAATCCCTTGGGCGCGGCCAATATCAAGTGGTGGTTAGCGAAATACCTTATCAGGTCCAGAAATCGCGTCTGGTGGAGCGCATCGCGGAGTTGATGCATGCCCGCAAGTTGCCGCTGCTCGGTGACATCCGTGATGAGTCCGCCGATGATATCCGTCTCGTATTCGAACCCAAGAGCCGCAACGTTACTTCTGAAATGCTAATGGAGAGCTTGTTCCGCAGCACTGAAATGGAATCTCGTATCGGGCTGAACATGAATGTGCTGGATGCCGAAACGGTTCCACGGGTCATGGACCTGCACGAGGTCCTGCAGGCCTATCTGGATCACCGCCACGAGGTGCTGGTGCGCCGGACAAAATACCGGCTCGAGAAGATAGCCGACCGGCTCGACGTGCTGCAGGGCTATATGGTGGTCTTCCTCAACCTCGATGAGGTGATTGCCGTTATCCGTGAGGAGGACGATCCGCGCGCGGTGATGAAGAAGCGCTGGAAGCTGAATGATGCGCAGGTTGATGCGATCCTGAACATGCGGCTGCGCTCGCTGCGCCGGCTCGAGGAGATCGCGATCCGCGAGGAGATCGAGGGGCTCGAGGGCGAACAGAAGACCTTGGAGGCGCTCCTGCGCGACAAGGCCAAGCGGACCAAGCGCCTTGCCGCAGAGATTGCGGATCTGAAGAAGGCGTTCGGTCCGAAGACCGCGCTCGGCCGCCGCCGCACGGAGATCGCGGAGGCCCCCGATCCGGTGGCCGTGCCCGTCGAGGCCATGATCGAACGCGAGCCCGTGACGATCATTTGCTCTGAAAAGGGCTGGGTGCGGACCATCAAGGGACAGGGGATCGATCCCAAGGAGCTTAAGTTCAAAGAGGGGGATCGCGGCAAGTTTGTGCTGCCGGCCGAAACGACGGACAAGCTTCTGGTCTTCGGGACCAACGGCCGCTTTTATACGGTCGGCGTGGACAAACTGCCGGGCGGGCGCGGTCATGGTGAGCCGTTGCGCCTGATGTTTGACCTCGGCAACGACGCCGAAATCGTAGCGCTGAAGGTCTATAAGCCGGGCGGCAGGCTGGTGGTTGCATCCAGCGACGGGCGCGGGTTCGTGGTGCCCGAGGACGAGGTTATGGCCCAGACGAAGGGCGGCAAGCAGGTGCTGAACGTGAAGGGCGACGTGGAAGCGGCGGCATGTGCGCCGGCGGTTGGCGATCACATCGCGGTGCTGGGTAAGAAGCGTAAGATGATTGTCTTCCCCCTGTTCGAGCTTCCCGAGATGTCCCGCGGGCGTGGGGTGAAGCTGCAGAGCTATTCCGGCGACAGCTTGGCCGATGTTGCGACCTTCGCCATGGCCGAGGGGCTGACCACGCGCACGGGCGACCGCCACCGGACCTTCGCGGCCGACGAGCTCAAGGACTGGATCGGCAAGCGCGCCCAGACGGGGCGGAAGGTGCCGCGTGGCTTTCCGTCGGCGCCGCGTTTCTCATAGGCCAACGATCGTCTGCGGCTTGTTGGCACCAGCCTAGGAAGCTGTTAACAGTCAACCAATACCATAACTGATTAGCAAGAACGGAGACTAACCATGCTTGCACCTGCCGGAACCGCGCCCACTCTGATCAACGCCCTCCTGCCTCGGGCAACCGGTGCCATGGCTTGGGGGATTCTCGTAGTGGTCACCGTTGCGAGTTATGCTGTGTTAGACCCGCAGGTGAATATCGCTGTGTTGTCGCCGATTTCGTCGACGATCCTTTGGGCCGCGTTGGTATTATCGATACTAGGGGGTGCTAGGGTCTTCGGTGTGCGATTGGCGCTTCTGGCCGTAGTTGGTAGTGCCTTGATGGCGATCTCCGCGAAAACTAGTATCCCGCTTGAGCCGGTTCCCTTGACCATGCAGACATTCGCGGTGCTCGTGATCGCAATGGCCTATGGTGCTCGTCTTGCAGGAGCGACGCTTCTCCTCTACCTCGCCGAAGGCGCAGTTGGACTTCCGGTCTTCGAGAGCGGAGCAGGGTTGCCCTATATGGCTGGGCCGACGGGTGGATATCTTGCCGGATTCTTGGTCGCTGCCATATTCGTCGGGTGGCTCGCCGAGCGTGGCTGGGATCGCAGTGTGACCCTAACTTTCTTCGCGAACACCGGTGGAACGATTGTTATTTTTGCGCTTGGGGTTCCCTGGCTTGCCTACATTCTGAATAGCCTTCCAAAGGCTGTAGAGTTTGGCCTTGCGCCATTCCCTATTGTGGCATTGATAAAAATTGCCCTTGCGGCGGCTGTCCTACCGCTCGTCTGGAAGCTGGCGATCCGCAAGCGAGGCGCCTGAACCGAACAAATCGTTTGGTGAAATCGGCCGGCCGTCTTTGTAGACGGTCGGCCGATTTCTTTTTTTGTTCAGACTTTGGGTGGTAATTCCGTGAAATGTTCCTGTCCTCTGCCACACAGTCGCTATAACGCAGGCGATTGCATTCAAGGTGTCTCGCTGTTAGACGCTTCGTAGCCCAGTAGTCGCGACCCGCGTCGGGTGTAGCGAACGTAAACGATTATTGGAACTTTATTTGCGTGGTATCAGCTGGGGCGCTGGACGCGCGGTAGGGCCGCATCAGTCCATCCGCTTGTGTCGAGATGTTCGATCGCCCGAAAGCGACTTTTGTAGGCCATCTTGTCGCAGTCCTCGATCCAGTATCCGAGATACACATGCTTGAGATTTCGGGCTCTGGCTTCGTCCACCAGTCGAAGGATGCTGAATGTTCCCAGGCTGCGGCGCTCGGCGTCTGGTTCGAAATAGCTGTATACTGCGGACAGGCCTGCCGACAGTTTGTCCATCAGACAAGCGCCAAGAAGTTTGCCTTCTCCGTTACGCATGCTCATCAGTTCTGTATCGACAACCGAATCCTCAATCATGGCACGGAAATCCGAGAATGACATGGCAGCCATCTCGCCGCCTGCGTGGCGCCCACGTTGATAGCGGAAGAAGAGATCGTAATGCTCGTTGGTCGCTTGGGCATCGTCGCTGACAACACAAAGGTCGGCATTTCTGTTCCAGATCCGCTGCTGGGAACGGGTGCGGTTAAACGATGTTACAGGGATACGAACCGGTATGCAGCCGTTGCAGTCCGGGCAGGCGGGTCGGTAGACGATGTGATGGGAACGGCGGAACCCAGCGAGCGCCAATTGGTCATGTAGCTTCTGAGACTGCGTGCCGCGTAATTCAGTGAACAGGTTGCGTTCGACGCGGCCGCCTAGATAGGGACAGGGCATCGGACCCGTCCGGTAGAAAACAAGCGGTGGTTTTGGTGCCTGAGTTGACATGCATGGGCCCGAACAGAAGAACGCTAGTTGATAGGAAGTTTAGCGACAACATCCGGGTCATGCAAAACGCGCGGCGTTGGTAATTCAACGGACAGGATTTGTTTCGCGCGCGTAAATATTATTAAAAGAACACAAAAATACGTAAATTATGGTTCGGTTGTTTCGCTAACAAGGGCTTCCGGGCCCTGGCCTAACTGCAAGTGATCAATGTGTTTCTGGATTGAGGACAGGATTTGGCTGACCGGGGTGTCCAGGCCGTATTGCTGCAGGATAGGTTCTTGTATTGCGAACTCGGCACGTACGAACTGAAACCACGAAATAGGTGGTTTAGTAGTCGGGCGAACCTTGGGCAGTTCCGCGAAATTGAAGAGCAAGAATGGTTTGCGACGGGTGCGCGTGATCGATGCGATGACGCCTCGACGAACTTGGCTCGAATGGGCTATGAATTGGATGTTTTCCCAAGCAATAGTGCCGGCGTGCCACTCGCGCACGAACACACCGTTCTCATCGACTTGCACTTGGGGGCTGCGGTCAATGATTCGAAAGGCGGTGACGATCGACCAAGTGAGCGCCGCGGCGATAAGAACGCCCGCGAAACGCCAAGATTCTTGTGCCGGCCCTTTGGCTATGTCCGGGATGAAGACGCACAGGCCGGCTAACGCCAGGATCGCCAGCAGGCGCAGGAAATGGACCTGTCGATTATAGCGAACGATCAGCGGTGCCGGCCGGGGTGTCCCCGGCGCTACGTCGTTACTCACCATTTAACAATTTGGCTGCGTCGATGGCGAAGTAGGTCAGTACGCCGTTGCAGCCGGCCCGCTTGAATGACATCAGCGTTTCCATCATCACGTGCTCGTAATCTAGAGCGCCGTTTTCGGCCGCGAAGCGAAGCATCGCGTACTCCCCGCTGACATTGTAGGCGAAGGTTGGGACACCGAACTGTTCTTTGACCCGTTGAATGATATCTAGATAGGGCAGGCCCGGCTTAACCATAAACATGTCGGCCCCCTCGGCGATGTCGAGTGCAACCTCGCGCATGGCCTCGTCGGTGTTGGCCGGATCCATCTGATAAGTGTCCTTCGTCTCGCCTTTAAGAAAACTGTTACTATCGATAGCACTGCGGAATGGTCCATAGAAGCCCGAGGAGAATTTCGCCGCGTAGGACATAAGGAGAATCTGATCATGTCCGCTTTCGTCTAGTGCGACCCGAAGCGCCCCGATACGCCCATCCATCATGTCTGAGGGTGCTATGATGTCGCATCCGGCCTCAACTTGGACAAAGGCTTGGCGGCACAGTGCCTCGATTGTTTCGTCGTTGACCACATGGCCGTCGCGCACGATCCCGTCATGTCCGTCGGAATTAAAAGGATCTAGGGCCACGTCGCACATGACCCCCATGTCTGGATGGGTATCCTTGATCGCACGGATCGCTTGGCACACCAGATTGTTGGGGTTCCAGGCTTCGCGCCCGTCCGGCGTTTTGAGTTCGGCCGGAGTGGCGGGAAACAGCGCGACCGAAGGAATGCCGAGCGCCTTGGCCTCTCCCACGGCTTTTGGCAGTTGGTCTGGCGAATATCGTACTACGCCCGGCATGGTCGCGATTTTTTCGGTGCGGTCTACGCCGTCGCAGACGAAGACCGGCCAAATCAAATCATCCGGGGTCAGTGTATTCTCGCGCACCATTCGACGCGACCAGTCCCAGCGCCGGTTTCGGCGCATGCGCGTCTGCGGGAAGACACCTACCGGTGTCGAGGGGCTGCGGGCCATGACCGCTCCTGAAAAACCTGCTGAAACGATCGAAAACATAGCTGTAACGGCGCGATGGTCCAAGCCCTACACGCGGCGGAGTATGCTTTTCCAATCGCACAGGCCACGACGCCGGTATCGACCACGATGGCGCTCGCGGTTGGCGGCGGCCATGTG
>PBMH01000056.1 GCA_002722515.1 Alphaproteobacteria bacterium | reverse complement strand
GTCCATCGGCTCAATCACGATACCGGCTTCGCGGAGCGGGTAACGCAGGTCTTCGGCGACCAACTCCATGCGTGGTCCACAACCAAGAAGTAACAATTCGATGCCGCCCGCCAGTGCAGCCCCATCAAATACAGGGGCGAGAGCTGTATCGTTGATGTCCGCGAAGGACGCGACATTCCAAGATACAGTCTGTTCAGGAAATACTAGGACCGAACCGGCATAGGACACCCCAGAGATTTGGAATATACCTGCGCCGTAACGTTCGACAACCTGGTAGGACGGGGATTGTGGGTCGGCGGACATTACGTGTTTGATGGAGTATCCGCGGTGTCTTTCGTGCTTTCGCCACGGTCATCGAGACCCGCCGATAGACTCTCGCGGCTTAAGTTAAGAGCGAGTAGTACGGGCACGGCAATAAATACCGAAGAATAAGTCCCGATGATCACACCCCAGATCATCGCCAGTGCGAAGTCACGGATGATCGTGCCACCAAAAATTGCTAGCGCCACTAGCGCGATTAGTGTCGTGACACTCGTCATGAACGTCCGCGAAAGGGTCCGGTTCGCTGCGAGGTTGAGCAACGCGGACATATCGAGTTTTTTGTAGCGTCTCAGTTCTTCGCGGACGCGATCATATATTACGACCGTATCGTTGATCGAGTAACCCGCGATCGTGAGGATGGCGGCCACGGTCGCCAGATTGAACTCCAATTGGGTGATTGCGAACACACCGATTGTGGTCAATACGTCATGTGTAAGCGCGATGATTGCACCTACGCCGAACTGCCATTCGAAACGGAACCAGATGTAGATAAGGATTGCACCAATCGCGAGTAGTACTGCCCAAATCGCCGAGCTGATTAGCTCGGCACCCACGGTTGGGCCAACAAATTCCGTGCGCCTGTATTCCGCCACCTGATTACCGAGCGCGTTCTTTAGTGTGTTGATTGCAAGGAGTTGTTCGGCTTCCGCGCCGTCCTGCTGTTGCACGCGGATAAGAACATCGTCAGGCGCACCGAACTCTTGGACCTGAACCTCGCCAAGCTCAAGCGCGCCTACGGTACGACGCAGTTGCACCACATCGGCGGGCCCCTCGGTCTTAATCTCTAGAAGAATCCCCCCGCGAAAATCGATACCGAAATTGAGACCCTGATAGAAGAACGCGCCGATCGAGAGGATGAGTAACAGGGCAGATAGTGGATAGGCTAGCCGGCGGCGCCCGACAAAGTCGAAATTAGTATTCGCCGGTACGATGCTCAGGCGCACGATATCCCCCTAAATCGGAAGGGTCTGGGGCCGCCGGCGGCGCAGCCAGACGACAACGAAAAGACGGGTCAGCATGAGTGCTGTAAACATCGAGGTGATGATCCCAATGGATAGGGTTACCGCAAAACCCTTTATTGGTCCGGTCCCGAATTGAAATAACAGGATGGCAGCGATCAGGGTCGTTAGGTTTGAGTCTATGATTGTTGTTAGCGCGCGTCGGTATCCCGCATCAATAGCTGAAATAGGCGTTCGTCCGTTGCGCACTTCCTCTTTAATACGTTCAAGTATCAACACATTAGCGTCGACAGCCATACCAATGGTGAGGACGATCCCGGCGATGCCCGGCAACGTCAGTGTCGCTTGAAGGATAGACAGCAATGCGACAATCAATGACAGGTTGAACAGTAATGCGCCGGCAGCCATTAGGCCGAATAGCCCGTAGCTAACGACGATAAATAGGACAACCGCAGATAGTCCAATCAAGCTAGCGGCCTTGCCGGCTTCAATCGAATCTGCGCCGAGGCCGGGTCCTACGGTTCGTTCTTCGAGCACTGTTAGCGGCGCAGGGAGGGCTCCAGCACGTAACACCAGAGCGAGGTCATTAACTTCCTCAACCGTGAATCTACCTGTGATAATACCGCTGCCTCCGACAATGGCAGTCTGAATGCGCGGAGCGCTGACGACTTCTCGGTCGAGAACAATTGCGAGACGCCGACCTACATTTTCTGAAGTCAGTTCACCAAAACGACGACCGCCCGCGGTATCGAAACGGAAGGATACAATTGGTTGACCATCCTGAAATGTTGGCTGCGCGTCGACCAGACGATCGCCGCCAACTTCCACGGATCGCCGAACAACATAGGGAATCCGACCTTCCTGTTCAGTGCTATAAAGCAACATAGAGCCGGCCGGAATATCACCATTCTCTGCTTCCTGGATTGATACGGATTCATCCAGCATGTGGAAAGCAAGCTTCGCTGTCTGCCCCAGCAATCTCTTGATTCTTTCAGGATCGCGTATCCCGGGAAGCTGAACAAGGATACGGTCTTGCCCCTGCTGCTGGATCACCGGTTCGGCCACGCCGGTTTCATCGACGCGTCGCCGAACAATTTCGATCGATTGTTCGACCGCGCTCTGGCGACGGGCTATTTCCGCCTGCTCAGTCATCTCGAGCCGAAACTTTACGTCATCGACCACCTCGAGATTGAACCCTCTCTCAATATTACTAAGGCGCTCTCGAGCAATATTGATGTCATCGGTTTTACGAAGAGTGAATACAACAGCCCTGCCTTCAACACGTAGACCGGAATACCCAATGCGGGCGCCGCGTTGGCGCAACTGGCGCCGCACGGATGACTCAACAGCCTCGAGTGTTTCGCGGATTGCCGCCTCAACTCCCACGGAGAGCAGAAGCGAAGAGCCGCCCTGAAGATCCAGTCCTAGGTTCATACGCTTAGACGGTAAAAATCCCGCCGAACCCTCACCTGCTCCACCAACTTGCACTGGTGCTTCGGGTTGCTGAATAAAATTCGGCGCGGCATAGACCACCCCTAGCAGGGTGATCACGATCGTCGCGACAATCGCCCAACGCGGATAATTCACCATCCTTCGCGGGTCCCTCCCGTTCCTAAAACTTGCTGCTTTACTTCCGACCGCCGAAAAGACCGCCTAGCAATCCGGAGCCGGCTTTGCCGCCATTAGCAGCCGGGCCCACGACGGTTGGAACGCCCTTACCCCCAGGCTGTGCATTGCCACTCGCGCTAGGTGTCGAGGTGAAGACATCAGAGATGGTGCCGCGGACTATATCTACCTTTACACCATCGGCGATTTCGACCGTCACCTCATCATTCTCTTCCTTGACCTTGGTAACGGTCCCAATAATACCACCCCCGGTCAACACGCGATCCCCGCGCTTGACTTGGCCCAACATGGCCCGATGTTGTTTCATTTTTTTTTGCTGCGGACGGATGAGCAGAAAGTAGAAAACGACGAAAATCAGGATGATGGGTAGGAAGCTAGCAAATGCGTCGCCACCACCACCCATCTGTGCATAGGCTGGCGTAATAAACATGTTCCCTCCAGGGCGCGTATCTCGAAGTCGCCGGATGATAACGACGCGGGATCGAATTGCAATGAGCCCGTTCAGTAAAATGAATTGTTATCACGGGAGAATCACCACGTCGGCCGCCTTTAGGCCTAAATCCGCATCGCCGTTGACCCGTGTCCTGCCGGGGATTAGTTTCCGCCCGTTTTCTGTGTACGAGTCCGCAGGCCTAAAACTTGGATTTAATTCGCATGAACGACCAGGACTTAACTCCCTTGCTCAAGCGCATCGCCGACGCGCTTGATCGCCTCTCCCCGGTCCAGAGGGCGCCAACAGACCTCTCTGTTGCGGACGCTTACGTATGGCATGCGGATGGGCCAGACACCGGATATCTAGAACCCGTTTCATCAGTCAATCGGATGCCGCTCGGCCTATTACATGGCATCGATCAACAGGCTGACACTCTAATCGAGAATACCCGGCGTTTTGCTAATGGACTGCCTGCCAATAATGCACTGTTGTGGGGAGCTCGCGGTACCGGCAAATCAAGCCTTGTCAAGGCCGCCCATGCTGAGGTTAATGCCGGGGATGAAAATTCACTCCTCTTGGTTGAAATCCATCGTGAAGACATTCAGTCCCTACCGGCGTTGCTGGCGACATTACGTAACAGCGGGCGCCAGACCATTTTGTTCTGCGATGACCTAAGTTTCGATAATTCCGATAGCAGCTACAAATCTCTCAAGGCAGTACTCGAAGGGGGAATTGAGGGTCGCCCCGACAATGTCGTTTTCTACGCAACGTCGAACCGTCGTCATCTCTTGCCGCGAGATATGATGGAAAATGAGCGCTCGACCGCCATAAACCCTTCTGAATCCGTAGAGGAGAAGGTCTCCCTATCCGACCGGTTCGGACTCTGGCTAGGCTTCCACAATGTTAGCCAAGATACGTTCTTCGAAATGGTACAGGCGTATTGCGACTATTTTGGTCTAAATATTGCGCCCGATCAAATTCGAGCGGAGGCCAAGGAATGGTCGGTCACACGCGGTTCTCGTTCGGGCCGCGTCGCCTGGCAGTTCGTGCAGGAAGTCGCTGGACGTTTGGGGAAGCGTTTGGACCTGCATGACTGACGGGTCTACGTGGGAAGGAACTGTTTCGGATCAACGGCCTTGGTACCGCGGCGAACTTCAAAATGAAGCTGCGGATGGTCAACGCCGCCGCTTGTACCAACTTTAGCAATTACCTGCCCCCGGGTTACTACGTCGCCGCGAACGACAAGCAGCGAATCCGCATGAGCGTACGCCGTTATTAGTCCGCCTTCGTGTTTTATCAGCAGTAGGTTTCCAAAACCGCGGATTTCTCGCCCAGCATAAGCGACCACGCCATTCTCTGCGGCGCGTACCGGTGTTCCGTGTGGCGCGGCAATATTGACACCGTCATTATGTTGCCCGCCTATCTTTGCGCCAAACGTCGATACGAGCCGCCCTTCCACCGGCCAGACGAAATCATTTCCAGTGCGCGAGGGTGGACGCGGTAGGGACGCTGCCTTCATTTGTGGCTTTGGTTTGACTGAGGGTCCCGCCGTGATTTTGACGTCACGCGGCAAATTAGAACCCTGCGAATTAGTGGTAACTTGCGTACCGAGCTCAGCACCAGCCGGAAGCTTTAGGCGCTGGCCAACCTGGAGCGTATATGGTGCAGGTAATCCATTAAGCCGAACGAGCGTGGTCATGTCTGCATCAAAGCGACGCGAAATGGCATAAATAGAGTCGCCGGCCCGCACCGTATAGATACGGATGCTCGGTATCCCGAGCGTTTGTCCTGGCACGAGATAATACGGCGGAAGCAGTTTATTACGATCAATCAGAGCGCGAGTTGATACACCGTTACGCTGCGCTACGCCGTAGACTGTATCACCTCTCTGAATAACATAGTCGCCCCTTTTTACCGCAGTATGCCGGTACGTCTCATAGCTACGGTCAATGACCACGGCTTTGCCTTTCGGACCCGCGCAGGCTGCGACAATCAGCAACGCGAGCGTAAGCCAGGCAATAGCGGGATTATAACGTACGCCGTTCGCTACTGTTTGACTGGTTGTCGGCATCCTAGGCATCCGCCGCCTCGGCTACCCCCGGCAAGAGGGGTACAAACCGGACATCCATAAGGACTTCACTTTCAAATCCCTCCTCTTTCCGTGTGAATCGCACGAGTTGTTGCAACCGGCTCTGGCCGCCGACCGGCATGATCATAATCCCGCCGATCTTTAGTTGGTCAAGCAGATGCTGAGGCGGGGTATCGCTCGCGGCCGTGACACTAATCCGATCGAATGGAGCCTGTTCGGGCCAGCCATTCATGCCATCGCCCGCTCTTGTCACCACGTTGTTGACCCCGAGTGCATCGAAGCGCGCCTCGGCGTCCGCGAGCAATGGCCTGTGGCGTTCGATCGTATACACCCTACGGCATAAATTGGATAAAATTGCTGCGTGGTAGCCCGAGCCCGTCCCGACCTCGAGAAGTTTTTCGCGGCCAACAAGACCAAGGCCTTGAATCATTGTGGCCACAACTAGCGGCTGACTAAGCGTCTGACCATACCCAATGGGCAGTGCTGTGTCTTCGTAAGCGCGATCCCGGAACGCGTCGGGTACAAAGAGTTCGCGGGGGACATTCTCGATAGCCGATAGTGCGCTTGTATCCGTAATACCTGCACTCCGCAAAGCAAGGACTTGTCTAGCGCGGTGGGCGGGTGTGCTCATTGTTTTTTGCGGCCCTTCAATGCCGCTGCTAGCGGCTTCATCGCGCGCTTATTCGTGAAGTTCAAATCAACCGGTGTAACGGAGATACGTTTTTCCTCCAGAGCGGCGAGATCGGTTCCCTTTTTCCCTTTTACTTGGGTCGGTAGGGAGCCAACCCAATAGTATCGCCCACCGCGCGGATGTCGGCTTTCGACGAGCGAATCACCCATCGGACGCGATCCTTGTTCTGTCACCTCGATACTCGCCACCTCGTTGGGCAGGCAATCGGGAAAATTGATATTGATGAAATTACGGTCTGGCCAGCCAGCCCTCATTAGCTTTCGAATGATCCCCGGCGCGTGGTGCTCCGCTGTCGACCAGTGAGTATAATTCCGGTCAAAGTCCGTCTGCTGGCTTAAGGCAATCGCAGGAACGCCGAGGATTGTTGCCTCCATAGCTACCGCACAGGTGCCCGAATAAGTGATAAACTCGGCTACATTGCTGCCGCGGTTCACACCTGACAGGACCAAATCCGGTTTGCGGTCCTTGAGTGCCTTATGAATGCCAACGAGTACACTATCAGTTGGTGTGCCCTCTACTGCATAGCGCCGAGTTGCAAGCCGACGTAGCCAGATTGGATAACGGAGCGTGAGCGAATGTCCCGCTCCGCTTTGCTCGGTTAGCGGGGCGACAACCCAAACGTCATCACTCAGTTCTCGAGCGATGCGTTCAAGCACCTTGATGCCGGGAGCGCGTACTCCATCATCATTGGAGATGAGGATGCGCAATTTATCGGTACGTTTGGGAAACTCATGCATGGACGCCGATAACCTCTCGGTCCCCCATATATGGTCGCAGGGCCTCAGGAATAGTGATGCTGCCATCGGGGTTCTGATAGTTCTCAAGAATTGCTATCAGTGCTCGGCCGACAGCGATGCCGGAGCCATTAAGGGTATGGACATACTCGGGACCCTTCCCATCCCCCTCTGGGCGGTAGCGCGCGTTCATACGCCGTGCCTGAAAGTCCCGAGCATTAGAACAACTGGAAATTTCGCGATATGCCGCCTGGCCTGGCATCCAAACCTCAATATCATGGGTCTTCGCCGCACCGAACCCGGTATCACCACTGCACAAGACTACGAGGCGATAAGCCAACCCCAGGCGTTTTAGAACTTCCTCGGCACAATTTGTCATTCTCTCGAGTTCGGCCTCCGATTGCTCCGGCGCTACGACAGAGACTAGCTCGACTTTATAAAATTGATGTTGGCGCAGCATACCCCTAGTGTCGCGTCCCGCCGCTCCTGCTTCCGCCCGGAAGCAGGATGTG
Organism: Alphaproteobacteria bacterium; assembly: GCA_002722515.1. Classification (GTDB taxonomy): domain Bacteria; phylum Pseudomonadota; class Alphaproteobacteria; order UBA6615; family UBA6615; genus UBA8079. The sequence goes on along the minus strand of PBMH01000056.1, from coordinate 7,055 downwards.
TGGGCGGTCATCCGGATTGGCAATTCGGCACTTTCCAGAATATCGCCGGCCACCATATTGGTGAGTGGCACCTCTGCTGTTGGAATTAACCAGCGCCCATCTTCGGTCCGGAACAGATCCTCGGCGAATTTCGGTAACTGACCAGTACCGAACAACACATCGTCCCGTACAAGTAGCGGCGGGCTGATTTCGGTGTAGCCGAATTCTTCGGTATGCACATCAAGCATGAAGTTGGCCAGAGAACGCTCCATTCGGGCGAGTGCTCCTTTTAGAACAACAAAGCGCGCCCCGGCCAAATCCGCTGCGGTTTCAAAATCCATCAATCCCAGTGCTTCGCCGAGATCAAAATGTTCCCTAGGTAAAAAATCGAATACGGGGATGTCGCCTACGATACGCATCTCCTTGTTGTCGTCCTCGTCGACCCCATCAGGTACATCGTCATCAAGCATGTTTGGAATGCCTGCCAAAAGTACGTTAAGTTCCTCGAATGCGGCTTTCTCCTCCGCCTCTGCAAGGCTCATGGCGGCCTTAATGTCGCCGACCTCGGCCTTAAGGGCCTCGGCCTCGCCCTTACGGTCGTCCTTAATGGCGACGCCTATTTCCTTAGAAGCCACATTACGTCTTTCCTGTAACTCCTGCAGTTGCGTTTGTGCCGCACGACGGCGCGCGTCAAGATCAATTATTTGGTGTGACAATGGGTTCTGGCCGCGTCTGGAGAGACTACGGTCGAACGCGTCTGGGTACTCACGAATCCATCTGAGGTCGAACATAAGATGCTACCGGGCTGAGGGTCTCAACTTTATAAGAACTTCGAGCGAATCGCGTCTAGCTTCGACGAACCTATTATTCGCCAGCGTAGGTGGCGTCTCGGCGGCGTCCGATTAGGACCGCGCAATAGATAGACACCTCGTAGAGAATAATTATGGGAATGGCGAGGGCAAGCTGACTAAGCGGATCGGGTGGCGTAAGGATCGCGGCGGCTACAAAGGCAATGACAATTGCATAGCGCCGTTTCTTTTTAAGCCCGTCGGCCGTGACAATACCCACCTTGGCAAGCAATGACAGGATAACAGGTAATTCAAAACTTAGTCCGAAGGCGAATATAAGGCGCATCACCAGCGAGAGATATTCATTGACTTTGGGTTCGAGCTCGATGGGCAGGCCCGCTGAGCCTGCGGCAAGCTGCTCGAAGCTTGTGAAGAACTGCCAAGCGATAGGCATAACAATGTAATAGACAAAGGCACCGCCACCAAAGAAAAGGAATGGTGTCGCGACTAAAAAGGGCCGGAAGGCGCCCTTTTCATTCTTATAGAGGCCCGGCGCGACAAACATCCATACCTGAACGGCGAAGATCGGAAAGGATATGAATGCTGCAGCAAAAAAGGCCACCTTGATGTTGGTAAAGAACTTCTCATGCATGGCTGTGTAGATCAGCCGACGATCACCGCCGCTCCATACCGATGAAAGCGGCTCTACCAAAAAATCGAAGAAAACATTCGAGAAGTAGAAACAGACCAAAAACACAACTATGAAAGCTGCGAACGCGTAGAAAAGACGACGACGCAGTTCCGTCAAATGCTCAATCAGCGACATTTTCTTGTCATCGCGCCCATCCTCGGGAGCGTGGTTCTTTGGGCCGGCTGGTTCCTGTATCTCCGACGTCATGAGGTTGGCTCGTCCGCCGACGGATTGCCCTTATTCGTGCCATCTCGTTCAGCAGGTTTCACAACAGATTTATTGGAAGATCCCTCTGGTATTGCGCCTGTTTCCGTAGCGCCAACGTGGGGGGAGGCAACCTCTCCCTCCGGGTCGAAGATGCTTTTGCCCGAAAGCGGATCGGGAAATTCGTCGAGGCCGAGTTCATCCTTTTCAGTGCCCGCGATACTATCTAGAGCATCACCGGGATCATAGAACTCGATCTCGTCGATCTTACGCTTGACGTCGTCCACACCGGACTCACGGGCTATATCATCGAGCCCACTCTGAATCTGGTTCGCGGCAACACGTAGCTTGCGAGCCAAAGCCATCACCGTGCGAATGGCATTTGGCATCTCCTTTGGGCCAACCACCAGAACGGCGATAACAATCACCACCATAAGCTCGGGCCAACCAATATCAAACATGATCGCGCGGTCCGTTTATGGCTGACCTCACGTCGAGCCCAGGGATGCTAGCAGAACTAGCTTTTTGCTGTTTCGTCTTCGCGTGCAGCCGTCGTGGCGGTGGCCTGCGTGTCTTCCTCAATCGAGCCCATGGGATCCGACACACCCTCATCCTTCATGTTGCTCTTGAAGGACTTGATGCCTTTGGCGACGTCGCCCATAAGACTTGGAATTTTGCCGCGCCCCCCAAATAGGACCAGCACAACCACGAGGACAATGAGCCAATGCCAAATTGAAAAAGTGCCCATGCACAGGTACTCCAATTTTACCTTTGTTCCCCGACCGTTGGGATCTGTTGGCCAGACTATCGCAGAAAGGTCTAGCGCCCGCAATGCCCACTCACGGTCACGCGACGTTTGTGAATTAGATTGAGGCGATTATTCCTGTTGTGAGATGGCAAAGATATGGGTTTGGGTATCGTCTCGCCCAACCGAAACCATCGTACCCATATCCGGCAGCATCCTGCCGGCCATGTGGACCCGAACAAGGGTTCCAGCACCATCTTCTAAAACCACATCGATAAGGCTACCGCGTCCCAAAAAACGTGTTCCGTTCACTGAACCTCGGATATCGGCGTCGTCGTCTCGGGATATGGTCAGCGCCTCAGGTCTGATCAATATATCAACCACTGCACCGTCCCCGTGACCGCTGGCCAGAACCGAGCCAAGTGGTGTCCTTACCTTTTCACCTTCTACCCTCCCGGAGAAACGGTTAACTTCGCCGAAAAATGTTGTCACGAAGGAGCTCGCGGGCGTTAGGTATATCTGATCGGGATTGCCAATTTGTTGGAATCCTCCTCGATCCATTACGACAATACGATCTGCGAGGTACATCGCCTCTTCTGGGTCATGGGTAACCATCAATGTAGCAATACCAGTAGCACGAAGAATTTCGGCTGCCTGATCACGAACTCGCTGTCGCAGCGACGCATCAAGACCGGAGAACGGTTCGTCGAGTAGAACGATCCGCGGGTTAGGCGCCAGCGCCCGGGCGAGAGCAACCCGCTGTTGCTGGCCACCTGATAACTGATGCGGATAGGCGGTCGCATATCCTGACATACCGGTACGCTCAAGAGCCTGAGTTACCTGTTGATCGCGCTGGGAGTTGCCCAAATTCTTTAGTCCGAACGCGATATTGCCGTGGACGGTCAGATGTGGGAACGGGGCATAATCCTGAAATACTAACCCCACATTTCGATCTTCAGGGGGTACCGACAAATGTCCATTAGCCACTATTTCACCACCGATCAGGATTTGCCCGTGCTGCAGAGGCTCGAGCCCCGCGGCTACCCGCAATAGGGTAGTCTTACCGCACCCCGATGGGCCAACCAGGCAAACAACCTCGCCCGCGCCAACAGTAAGGTTCGCGTCGTCTACCGCGATCGTGGTGTCGAAGCGGTGCGAAACATGCTGAAGTACAAGGTCGTTGTATTCGCGCGCCATTATTCCGTGAATTTTCTGGCCACTGTCATAAAAGTCGGCGGAGCCTATTGAATATGGTTCTTAGTCGCAACCTAGGCCACTACACCTCGTCAGAAGCCTGTTCCGTCCTCCCGCACCTGCCCAGCTTCACCATTTGGGTCGAAGTCATCCCCAACCACCAGCGGCTCGTCCCTCTCTGGCGTTTTCTCCGCCTGGCCGGTCATAGACCCGAAGGGCAGCTCGTCGACCTTTGAAGAAGCCGAGTAGATACTGACAGCGGGCCGTGAATCGATGAGCCCGGCTGATTTGAGCTCCTGCACCCCTGGGAGGTCCTTCAGATCCTCAAGACCGAAGTGAGACAGGAAAGTCGGAGTTGTTACCCAGGTTAGTGGCCGGCCAGGTGCATTGCGGCGCCTTCCTGGCTTAATCCAGTTTGCCTCAAAAAGCGCATCCATTGTCCCCTTGCTTAGACTAACCCCGCGGATTTCCTCTATCTCTGGGCGGGTGACCGGTTGATGGTAGGCAATCACCGCAAGAGTTTCATGCGCGGCACGGGACAGTCGTCGTTGGGATTGGCGCCCGATCTTAATCTTGCCGGCTAAATCCGGCGCAGTGCGCAACGCCCATTTGCCAGCCACGCTAATCAGGTTGACGCCGCGACCAGCATAGAGCCGACGCAGTTCGTCCAGTAATCCTGAAATATCTGTGCCATTGGGCAATTGGGCCGCAATCTCAGTCGCATCAAGAGGTTCGGCCGCCGCGAAGAGGACAGCCTCTGCAAGGCGAACCAACTCAACGTGTCCGTCGGGTTCCAATTCAGGCTTGATCGTCAAGGGTTTCATTCCCTTCGTTCGCTGGGGTGGGAGGATCGGCATCCGGGCGCCGCCGGAAGTAGATTGGTCCAAATCGCGAATCCTGTCGGATCTGGGCATGACCGTCGCGTACAAGTTCTAGGCTGGCCGCAAATGTAGCAGCTATAGCTGATCGTTTAGGCAGCCCGTCGCGCAACTGGTCGGGCAAAAAACTCGAAAGGGTTGCCCATTCTGGCGCGTTGCCTAGGACCCCTCGAAGACGGCCGAGGGCATCATCCATAGAGAATAGGTCGAATTGCTCGATGGTAAGTGTTTCTGCCTTGCCCCGCCGAGTGAGCCCGCCATAGGCGTCGAGCATCTCAAACAGCGAAGCATCGTAAATCGGGTGTGTGATGACGCGTATACCCTCGGGCGCGCCGCGGCTAAAAACGTCTCGTCCCAAGAGCGGTCGAGCAAACAGGGTTTCCGCTGAAGTACGCATCGCTTCAATCCGCCTTAACTGATATTGAAGCGCCGAAGCCATCTCAGCGGCGGTCGGTTCTTCATCGTCGGCCTCTTTGGGCAGCAGCAAGCGTGACTTGAGGTAGGCGAGCCAAGCGGCCATAACCAGATAATCTGCCGCAATCTCTAGTTGTAAATCTCGTGCCGAGTTGATGAAATCTAGATACTGCTCGGACAGTGCCAGAACGGAAATTTTTGTATGGTCTACCTTCTGATCGCGCGCGAGCGCAAGGAGCAGGTCAAGTGGACCCTCGAAACCATCGAGATTTACGACCAGCGCATGGTCGACGTCCAACTCTCGCTGCAGCCCCATATGATCGGGCACGGCCTGCTCAAAGTTTTCGGTTAACTCGCTCATATCAGCCCAACACCTTGCAAAACTATCCCCCGCAAGAACTCCAAGGGTCCGAGCACCAGCCAACCGAAGATATTTAGGTTGGTTCCGAGTTGTCGCCCCAGCAAGGGCAGAATAAAGACGAGCCCGATGAGAATAAACAAACCGTAGCGTTCGAGCTTGGCGTACTGCAATGCGAGCGATCGCGGTAGAATCCCAACAACTACCCGTCCACCATCCAGTGGAAGCAAGGGAATCATATTAAATACCGCCAGTAAAATGTTGATATTAATCGAATTTATCATGTTCTGAGCAAACCACTCACTAAAGCCACGGCTAAAAAATGGTACTAGATATAAGGCTAGCGCAGAGGCTATCGCGAGACCGATATTGATGGTTGGGCCGGCACCCGCGACGAGCACCATGTCGCGTTTTGGGCTTCCGAGTCGGGCAAAATTGACTGGGACGGGCTTTGCCCAGCCAAAAAGAACTCCACCAACTGAAATGAGAATTGCAGGTAGAACTATTGTACCTAACGGATCGATATGTACGATCGGATTAAATGTTACCCGCCCAAGATTCTTGGCGGTGCTGTCGCCAAGTTTCCAGGCCGCCCAGCCATGGGCGGCCTCATGAAGCGTAATCGCCAGTAGAACAGGAAGCACCCAGACGGAACCCAGGTAAAGTATATCGTCGATATTCAACAGGTCATACCTTGTTGAGTAACGCGTTCAGCGTATCGGAAAGTACACGATAACAAACCCCCTCCGGGTTTTGACGTGCGGCCTGAGCGCGATCCCATCGGCGGCGTGCTAATTCCGTGAGCGTTGATACTGCGCCTGCCACATCGACCATCTCGGTTAGGTTACCAGAGCAGTGCAGTACCGCGTCGCAGCCCGCAGTTAGAGCAGCAGCGGCGGACTCGCCGGGCGAACCGCTCAAAGCGTCCATGGCGATATCGTCAGTGAGCAGAAACCCATCGAAGCCGATTTCGCCGCGAATCAGTTCATTAATCACTGATCCCGAAACGGTTCCGGCGCGCTCTGGATCAATAGCCGAATAGACAACGTGGGCTGACATGCCTAGTGGCAGATCTCTTGCCGCGCGGAATGGTACAAAATCATGGGTGCGCAGCGTGAGCAGATCAGCGTCTACGCGTGGTAAATGCTTATGGCTATCCACGGTGCAGCGCCCGTGCCCAGGCATATGCTTTATTACGGGGAGGCAACCTTCCCTCATAAGTCCACGTGCCATGGCTTGGCCCAGGTGAGTGACAATTTCTGGATGGGCAGAATAGGCACGGTTTCCGATTGCGTCAGTAGTGTTGGGAAACCCGAGATCAAGGACTGGCGCGCAATCAACGTCGATTCCGACCTCAATCAACATTGCGCCGAACATCCGCCCAAGGGTTTCAGCGATCTCACGGCCAATTTCTTGATTGCGCTCATAAAAGTTTGCGATGGTACGAGCGGGCGGGGCATCGGGCCAGTCTGGCGGGCGAAGACGCATTACCCGACCACCTTCCTGATCAATCAAGACGGGCACGTCTTCGCGCCCGAGAAGATCACGAAGATCTCCCGTGAGGCGCTGAATACTCCCTGCATTTGCGCAGTTACGTGCAAATAAAATGAAGCCCAGCGGATCCGCATCACGGAAAAATGCCCGTTCATCTTGTGTGAGCACGGCCCCGGCAATTCCATATACGGCCGCACTAATCATGGCTGCCTGAGCTGCTCAGGGCGCAACGATAAGGCAACCCTGGCCCCGAGACTTGAGCCAGGCGCAAAGCTCGCTTGCCGCGCCGCGGTCTCGAAGGGGGCCCGCC
>PBMH01000055.1 GCA_002722515.1 Alphaproteobacteria bacterium | reverse complement strand
GCTGTGGACTTGAAGAACCCCGACGGTGTCGAGACAGTGTTGCGCCTGGTTAAGAGTGCGGATGTACTGATTGAACCCTATCGCCCCGGTGTGACTGAAAAGCTAGGCCTTGGCCCTGAAGTCTGCATGGCCCGAAATCCCAAGTTGGTCTATGCGCGCATGACCGGGTTTGGGGGCACGGGCACCCTGGCCAAGGCGGCCGGCCATGACATCAATTATATTTCCCTGTCAGGCGCTCTGCACGCAATCGGCGGTAAGGATAAGCCTACCCCGCCGCTCAACCTGATTGGAGATTATGGAGGCGGTGCGCTGTATCTAGCGTTTGGCGTTATGGCGGCGGTCTATGAGGCCCGCAGCAGCGGCGAGGGCCAGGTTGTGGATGTAGGCATGGTAGATGGAGCAGCCAGCCTGATGGTCCCAGTGATTGGGCTGCATGCTTCGGGCTATTTCACTGATGAGCGTGCCTCGAACATCCTCGACGGGGGTGCGCCCTTCTATGATGCGTTCGAATGCTCGGACGGCAAGTTCATCTCAATTGGTTCCATCGAGAAGAAGTTCTACGCGATTTTACTCGATAAACTGGGCCTCGCTGACGCTGATTTACCTGACCAGATGGATCGGGACCGCTGGCCTGAACTCAAGTCGCGCTTCGCCGAGGTAATCGTTACCAAGACCCGTGACGAGTGGGTCGAAATCATGGAGGGAACTGATGTTTGCTTTGCGCCGGTAATGTCCATGACTGAGGCCCACACCCATCCCCATAACGTAGCCCGGGGCAACTTTGTTGAGGTGGCTGGGATTACACAGCCGGGTCCAACACCAAGATTTTCTCGCACCCCAGGAAAAATTCACTCACCGCCATCTGTGCCCGGTGAGCACACCGAAGAGGCTCTAGCAGCCTGGGGGCTGTCGGCTGATGACATCAGGCAGCTTAAGGCTGCCGGCGCGATCGGGCGGAAGGAAGGGTGAACCGCGGATGATCTCCATTGTGGTTTTTTCCGCGCAGGTTAGCATTCATAAACGCCGACGCTTGCCGTTTGATCGGTCGTGTATGTCTGTTTCGGTATCCCGGTATTGTGCGCCTGCATTCGGAATGACGAGGAGGTAAGCTATGGCGACGCAAATCACTTATAACCGCGAGCTAAACTTCGAATATGGCCGAGTAGACGCATTGTCCCCGCTGGTCCGTCGGGTAATAGCTAATAACCCTAGCGGGTTTACGTTCCATGGCACCGGTACTTACATTATCGGGCACAACCAGGTGGCGATCATCGACCCGGGGCCGGATCTAGGTGAACATGTTGACGCGCTGTTGGATGCGGTTCGGGGCGAGACCGTGAGCCATATATTAGTAACTCACACCCACAACGATCACTCGCCCGCGGTGCGTGCGTTGCAGGCTGCGACGGGTGCACCGAGCTATTCCTATGGACCGCATGGCACCCGCTCCGAGGACGGGGTAAGCGAGGGAGGCGCGGACTATGATTTTTCACCCGACCATTTGATTGGTGACGGCGATATCGTCACTGGCAATGGCTGGTCGATCGAGGCACTTCACACGCCCGGCCATTGCTCGAACCACCTATGCTTCGACCTGCGGGAGGAATCTGCGCTTCTGTGCGGCGATCACGTGATGGGCTGGTCAACCTCAATTGTCTCGCCACCCGATGGGCACATGGGGTCCTACATGGCGTCGTTGGAGAAGGTCGGGCGGCACAACGCAGCGCGGTACTACCCGACCCACGGCGCACCGATCGATGACCCTAAGCCCTATGTGAAGGCTTTGCTTGCCCATCGCCACGAGCGCGAAGACCAGATCATTGTGGAGCTGGGCGCTGGTCCCGCAACAATTGAAGATATGGTGCCCCGTATGTATTCCGACGTGGACCCGAACCTCTACACTGCTGCTGCGCGTTCTGTATTGGCGCATCTGATACACATGGTGGACACGGGGCGGGTGCAGGTAGACCGGGATGTTTACAGGTTGATGGGAGGCTGAATCTTGCTGGTTACGTTTCAGGTAACCAACACAAGGAGAAACTACACGGGAATTTTCATAAATTCCCTACAGTTCACAGGCGCGTTTTGTTACCCGTTTGTTACCCAGAGGGGGTTTGCGGGACCAAAACGGCCGGATATTGGGGAAAAGATGGCGACCCCAACGGGAGTCGAACCTGCTACCGTTGCCGGGAGAGGTGGCAGTACAAATTTTCAGATGTATCCCAGTATTAGCAAACCCCGCGTAACTATTCGTTCATTCTGGCGTAATGTAGTATTGGCCTCTTAAGAAACGCGAGAGTGGAACCGGGCGCCCCGGGTCACACCCCGGCGGGTTTTTAATGTGGCGTTCGGCCTCGGCCATGGCGATACGTGTGATGCCGGCTACGTCAAGAAGCCGTGAATCATCGAAACTTCGGAATGCTAGATCTATCAATTCGCCGTCGCCTGCTAGCTTTCCTTTGGCGTGCTTGGCATCAACTATGAAGAAGCGCGCGTCGAACCGACGGGTCCGACCCGGCGGAGTGATTGCTCGAAAAAAATAGTCCAGCCCACTTAGCCGTGGCCGCAGCACGTCGTCGTCTGTTTCACCAATCAGCAAGCCTGTTTCTTCCCAGGTCTCGCGCACGGCACCTGCCGCGATGGCTCGGGCGCGGGTCGGGTTGGCGGCGCGCTCGAGTCTTGCCTGTACATCAGTCCGAAGGTCGGATGCGGTTCTCAGTTTGCTGTCAGAGCGTTCAACCCGGCCGCCAGGGAATACATAGGCGTGGGGCATGAAAACATGGTTTTGGTGGCGGCGACCCATCAGTACTTCGATAGTGCCGTGATGGCGGCGCCACACCACCATCGTCGCTGCGTCGACTGGTCGCCGCGAGTGCCGGGGCTTATTTGTCATAGCCTAGGTACTCAGCCTGTCTATTTTACAGTTGAGAATGATGTTGGCACCAGGTAGCGGTTCTGCTGGTCAACCACGCGGTGGCCGTTTTCAGCCTGGTAGAGGGGCCAGCGCGGATCGGAAACTGCCTTCGCTTGGCGTGCCTCGCGGTCACCCTGACTGTCCCAGTACCAGAGATGCACCACCTGGTTAATCTTACCAGTGATTGAGAAGAAATAGCCAATCAACTGCCAGCCCGCATCCTCGATAACTGGTTTGGCTAGCGTTTTGGTGACCTCCACATAGTTGGGCACCTCGGTGTAAGCGATGGTGTAGGTGCATTCGTCGACGAATCCCTTGGGGCTACTGTTGCCCATGAAGGCAATCGGCTCGACTACGTCGGTAGCCTGCAGTAGCCGGTTGGATTGTGACACAAGATTTTCAGAACTCCCTTGGCGATACTCGGTCCATTCTGGGTCGGCGTAGAGTGATGCGCGACGGTCCTGGCGGACTTGCGCGTTCTCCCACTTCCAGTAATGGACAACGGAGTTAATCTCGCCGGTCTCTACCGTGTAGTACCCGGCGGGCTCGAAGCCGTGTTTTCGTTGCAGCGGCTGGCCAATATTCTCAACATTCTTAAGGAAAGCCGGCATTTGACCCGGCTTGATGGCGTAGGTGCGTGCGTCGACGATCATACGTTTGTCTCCCACGGTATGGCATTTTGGTTCATGGCCTGACGCGTTACGGCCGGGCTTTATGAGTGTATCGTGGCATCCTTTGGTGACGGTTGGAAGATGTCGAAAGCCCGGAGCATCGAAATGGAAGAGGCACAGATTCTACAAGTAGTGGAGGTGGGGGCGACATTGGGGGAAAGCCCGGTCTGGTCGCCCGGTGAGAGGGTGCTGTGGTGGCTGGACATCAAAGCACCGGCACTGCATCGCTACGACCCCAACACTAACACAAATGATAGCTGGCCGCTGCCCCAAGAGACAGGGGCAATCGTGCTGCGTTCGGGGGGCGGTTTAGTTGGTGCGTTGCGCGGGGGTTTTGCGTTCCTTGAAGTTGGTGCGCCGGGGGAACTCGTCGGTGTGGACTGGATCGGCGACCCAGAACCTGACCGGCCTCTTAACAGGTTGAATGACGGTCGGGCGGACCGCCAGGGACGCTTCTGGGCGGGGTCCATGCACGATCCTAACGGGCCGCCGGAGACCTATTTTGAACGCGAACCCGTCGGCGCGTTCTATCGTCTGGATGCGAATTGCAGCATTAATCGTATGATCGAGGGGATCCATGTCTCAAATGGCCTTTGCTGGTCACCGGACGGGACTACTATGTACACGGCGAACTCGCCAACCCGCGAGATGCACGCTTGGGATTACAACCCAGCGACAGGAGAGATAGCAAATGAACGTGTTTTCGCTACCTTCCCCGAGGAAGACGGGCGCGGCACTCCGGACGGGGCTATCGTCGATGCCGAAGGCGGGGTTTGGGTAGCGGAATTTCGTGCTGGTCGGTTAACACGGCTATCACCTGAAGGCACGGTGGATCGGATGATTTCGCTACCCGCCAGCCGGGTGACCTGCCCGATGTTCGGTGGGTCGCACTTGGGGACCATGTATGTGACCACAGCGAAGATCATGCTGACGAATGAAGAGCTTGTCCGGGAGCCACTGGCTGGTGCGCTGTTTGCCATCAATGTCGGGGTTTTGGGCCTGCCCGAGGCTGCTTTTCCTTCCTGATCATGCTTACACGGGTAAACACGAAATAGCCCTATTCCCAACACCCGACAGCCCTGTTGTGCTGTCAGCATTCCATGAGCCCTTCTAGGGAGGAGAGATGGATGCGCGGGTTAATTATGGTCGCATGGATTATAGGCGGTTTGCCTTTCGTTGCGTTTGCGGCAACCCTTACCTTGACCGACGGCGCACCGTTACGTGCACCAGTTGAGAGGTCGGGGGAGCAGACTAAAAAAAGCGTGGCGCCGGACTGGCTGAGGCAACCAGAACTTGGGGAGCGCTCCGGCATTTCAACTCATGCCCCGACGGGGTCCATGGGGGATGGATCGCCCGCACTTTTGAGCTGGAGCCCGTCGTCGACAGATGAGTTTCGCCGTGATCGCACTCGTGCAGGCTGGGACCGGCTTGAGCGGTTGGCCGCGTCGGGTGACCAGGACGCACTGGTGTTTCTGGCTTTGGTGCGTTCGGGTGCGATTTCCGGGAATGGCAGACTTGGTAAGCTCGACAAGCCTTGAAATTCAACCTCTTAGAACCATCTAAAAACTACGCTGTGAGGCTAATAGTAGCGCACAGAATTTTAAATGGGGTGCCGGTATTGGGCTCTAACAAAGTGTCGTACGGCATCGGGTCCTGATCAATCAGATGGGTCCAGCCCTGAACTCGCTCAAAAGGAGGAGGGAATCCAATGTCACGTTTGTCGCCGCTCAACAGCCCCTTGTTGCTTGGGTTTGATGAATTCGAGCGTACGCTGGAACGTATTTCCAAGGCCCCTTCAGACGGTTATCCCCCATACAATATTGAGCGCACGGGCGAAAGCCGTTTGCGGATTACCTTGGCGGTGGCGGGGTTTAATCGCGAGGATCTTGATATCGAGCTCGAGGACAGCCAGCTGATGGTTCGCGGTCGGCAGACTGATCAGGAGGCCCGTGAATATTTGCACCGAGGGATCGCCACGCGTGTTTTTCAGCGCAGCTTTGTGCTTGCGGACGGCGTTGAGGTGACATCAGCAACTCTTGACAATGGATTGTTGCACATTGATGTGTCCTTGCCGCAGCCGGAACGTAACGTGCGTAAGATCGAGATTGGGTGCAACGGTTCACCCGCACTCGATGTGGAAACGAAAGGACAGGCGTCATGAACACGCCTTTCGAGAGGTTCAGCCCTGACCAGTTCGCCGCGCTAGGTGTCGACCGGCTCGCCTATGTGCGTCCGGCTATCGTCGATGGCTGCAACGTCTATACAATCCATAATGCTGATGGAAATAAAATAGGGATGATGGCTGAACGCGACATTGCCTTCGCGGCGGTCAAACAGCATGACATGGAGCCCGTCAGCGTCCACTGACGTTGTCTGTTATCCGCTTAGCTGGCGACGCGGAAATTGTCCGCCGCTACAAAGCTTGATTCGATCAGCAATGCATAGATTGCATCCGGGCTGTCGGAGCCGCGCAGTTTGTCGCAGAATGCGCAGTCCCGCATGATTCGTGAGACTCGGGCTAGTGCCTTGAGGTGATCGGCCCCAGAACCTTCGGGCGCTAACAGCAGGAACACGAGGTCTACCGGCTGGTCATCGATCGAATCAAAATCGACCGGCTTCTCTAAACGCGCAAACACGCCCTGCATCCGATCGAGCCCAGGAAGCTTGCTGTGGGGGATTGCTAGGCCGGCACCGACGCCGGTTGAGCCCAGCCGTTCGCGCTCTACTAGAACATCAAAGACCCGGCGTGGGTCGACGCCGAGCAAGTCCGCAGAGACCTTTGAAAGCTCCTGGAGGACCTGCTTTTTGCTAGTCGCGTGAAGATTTGCAATCACGCTGCCGGGTTCGAGAATGTCTTCGATATTCATCGTCTATTCGCTAGGCCCTGTTGTCCAATCTGTTGGATGTATCGGTCCTCCGGACCAAAGGACCGATTTCCTGTATTGCCAGTCAGCTTTTTCGGAGCGGGTCCTAACGCCCAACGTCGCTTATTCTTCTTGCCGACGGCTCACACTTCGGTCTCAGTTTGCGGCGCGGAACTTAGTCAGGCGCTGTGTGCCTGTCAATACGGTGGGTTATCATCAATTCTCGGAATGGGAAATTCGCCCGGATTACAAGTAAACGGTTGTGAATAAACAAACTTCAGATCATGGCGCGTTTTATGCGCCGGCGCTCGACCGAAGACGGAATCTTGAGTGAATCCCGATACTTGGCGACAGTTCGGCGAGCAATTTCCACACCATCCCCGCGCAGCATGTCCACAATATTGTCGTCGGACAGAATAGACTTTGAGGTTTCACCGTCGATCAGAAGTTTGATCTTGTGTCGGACTGACTCAGCCGAATGGGCCTCTCCGTCGGTCGTGCTGCTGATCGCGGCTGTGAAGAAGTATTTGAGCTCAAACAGACCGCGGGGGGTCTCTATATACTTGTTGTTGGTGACCCGGCTGATGGTGCTTTCATGCAAGCTCAACTCCTCGGCGATGTTGTCTAGGATCAATGGCTTGAGATGGGCCACGCCGAGATGGAAGAAGGCATCTTGTTGGCGGATTATTTCCGTCGCGACCTTGAGAATCGTCTGCGCGCGCTGATCGAGTGCGCGCACCAGCCAATTGGCCGCCTGCAAGCGTTCCTGAACGAATACCTTGTCGTCCTTCGTCTTGGTCAGGCTGGTGATTTCGGCATAATAGGCGCGGTTCAGCAGCACTCGGGGTAACGTGTCGCTGTTAAGTTCAATCTCCCATCCCCCACTTTTCTTGGGCCGCATCAGGACGTCCGCGGTTACATACTCGACGCTTGAATTTTCATAGGCGGATGATGGTTTGGGATCCAGCGCCTTTAGTTCGCTCAGCATATCTGCCAGATCTTCTTCGTTAACTCCGCAGGCGCGCCGTAGCCCGGGTAGGTCGTGCTTGCTCAGATATTTGAGGTTCTGAAGCATAGTCTGCATAGCTGGATCGAGACGGTTGCGCTCGGCAAGCTGAAGGGCAAAGCACTCAATCAGGTCGCGTGCGAATACACCTGTGGGCTCAAAGGTGCGTAGAATATCTAGAACGCGTTCGATGAGCCCAATTTCACTGCCTAGCTGTCGGGCCATCTCCTCAGCTGACATAGTTAGAAATCCGCGATCGTCGAGCGAGTCGATGATGGCGCGACCGACGAGTCGCTCGGTCAAGCCCGAGATCGACAGATTGAGCTGTTCGTTTAGGTGTTCGCGCAGAGTGGTTTCGCTCGCCACTGTTTGTTCAATTCCGGGGGCCGTATTACCGCCGTGCGGAGGTAGTGCACTGCCCTCGGCTGGCCGCAACGGGCCGCCCTGCCAGACATTTGTGTAGTCGGTTTCGAGCGGGACTTCGTCCAACCCCAGATTTTCACGCTTCGTCAGTGTGACGGTATCACCATCGTCGTCAGCTTTCGTGCCTGTGTTGATCTCGACGCTGTCCCCCTCGATCAATACCTCTTCGCGCTCGAGCAGTGGATTCTCCTCAAGTGCGGTTTCTACGAAGGCAGCCAGTTCAAGATTTGACATTTGCAGCAGTTTGATCGCCTGCTGCAGCTGTGGCGTCATGATCGGCGCCTGCGCCTGCCGAAAGTCGAGACGCGTTGTCAGGGCCATGTATATCGTTTTCTAAAGACTGAATCTTTCGCCTAGGTAAACACGTTTTACATCGGCATGGGACACAATTTCGGACGGTGCTCCACTCATCAGAACGCCACCCTCGTGCAAGATATATGCCCTGTCGACGATATCTAACGTCTCACGCACATTATGGTCGGTGATCAATACACCGATGCCGCGATCCTTGAGGTGGCTGACGAGGCTACGAATGTCGGTTAGGGCGATTGGATCGATGCCCGCCAGCGGTTCGTCCAGCAGGATAAAGTGGGGTTGGCTAGCCAGCGCGCGCGCGATTTCGACGCGCCGCCTTTCGCCGCCCGACAGCGCCAGCGCTGGGGTGCGGCGGAGATGGCTAATCGAAAATTCGGCCAGCAAATCATCGAGCAGAGCTTCTCTGCGATCTCGTTCTGGCTCGATGACCTCGAGGATCGAACGGATGTTTTGCTCTACTGATAGGCCGCGAAAAATTGATGCTTCTTGGGGCAGATAACCGACGCCCAGGCGGGCACGACGATACATGGGCAGATCGGTTATGTTGTGCCCGTCGAGGGAGATGCTGCCTGTGTCTGCCGTCAACAGGCCGGTGATGATGTAAAAGCATGTCGTCTTGCCGGCGCCATTGGGCCCCAGCAGGCCAACTGCCTCGCCCTGCTGTACATGCAGCGAAACATCGCGGATGACCGGGCGTTTGCGAAACCGTTTACCGATGTTCTTAACGACTAGCCCTTCATTTCTCGTGACGAGCTGGGGGGTGCCGACAGTGTCCTGTTTATCTGACTGAATATTATTGCTCATTGGTCTCCAGTCGATGGCTGTTTTTATCGGTTTTTGACTTTGGTAGAAAGAGACCGCGTACTCGCGTTCCGGGTGACGAGGATAGCAGGCGACTCTCACCTGTCTCCAAATTAACTTCTGCGCGCTCGCCGTTCAATTGCGTGTCTCCGCGGGTGATCTTGACATTGCCGGTAACGGTCGCGATTCCGCGTACGGGGTCGTAGTTGCCCTTTTCAGCACGTACGATATCGGTCGGGGTCGACACGAGGACATTGCCTAACGCCTCGATCCTTTTTATTTCGGCCTTTTTGCCGCCGTCGTCAAAATGGGCTGTCAGAACGTCGGCGCGTACGCGCCTGTCGTTGCGGATCGCAATAGCGTCACCGCGCGCCACGGCTAGCCGCCGGGTCTCGTAATACTCCATACTGTCACGAGCGACGATTGTGTCCTTTGCCGTGTCGAGCTGAATCCTGTCACCGGTCATTACCAGCAAGCCGTTGTCGATATCGTAGACCGCCTTGTCGGAGTGCGCGACCTCTTCGTCGGAGACGATGCGCACATTTCCAATGGCGTCAATGCGGAAAATTTCATTCTCGCTAGCAGCGTTGGGCCGGTAGAAGGCAATTAGTTCGTCGGCCTCGACCGCGACGCTACCCTGCTGTGCGCGTGCGTTGCCGCGGGCTAAATAAAGCTGTTTGGCGCGCTGCCACTCTATGCCGTCATCGGCCTCAATCTGGATCGGCCCATCCCCGCCGTGACTGAAGCCAATGGACTGGGCTTGCGAC
The DNA here is from genome assembly GCA_002722515.1 of Alphaproteobacteria bacterium. Lineage (GTDB taxonomy): Bacteria > Pseudomonadota > Alphaproteobacteria > UBA6615 > UBA6615 > UBA8079. Next base: position 45,903 of record PBMH01000055.1, on the reverse strand, counting down.
GAAGTTACATACATGGTCACCAGAAGCAGGGTGGCTAGAATAGGGGTTGTCCGTATCATTGATCAGACGTTGCTCCATCTAAGACAGTCAAGCGAGCATGTCCTAGGAACAGGACACGCTCGCCGGAGTCGAAGATACGAAATCCCTCAGCATCTAGAATCCCGAAGGGCCCCTGTCCGATAATGGGTGCATCGCCGGACGCAGTGCTGGTGATCAGGTCGACCTGTGCGACTGTGGTGACGAACTCGTAGCCTTGGTCGTGAAACAGGTTCACATCGCCGGCTAGATGCAGCGTGTTTGTCTTGGCTTCGAAGCGGCCGTCATTTGCTGTCAGCGCCACCCATGAACCATCGGCCAGAACAATGTCGGCCTTGGGGTGAGTCAGGTCGTAAACCTCGCCGCCATTTACGCTGTCGCTGCGTGCGCCAAAGTCGGCGGTCACTTGGAACGGGCGTGCGGCGGCATCAATTCCCTGCAGGCGCGGATTGAGAACCTGCGGCTTGGCTCCGCCAGCTGGTCCGACTACCTCGAGATTAATGCGGAAGCTGTCCTCGTCGGGGGCAAGACGCGGCCAGACGGCAACTAGGACGAGCAGCGCGAAGGCGATGCCGGGCAGCAAGTATTTCATGGTCGAGACGATGCGGGAGCGCGCAAATCCGCTTCGGCGCCGGCGGGGAAATGCACTAAGGCGCGCCAAACGCTGCGCGCGCGTTTCGGGCGTTATGTCGGATTGTGGGGCTGTGTTTCCCGCGTCGCTCATGTGTTGGTCAGGCGATGCCCGCGCGCAGACAGTCATGAATGTGAAGGATGCCGGTCGGCTTTCGGTCTTCGGCGACGAACAGGCTAGTGATCTGGCTTGCATTCATCAGTCCAAGAGCTTCGGAAGCGAGCGCCTGGGCACGAATGGTTTTGGGATTCGGGGTCATGATATGCCCGCAAGTCAGCTGCAATAATGTATCGGACATATGTCGGCGCAAATCGCCATCCGTGATGATACCCGCAAGCTGCCCAGCTGCATCAACGACGCCTGCGCAGCCGAAGCCTTTTGTTGTCATGATCAGGATCGCATCCCCAACCATCGATTCCGCGTCGATTAGCGGCAGGTCTGTTTTGTGATGCATGAGGTCGGCAACACGCAAAAGGTTATGCCCGAGTTGCCCACCTGGGTGCAGCACCTGAAAGTCCTCTGCTGTGAACCCACGCCGATCCAGCAGCGCGATGGCTAGCGCATCGCCGAGTGCCAGCATAGCCGTGGTTGAGGTGGTGGGAGCGAGACCCATCGTGCAGGCCTCGTCTACGGCAGGTAAAAGCAGCGTGCAGTCGGAATTCTCTGCAAGGGTTGATTGAGTGCGCCCGGTGATGGCGATCAACGGCACACTGAATCTCCGACAGTAGTCGATGACGTCATTCAACTCTGGCGTCTCGCCCGAGTTGGACAGCGCAATCACTACGTCGTCATGGGTAATCATTCCGAGGTCGCCATGGCTGGCCTCTCCCGGGTGCACATAGAATGAGGGGGTTCCGGTGCTCGACAATGTTGATGATATCTTCCGCGCTATATGGCCGCTTTTGCCCATGCCGGTTACTGCCGCGCGGCCGGCGGCGATGTCGATCAGATTGATCGCCTTAACGAATCGTTGATCTAGTGAATCTCCCATCGCCCGCAGAGCCTCGGCCTCAAGCTGGAAAACGCGCTGCGCTGCGTCGATGTCGCGCGACGTTGCGGCGGGAGGCGAGGTTGTTTTGGCTGTCCCGGTCACGGCTGGGTCAATCGAATGTTTCAAGCGTTGAGCCGATCCACGAGATACGCGAGAAATCTCCGTGAATCAATTAGTTGTAGTATGGGTCGTGGACTTTGAATCGTCAATTCCGCAACCGCGATTGCGTCGTTCCGACACGGAGTGATGTCAACTATGTGCCAGCAGGTCGACTTCTGGCCAGCCAGCTAGGTCCAGCGCGGCGCGCGCAGGCAGGAAGTCGAAACAGGCTTGGGCCAACTCCGTTCGTTCGTGACGTGCAAGCATGTCATCTAGACGAAGTTTGATTTCATGCAGGAAGAGGACGTCATTCGCGGCATATTCCAGCTGTTCGCGGCTGAGATTGTCGGCACCCCAGTCCGAGGATTGCTGCTGCTTGGAGATATCCACGCGCAGCAGGTCATGGCAGAGATCCTTCAGGCCATGGCGGTCGGTAAACGTGCGCACGAGACGCGACGCTGTGCGGGTGCAGTAGACCGGGCTTGCGCTAACCCCTAAGTACTGGCTGATTGCTGCCAAATCAAAGCGGGCGAAATGATACAGTTTGATGCGGTGACGGTCGGCTAACAGCGCCTTAAGGTTAGGGGCGTCGTACTTGTCGCCCCGGCTGGCCGGGAACTGGACTAGGTGAGCGACCCCGTCCCCGGCCGACAGCTGCACCAGGCATAGTCGGTCCCGCAGTAGATTGAGGCCCATGGTCTCGGTGTCCACAGCGATAATTTTACCCAGATCGATGCTGTCGGGTAGGTCGTTCTGATGTAGCTCTATATCCACGATGCCGTCCGGTGTAATTGTGGGGCGCATACGCGCACCAAGCGGGCGCTTGCTAAACCCGGTTTACTTGCCTGTCAACTGAGCTTGGCAGAATGAGTGACCCAGCGCTATACAGCGGCAAGTTCGCGAAAGCGGAGCACAGGTGGAGTGATGAGATGGCGGTATGCCGGGTGACGGTGTTTGGCGGGTCGGGTTTCCTCGGTCGTTACGTGGTAGAGCGCTTGGCCGATCTAGATATGACTATACTGGTTGCTGTGCGTGACCCCGAGGCGGCAAAGCACCTTCGGACGCTGGGGCAGGTCGGCCAGGTTACGCCTTTCGCATGCAATGTAACTGATGCAGCTGCGGTGGCGCGTGCGGTCGATGGTGCGGATGCAGTAGTCAATCTTGTGGGGGTTCTGGCCGAGCGTGGCGGCCAGACCTTCAAGGCCATACATGTTGATGCGCCTGCAGCGATCGCGATCGCTGCGGACAGCGCCGGGGTAAAATCATTGGTGCATGTCTCCGCAATTGGAGCAGCCTTAAATGCAAGATCAAAATATGCGCGCTCTAAGGCCGCGGGCGAAGCGGCGCTGTTCGGCGCTTATTCGGACGCCGTGGTGATGCGCCCGTCTGTCATATTCGGCCCGGAGGATGGGTTCTTTAACTTGTTCGCGGGACTAGCACGCTTATCGCCGGCCTTGCCTCTGTTCGGCGGCGGCAAGACCCTCTTCCAGCCGGTCTATGCCGCTGACGTCGCGGATGCGATCGTCACTGCGCTGACCGACCCCGGGAAAAGCGGGAAGACCTTCGAGTTGGGTGGGCCGCAGGTATGCAGTTTTGTAGAACTAATGGAACTGATGCTAGGCGAAATTCGCCGCCGGCGTCTACTTTTGCCAATCCCGTTCTTCGTCGGTGATATTCAAGCGATTCTGCTGAGCATCCTGCCGAATCCGCCGGTGACACCTGATCAGATGCGCTCCCTGCGCACCGACAATGTGGTGGGATCCGATGCGGCGACACTAGCCGATCTCGGGGTCTCTCCAACCTCTATGCAGGCTATCCTACCAACTTATCTCCACCGCTATCGGCGCGGTGGTCGGCTTGGACGAGCATCGATCGCGCAATAGACACCTACGATCGCGGAGTTAGATTGCACCGTATACCCACCCCAAAATAAGGCCGCCGAGCACAATTCGGTAGATTACGAACGGCCCTAAGCCTGCGAAGCGCAGCCAACGCAGGAACAATACGATCGTGACCAGCGCCGTCGCGAAGGATAGGGCCGCCGCTATTAGTACGCCATGGGTAAGAACTGGGTTGTCGGTCTCGACCAACCGCAGACCAATCAGTAAGCCGGCGCCACCGATCGCCGGAATTGACATCAGCATAGAGAAGCGCGCGGCTTCGCGCCTATCATAGCCGAGAAAGCGCGCAGCGGTGATGGTGATACCGGCGCGGCTGGTGCCTGGCACCAGCGCTAGGATCTGCGCGATTCCGATGGTCAGCGCATGTGGGATCGAGAGATGGTCAACCCGCAGGATAGTCATGCCCATGCGGTCCGCAAGAAAAAGCAGGATACCGAAGCCGAGCGTCGTCCAACCCACAACCTCAAGTGCACGCAGATGATGCTCAACCAGGCCTTCGGCGAAATAACCCGCGATCACAACGGGAATCGTAGCGATGACAAGGTAACCGGCAAGCCGACTGCCGTCATGTCTGCGTCCTCGCAGATTTTCGCAGAGGCCGAGCAGAATGAATAGAAGGTCGCGCCATAAATAGACCACGACAGCGAAAAGCGTGCCCACATGGACCGCTACGTCGAGGATGAGCGTGTTCTCTGATAGTCCAAGCATCTCCGAACCAAGGCGCAGGTGGCCGGACGAGCTGATTGGCAGGAATTCGGTGATGCCCTGGATGATGGCAATAATGGCGATTTCGAAAAGCGGCATAGCACCCAGTTCTAACGCGAGGACAAGATCGATTTATAGCACTCGGTTGTTGCATTGGGATAAGCGATTACGCGCCGTAGCCGATGATCGCCGTACTCTTTCAGATTAGGCAGAAACTAACCGAGAGTTGTTGTCCTGGCGGTTCGAAATGCTAGTGTCCAGAAAACAGCTGATGCTTATCCGAAGTAGGGCAGTATGCCAAACGACAATATAGTCAAGCCGACCGACCGTATTCACCCACAGCAGTTAGAGGCGCTGAAACGCAACGCCGAGATCGCCGCCGCGCTTGGCACGCCCGGTGAAGGCATCGACGAGGTGCGCGCGCACGCTGAGGCCGTACGTGCGGTTTGGAACAGGGGCGGGCCTGAGATGGACACTAATGAGGCACGAACGATTCCGGGCCCGTTCCGAGATGTGCCGGTGCAATTTTACCGACCGAAAGCTGAGGGTAACCTTCCCGTTTTTGTGTATCTCCACGGCGGCGGTTTTCGCATAGGCGGCCCGCTTTCGAATGATCGCCAGATGCGCGAGATAGCGGCGTCCTGGGGTGGGGCTATCATCAGCGCCGACTATGTTCATGTGCCCGAACACACGTTCCCCGACCCTATCGACGAAGTCGTCGCAGTACTCGAGTGGCTTGCGGAGAATGCTGGCGACTGGGCGCTCGACGCTGATCGCATAGCGATCGGCGGTGCGTCGGCTGGCGCGAGCGTCTCGCTTGGTGCCGCGATTACCTTGCGCAATAAGGGCCGCCCAGGACTGTTGAAAGCTATTTCCTCGCTCTACGGTGTTCTCGACTACAATCTAGAAACTGGATCCATGAAGGAGTTCGGCGGTGGCGATTTCATGTTCACTCGCGAGTATGTGCAGATGGTCTATGACGGTTATGTGCCGAACGCCGACGATCGCACTGACTCGCGTGTCTTTGCCGTGAATGCCGATCCCGCGGGCTTGCCGCCGATTTTTGTGGCGGCAGCCGAACTCGATCCGATCCGTGACGATTCCCTAACCTTCGCAGCGACCTTGAAGGAGGCTAAGCATTTTTTCGCGCTCGAGGTTTACCCGGGTGTTATGCATGCATTTTTCGGCTATTCGCCAGTCATCGATGAGGCGAAACGACTGGTCAATGATGTCGCGAACTTTCTCGGTCGAACCTTGGGCGCCGGCAGCCAGAACGATCAGCGACGGGCTTGATTCACGAGCCTTCTCGTCGCAGTCTCGATTATCTTGATCGTCCTAAATCTGTGCGGGGTTCTCGATCGGCGTCTTAATTGACGCCACTACTCTTAGTTCGGATGGTTTTTAGTTCTGCCTTCAGGGCTATCGGTCTGGGCCCAAGGGCGGGCGCAGCTAGCGCACTTTCACGGCCTTAAAGGCCTTTGTTACTGCGGTAACAGAATCTTCGATCGGAAATCGTTCGGCCGATGAGCCGCCGACATAGCCGTCAAGCCGGGGCGCCAGATTAATAAAGTCTTCAAAATGCCCGGGCGTCTCGATCGAGCCGCCATGGCAGGTGATGATGCGGTCGGCATACTTGCCGTCCAGCACGCTCGTGCAGGCCGCGACCCGCTGGGCGGCCTCATCATAGTTCATTACCGTTTCTGAGCCGATGGTGCCGCCCGAGGAATTGCCAAAATGTATGATGAGGTTGTCGACGCCCGCCTCGGCCATCGCCAGCGTTTCCTCCGGTGTGGTGCAGAATGCCTTGGTGAAGAGGCCCCGGCTGCTGGCGTAACCCAGCACCTCTATTTCACGGGCGTAGCCGGTACCGGTTTCCTCAAGATCGGAACGGAATTTACCATCAATCAGAGCGACGGTCGGACAGTTCATAACTCCGTGATATCCGGCGGCTGCCAGCCGGTCGACGAAGCGGTTCATGTCGCGGGTTGGATCAGCGCAAAGAATGCCAGCGATGACAGGGCAGTCGTCGATCACATTGAGCAATGAGCGCTCGCCCAATTCGAGTGTGATGGCGTTAGCATCCGCGATCGGGAGGTAGCCCGCCATGGAGCTCAGTCCTTGCATGCGGAAATACGCTAGGATGTGGGTGGTGATCATGTCTGCCCCGGCGCGAGCTGCCATCTTTGCAGTAATGCCTGAGCCGCAAAGCGCGTCGTAGATGTTTCGGCCGGCATCGCGTTCGGCGTGAAGGCGCTTCACAATTGTTTTGCGGGTTAGGTGGTTGCTCATATCCCTGTGTCCTCCGAGAAAATACAACAAGCGTAGCGTAGCGATATTTCGCTCCCATTGCTCGACTGGAATGTTCCGTCGTCGCTTTCCTTGAATCGTGCGTTTCGGCTAGGCTCTTTAATATTATGCGAACGCTTTATCATCTTTGGCTTTGCCCCTTCGCGCGCAAGGTAAGAATCATGCTCGCGGAGAAAAAGCTCTCGTTCGAACTCGAGATCGAAAAGGTCTGGGAACGCCGCGAGGAATTCCTCGCGTTGAACCCTGCAGGCGAGGTCCCGGTTCTGCTCGTGGCGAACGGCGAGGAGGGCCCACCGCTCGTGCTTTCAGATTCCGCTGCCATCAGCGAATATCTGGAGGAGACCTTTCCGGAGCCTTTCCTCCTCGGAGAGGATCCTGAGGCCCGCGCAGAGGCACGCCGTATGACGGCCTGGTTCGATCTGAAGTTTCAGCGCGAGGTAACGGCGAACCTAGTCGATGAAAAGATCAATAAGCGGTTTCTGGGATTGGGCTCACCGTCATCTTTAGCGATTCGCGCCGGGCACGCCAATATAGGCACTCATCTCGCCTATGTGCAGTATCTGATCGAGCGCCGTAACTGGTTAGCGGGTGCGAATTTCACACTTGCAGATATCGCGGCAGCCGCACAGTTGTCCTGTGTTGACTATGTTGGTGATGTGCCTTGGGAAGAGTATCCGGAGGCCAAGAGCTGGTACGCGCGGATCAAGTCGCGGCCCAGCATGCGGCCTATTCTCGCCGACCATATTCCTGGTATTCCGCCACCCAAGCACTATGCAGATCCGGATTTCTGAGGCTTCGATAAAACAAGACACCTGCCATCTGAAAAGATGACTTACTCCACCTTCACGTCCATCCTTTGCAGCGCTTGTCTGGCTGCTGCGGCGGGCCGTGATCCGGGTGCGACTGATAAGACGCGGAGCCAGGCCTCTCGAGCCGCATCGAAGTTGCCAAGCCCTGCGTGGACGGCACCCAGTTCCATCAGCGCGTCGGGGTTGTCTTTGTCGAGTTCGAGGGCGCGGATGATGTCGTCGTGCGCCAAATCATTGACCCCCAGTAGCCGGTAGGCGGCTGCGCGAAAAACCAAAGCATCCAGTCGATTTTCGTCTAGGTCGAGGGCGGCGGAGAAGTCATCCACTGCATCCCAGTATTCGCCGCCGCGTGCGAGGGCATCGCCGCGATCAATCCAGATTTCGGGGTCGTTAGAATCCAACTCTAGGGACTGGCTCAGGATTGTGTGGGCGCGCGTCAGGTTGCCTGTGTGCAGCCAGATGCTGCCAGCCTGTCCGAGGATGGCCGATTGTTCCCGTGCGGATGCTATCGGCATTTCGGCGGCCAACGCTTCTAAGCGCGTGGCGGCTTCTTTAAACTGACCGAGGTCGAACAGTGCTAGGGCCACGCAATGTCGGGCCGGTGGACCACCCCCCTCGTCGCGCCACGCAATGGCCGCCTCGAACTTAGCCTCAGGATCGCGATGCGAACCGTCCAGACAGGCTTGGTAGGCTTGTTTGACTTCCATCTCGGAGTAGTTGGTCTGAGAACGTCCCGGGGAGGGAAAGCCCACAGCAGTAATTAAGCATAGGGCAAGAATCAGGGTGAAGTCTTCGAACGATAGACGGCGCAACGTGCGGGCTCCTATTCTGTTGCTCCGGTCTAGTAGCACGACATGGCCGGTGCAAAATGCGAACATTTGTTCACCGCCACTGATCATCAAGGTTTCTATGACGTCGCAGACTCTTTTCGTTTTTGGTTTGGGTTACAGCGCAAGGGTGTTTGCGGATCGTCTGCGGGCAGACGGTTGGGACATCCGCGCGACGGCGCGCAGTGATGACAAGGTCGCGGAGCTCCGCGCTGCGGGGATCACAGCTTTCCGGTTTGACGGTTCTACACCGATGACGAATGTCAATGACGCGTTAGACGGGGTCAGCAGTCTCCTGATATCGGTGCCGCCGGGTGCGGACGGTGATCCGGTCCTGAACCTGCATGGCCGCGATATTGCAGCTCGGGCGTCCAGCATCGCTTGGGCGGGATACCTATCTACCACCGGCGTTTATGGCGACCGCGGCGGTGGCTGGGTGGACGAGACATCGGAGCTTACTCCGGCAACTGAGCGCGGCCGACGGAGGGTGGATGCAGAGGCAGGTTGGTGCCGTCTTTGGCGGGAGTACGGTCTTCCCGTACACTTGTTTCGCCTCGCTGGAATTTATGGTCCCGGGAGAAATGCGCTGGAGACGGTGCAGTCGGGGCGAGCTCGGCGCGTGATCAAGAAAGGGCAAGTATTCAGTCGTGCCCATGTAGCGGATATTGCAACCATTCTCGAGGCCTCGATCGATCGCCCAAACCCGGGCGCCGCCTACAATATCTGTGATGATTACCCCGCGCCGCCTCAGGATGTGGTGGCTTATGCCTGCGAACTTCTTGGAGTTGTGGTGCCGCCTGGAATTCCCTATTCCAATGCGGAGCTGTCGGCGTTTGGGCGCAGCTTCTATGCCGAATCCAAGAGGGTGTCGAATGAGCGTATTAAGGATGAACTTGGCGTCGAATTGGCCTATCCCGACTATCGGACGGGGCTGGCAGCGTTGCGTGATGCGAGTTGATCGCACAGGCGCTCGACGATTTCTGTCATTCGATCCAGGTCCGGCGGCTTCGACAGGCGATGGTCCCCGTCCTTGACGAGTATCAACTCGACATCGGTGGAACTAAGCGTCTCCATCAGTTTTTGGGATTGGATCCATGGTACATCGAGGTCGAGTATGCCGTGGATCAACCGCACGGGAATATCGAGATCCAGAGGTTTACGGAGCACCAGGTGGTTTCTGCCCTCGGTCAATAATGACCGCGTGATTAAATAAGGCGTATCGGCATATTCCGAGGGGGTTGCAAATGTTCCCGTCTCCTCTATCTGCTTCCGCGCCTCGGTGCCGAGCCACTCGGGTAGAAGGTTGTCGGTGAAGTCAGGCGCTGCAGCAATGGTCACCAGACCGGTGACCCGGGGGCCTGAGTGCTCGGTGTTGAGGGCGCGTGCGGCAAGTATTGCAATCCAGGCGCCCATGGAGGAACCGACGAGTACCAGCTGGTTTTCCAATCCTGACACCGTCTGCCCTGCATGGCGGATAACTGTCAGAGCGTCGTCGCGCCAACGACCAATGGTGCCGTCGCGAAATGCACCTTCCGATTCCCCGTGGCCGGAATAGTCGAAACGGAGGAAGCCCCGACTTCTCGTTCTCGCCCAAGCCTCCAAAGCGGTTGCCTTTTTCCCGTTCATATCGGACATAAAGCCACCTAGAAAAACGATACCGGGGGCTGTGTTGATGCGTGTTTCTATCTCTGGCGCTTGCGCCGGCGTCGCGCAATATGCGAGGCCGGTACCGTCAGGGGCATTGACGATCTGGATACTGGCAGGAATCATCAGAATAAGAACTTGGTTGGATGAACGACGTCTCCGAGATTAGCACCAAGGAACAGGATGCGGCGAGCGCAGCTACGGTGCGCGCGACGGCAGCGCGGCTGCCGGTTGTCCTGCAGGTTTTGCCCTCGCTCGAAGTGGGGGGCGGTGGTGTTGAGCGAAGCGCTATCGATGTAGCCGAGGCTCTGGTTCTAGCTGGGAAGAACGCGATCGTGGCCTCGTCCGGCGGGCGCCAGGTGGTTGAGCTCGAGCGAAGTGGAATTCGTCATGTTGAGCTGCCGCTGAAGTCGAAGAATCCGCTGACGATCAGACGCAACATGGCACGCTTGGCGGAGCTCATCGAAGTAGAAAATGTTGAGCTGGTGCACGCACGTTCCCGAGCGCCGGCCTGGAGCGCCCGTGCTGCGGCACGCGCCGCGGGATTACCTTTCGTCACGACGTTCCATGGCACTTACAATTTCGGTGAGGGAATGTTTGGCGCCCTTAAGAAGCGTTACAATGCCGTAATGGCCGACGGCGACATCGTTATTGCAAATTCGCGATTTATAGCCGCTCATGTGAAAGAACATTACGGGGTGCCAGATGACCGGGTCCAGACAATTCCGCGCGGCATCGACACTGCACGCTTCGATGCTGAGGGATTCAACCCGAGCCGTATGGTGGACCTAGCCGCGCGCTGGCGCTTGGCGGACGAGCATTCGGTTGTGGTTCTGCCCGGCCGCTTGACCCGCTGGAAGGGCCAGCTGTTGTTTATAGAAGCCTTGGCCCGGCTCCGTGCGCGGCGCGGCACCGATGATTTTCTTATTACAGGGCTTTTAATTGGATCTGATCAGGGGCGGGATGCCTATCGCCGGGAGCTGGAAAAAAATATCTCGGATAAGGGGTTGGCCGGAAATGTACAGATTGTCGGACATTGCAACGACATGCCTGCGGCATACATGCTGTCGGACGTGGTAGTCTCGGCATCGACCGACCCTGAGGCATTTGGGCGGGTGATCGCCGAGGCCCAGGGCATGGGGCGTCCGGTTGTTGTTGCCGACCACGGTGGCGCGACAGAACAGGTTCTTGCGGATAAGACCGGTTGGCTGTTTAACCCCGGTGATCCCGACATGTTCGCCGACGCGCTCGAATCGGCACTATCGCTGGATGCAAGCCGGCGAGAGGCGCTGGCAGTACGCGCCGCCGATCATGTTCGTGAGAATTTCTCCAAGGCTGGAATGTGTGCCGCGACCCTCCGGGTCTATGCTGCGTTGCACGAACCTCGTGTGTCATGAAAGCCGAACAGGTGCTGGTAATCAAGCTTGGGGCGCTAGGTGATGTTGTTCAGGCGACGGGCCCATTTGCCGCGATTCGTGGTCATCACCCAAACGCCCATATCACCCTTCTGACCGCGCCGGTCTTTCGCGATTTCCTCGCGGCCTCCAACTGGTTCGACGAAGTATGGGTTGATAGCCGACCGAGCTGGAAGAACTGGCGTGACTGGCATCGTCTTCGGTTCCAGCTGCGCGGCGCCCAGTTTGACAGGGTCTATGATCTGCAGACGTCGGACCGCTCGAATCTCTACTTTCATCTAATGTTACCTGGACGCCGACCGGAGTGGTCGGGTATTGCGCGCGGTGCAGCCCTGCGCCACGACAACCCGAACCGCGACAGCATGCACACGATTGATCGCCAGGCAGATCAACTCGCGATCGCTGGCATTAAGAATGTCCCTTCGCCCTCGCTCGATTGGGTGCAGGCAGACGCAGCGAGGTTCGCTGTCACAGCTCCTTATGTGTTGCTGGTGCCCGGCGGCTCTACCCATCGACCAGAGAAGCGTTGGCCTGTTGGCGCGTTCACTGAACTAGCGCGCCGGCTCGTTGCGCGAGGTGTGATGCCGGTGCTGATAGGAGCGGGTGCGGATGCCCATGCAATTGGTACGATTTCGTACTTCTGCCCAGGAGCGAAGGATCTGACATCGGACACGAGCTTTGCCGAGATCGTAGCGCTAGCACGTGGTGCGATATGCGCTGTGGGCAACGATACGGGGCCGATGCATATTATTGCAACGTCTGGATGTTCTTCTGTGGCGCTCTATTCCCAGGCCTCGGACCCTGCCCTATGCGCTCAAAAGGGGGCGGATGTAACGATCCTGCGGCGCGATGACTTGTCGGGTCTTTCGATCGACGAGGTTGAAGCAGTGCTCAAGCTGGATTAAATCCCGCAGGCGCATCTTGTTTTGGTTAACTGAGTGTTTGGAAATTTGAGAAACAACGGAACTGATATGGCAGACCCAGGATCGGCTAACCAGGTCACAATAACGTTGCCCGATGGTAGCGAGCGCGTTTTTCAAGATTCGGTTACCGGCGCAGCGTTAGCTGCAGACATCGGCCCCGGTTTGGCCAAGGCCGCACTCGCGGTCCGTGTGGATGGAGAAATTCGTGACCTTGCGCGGCTCATCGAGTCTGATGCTGACGTTTCGATTATTACAATCAAGGACGAGGATGCACTTGAGTTGATCCGTCACGATGCGGCTCATGTGTTGGCCGAGGCTGTCCAGGAATTATTCCCGGGCACGCAGATTACGTTCGGTCCCGCGACGGATGACGGTTTCTACTACGACTTCCATCGGGCGGAAGCCTTCTCGTCGGATGATTTCGAGGCCATTGAGAAAAGAATGGAAGAGATTGTATCTCGTGACGAGCAGATAATTCGTGAGGTCTGGTCACGCGACAAGGTGCGCGCGTATTTCGAGAAAGAAGGTGAGACGTTCAAGGCCGAATGGGTTGGCGAACTTCCGGAGGGCGAGAACATCACGATGTATCGTCAGGGGAATTGGGTCGATCTGTGTCGTGGCCCGCATCTTTCGTCGACGGGGAAGCTACCCAAGGCGTTCAAGCTCATGAAGCTCGCTGGCGCTTACTGGCGAGGTGATGCGGCGAACGATCAGTTGCAGCGCATCTACGGCACGGCTTGGCGCAACGAAAAAGAGCTCAAGGCCCATCTGACGATGATTGAGGAGGCAGAAAAGCGTGATCATCGGCGGATCGGGCGGGAGATGGACCTCTTCCATATCCAAGAGGCTGCGGTCGGCTCGGTATTCTGGCATCCGAAGGGGTGGACACTTTACCGGGCCTGCGAGGACTACATGCGCACTCGTCTGGATGGCGCCGGTTATACGGAAGTGAAAACGCCTCAGCTTGTGGACCGCTCGCTTTGGGAGCGCTCGGGCCACTGGGAAAAGTTTCGCGAAAACATGTTTGTTGCCGAGGTGGATGAGGGCGGCCTGGAGATCAATGATCACGACGCTTCCGAGACCCAAAACAACCGGATGCTGGCGCTAAAGCCTATGAATTGTCCGTGCCATGTGCAGATTTTTAGAAACTCCGGCATGAAGAGTTATCGAGATTTACCGCTGCGCATGGCCGAGTTTGGCTCCTGCCATCGTTATGAACCGTCGGGCGCATTGCACGGTATCATGCGAGTGCGCGCGTTTACACAGGATGATGCCCATATCTTCTGTAGCGAAGATCAGATCGTTGATGAGACCAAGTCCTTCTGCGAATTGCTTAGTTCAGTCTATCGGGACTTTGGTTTTGAGGAGGTTGCGGTAAAATTCTCTGATCGGCCCGAGGTGCGCGCTGGCGACGATGCGACCTGGGATCGTGCCGAGGCGGCGCTGATGGAGGCTACTAAAGCCGCCGGTCTTGATTTTACACTTAACCCAGGAGAGGGGGCCTTTTATGGCCCCAAGCTTGAATTCGTGCTGCGCGACGCCATCGGCCGAGATTGGCAGTGTGGCACCCTCCAGGTGGACTTCGTGCTTCCCGAGCGGCTCGATGCCAGCTATATCGATGAGAGTGGAGAGAAGGTGCGACCGGTTATGCTGCATCGCGCGATCCTCGGATCTTTTGAGCGGTTCATCGGCATCCTAATTGAGAACTATGCGGGGCGTTTCCCGCTCTGGTTGGCGCCAACACAGATGGTTGTAGCGACGATCACGAGCGACGCTAACGACTATGCCAAGGTGGTTGAGGCCGCCTGCCGAGCGGCGGGGCTGCGAGTCGAGGTGGATCTACGCAATGAAAAGATCAATTATAAAGTGCGCGAACATAGTCATGCGCATGTGCCGGCGATCCTGGTTGTCGGCCGCCGTGAGGCCGAGGAGGGCACGGTCGCCGTCCGCCGTCTCGGGTCGAAGGAGCAGGAAGTGCTTGCGTTGGGCGATGCGGTCGGCAAACTAAGTACCGAAGCGGAAAGCCCGGCAGCGAAACAAACCGTTTAGCTTGGCAGGCAATACCAAAACAACATCGAATGGAGATTAGTAATCGCTAGACGACCAGTAGATCAGAGCCCTCCGAAAAAAGATGGGCCACGCACAAACGAGGATATCGACGTGGCCGAAGTACGCCTCGTTGATGAGAATGGCGAACAGGTAGGGGTAGTTGATACCGCCAGTGCACTGCAGCGCGCCATAGATGTGGGACTCGACCTGGTGGAGGTGTCACCGAACGCCGAGCCGCCGGTTTGCAAAATTATAGATCACGGTAAGCTAAAATATCAGGAGCAGAAGAAGCGCAACGAGGCGCGCAAGAAGCAGAAGACGATCGACGTCAAGGAGATAAAGCTTCGTCCTAACATCGACACCCATGATTACGATGTGAAAATGCGAAACGCCCGCCGATTCATTGATGACGGCGATAAGGTAAAGGTGACACTGCGCTTCCGCGGCCGTGAGATGGCCCATCAGGATCTGGGGGCCCAGGTGCTTGAACGGGTCCGCACGGAATTGGACGAGATTGCTAAGGTTGAGCAGATGCCGAAAATGGAAGGCCGTCAGATGGTGATGGTGATTTCACCGCGCTAGGCGTGCCTGAATTGTGATTCTCGGACTTGATTCCAGGACGGAATTAAAACTGGGGCGAACTGTCCGTCGTAAAACCGTCTGCGGCAAGGGCGGTTATGACGGCATAGGGGACGATGGTGTGATTTCCGGAAACTGTTGGTGCGTCTGAGTTTACGCCGGAAAAGTTTCTCGGTTTCTAGGTGGGGAGTGATAGGGCGACGGGTATTCCGTGCCTGCCCCGACACTATCCCCGCGCTGATCGGGAATGCTGGCCGCCGTCGGCCATGATGACCGTACCTGAGATCCAGGATGCACGTGCGCTGGCGAGATAGGCGGCGAGCCAACCCATTTCCTCTGGTAGACCGGGGCGCCCGCCAGGCAAGCTCTTGTGGGTCTCGCGCCAACGGGATTCGTCTCCGAACTCCATATCCGCGTTAATCTTGGCCTGGCTGACCAGTCGCTCGGTCTCGATAGGTCCCGGATTGATGCCGACAACCCGGACGCCATGGTCCAGGCTCTCGGCACCGAGTGCCCTTGTGAGCTGCATCAAGGCGGCGTTTCCCATCGTGCCCGCGATATAGCCGGCGCGGGGACGTTCGCCGGCCATGCCGATTATGTTGACGATCGCGCCGGAGCCGCGTTTGCACATGCGCGGATAGATCTCGCGGATCAGGCCGACAAAGCCGAACACTTTAAGGTCCCAGGCGTCCTTGATGGTGTCATCATTGAGCCGGGCGAGGTCGCCGGCCGGGATTGCGCCTGCATTGTTGATTAAGATGTCGCAGTCGCCCGCCGTCTCGACCAACGAACGGACCGCTTCACCCTTGGACAAGTCCAACGCATGGACGGCGACCTGGGCACCGAAGCGAGAGTGCAGATCGTCGCGCAGGGCATCGAGGTCGGGCTCGGTGCGCGAGATGAGATGCAGGGAGCAGCCCTCTTCGGCTAGCACCTCCGCGACGGCCTTCCCGATGCCCTTACTGGCACCGGTGACGATCGCCGATTTTCCGTTTAGTTCCAAGTCCATAAAAATTGCCCCAAATGATTTCTGTTTTTCGACCCTGACGCTAATTGGGATGGCGGTCGGAGGCAACAATCATGCGTTGTAATTGCGAAGTCGAACCCCTTGCCAGCCGGGCCATGCGCGGCTATAACCCCGCGCATTCCGAATAGCGACGGTGCGGCAGGGTGAGTTCTAACACCCGGGGCAGCCCAGCCGTCGAGCAAAGCACGCGAAATCAAAGCGAGGACAAAATGCCCAAGATGAAGACCAAAGCGTCGGTCAAGAAGCGGTTTCGCGTCTCGGCCTCTGGCAAAATTCGAATGAAGCCTTCGGGAATGCGTCACGGCATGCGTAAGCGTTCCCAGTCGATGAAGCGCAAGGCGCGTAAGATAGGCAATATTGCTAAGGCGGATGAGAAGATCCTCCGGCCGATGATGCCGTACGCGAAGAGGGGCTAGCCGATGTCACGCGCAAAAAGCACCGTGCAGCGCAACGCACGTCGTAAGAAGGTCCTCAAGGCCGCCAAGGGTTATAGGGGACGCAATTCCAAGGTCTATCGTGTTGCCAAGGAGCGGGTCGAGAAAGGGCTGCAATATGCCTATCGCGATCGTAAGGTCCGCAAGCGGAACTTCCGTTCACTCTGGATCCAACGCATTAACGCAGGAGCCCGCGAGCATGGCATGACCTATTCTCAGTTCATGGCCGGCATGAAGCAGGCCGGGATTGAGCTTGATCGAAAGGTTCTGTCCGATCTGGCGGTCCGTGAACCCGATGCCTTTAAGGATTTGGTCAATCAGGCGCAAAACGCCCTCAACGCATCCGCCTGAGCCGGTTCCTCGGGACCGCTCAGCAGAGTTGGACCGGTAACACCATGATCGAAGTCATCGAGTTGCAAGTATCACTGCTCGAAGAGGTGGCAGCGGCGGATAGCCTCGACGCGCTTGAGGCCGTTCGCGTTTCGGCATTTGGTAAAAAAGGGCGTATCACTGAGCAGATGAAGAGCCTCAGCCAGCTGGACGGCGACCTCCGCAAGGAGTCTGGCCAGGCGTTGAATCTGGTCAAGGACGCGGTCTTGGAGGCGATTACCGCGCGCCAGGCTGACCTAAACGCGGCGGAGCTCGAGGCACGGCTCACCCACGAGATCATAGATGTGACCTTGCCGCCGCGCCCACGGCCGGACGGTCGTCTGCATCCGGTCAGCCAAGTGACGGAGGAATGTATCGCGATCTTTGGCGAGATGGGATTCACTGTGGCTGAGGGCCCAGATATTGAGGATGATTTCCACAACTTCACCGCACTGAATATCCCGCCTGAGCATCCGGCGCGGCAGATGCACGATACCTTTTATCTAAAAGGACAGGACGGCGGGGCATTATCAGTGCTCCGGACCCACACTTCGCCGGTGCAGATTCGTACCATGGAGACCTCGAAACCACCGATCCGTGTGATTGCGCCAGGGCGAACTTATCGAAGTGATTCCGACGCCACCCATACGCCGATGTTCCATCAGATTGAGGCGCTGGTTATCGACGAGACAACCCATATGGGGCACCTCAAGGGCTGTATCATTGATTTCTGCCGTGCGTTTTTCGATATATCCGACCTACCGGTCCGATTCCGGCCAAGCTATTTCCCGTTCACTGAACCTTCGATGGAGGTCGATATTGGCTGTTCGCGTGAGGGTGGGGAGTTGCGGATAGGAAACTTCGGCGAGGGGGCAGACAACTGGCTTGAGATTATGGGCTCGGGCATGGTTCACCCAAAGGTACTGGAACATGGTGGCATCGATTCCGCGAGGTATCAGGGTTTTGCTTTTGGCATGGGGATAGATCGAATTGCGATGCTTAAGTACGGAATCCCCGACTTGCGTACCTTCTTTGACGCCGATATACGCTGGATCAAGCATTACGGCTTCGTGCCGCTTGCTGTGCCGTCGATGGTGAGGGGGCTGTAATGGTTCCCCGCTGGTATCCCGTCAGTGCAGGCGTGCATCGATTGAAATATTCGTCCGATCGGGCAGCTGTAAGCGATAATAGGTTACTACCTTCGCAGGAGAGGCGTTTCGGCTATGAGAGGGCTTCACGATGAAGTTTACCCTTTCCTGGCTCAAGGATCATCTTGAGACCGCAGCCTCGACCGATGCAATCGTCGAGACACTCATCCAAATCGGCCTCGAGGTTGATACGATCGACGATCCGGGTGCCAAGCTGGCGGCCTTCACGGTGGCCCATGTGGTCGCCGCCGAGCAGCACCCCGACGCCGACCGGCTGCAGGTGTGTGTTGTAGACACGGGTAAGGAACAGGTTCAGATTGTGTGTGGCGCGCCCAATGCACGCGTCGGCATGAAGGGCGTTTTCGCTCCCGCGGGTACCTATGTTCCAGGCATCAATATCGAACTCAAGAAAACTAAGATTCGCGGTGTGGAATCCAATGGCATGCTTGTTTCAGAGCGTGAGATGGGCTTGTCGGACGACCATGACGGTATCATCGAGTTGCCCGATGATGCGCCCTTAGGTGAACCTTTCGCCGGCGTACTCGGCCTCGACGATCCAGTGATAGACATCGAGCTTACACCGAACCGACCCGATTGTACCGGCGTGCGCGGTATCGCTCGTGACCTGGCTGCTACCGGTCTCGGCACGCTCAAGCCGTTTGACGCGGCAGCACCTCTCGACGGCAGCTATGCCAGCCCAATCGATTGGAGCATCGCCAGCGACGGCAATGCGTGCTCTTACGTGGTGGGCCGTCATTTCCGCGGGGTCACCAATCGGCCGTCTCCCTCCTGGTTGCAGGACCGCTTGCGCGCCATTGGTCTGCGACCGATCTCAGCTCTGGTCGACGTAACCAACTATGTGTCGATCGACCTCGGCCGGCCGCTACATGTCTTCGACGCGAACAAGCTCGACAACAATACTCTGACCATGCGCAGGGCACGCGATGGTGAGACCTTCATGGCGCTGGTTGAACGGGAATACACGCTGGACAGCGAGATGACTGTGATCAGCGATGGGGACACTGTCGAAGCCGCCGCCGGTGTGATGGGGGGGCTTGAGACCAGTTGCACCGATGATACCACGGAGGTCTTCCTCGAAGTAGCTCTGTTCGACCCGATCTCTGTTGCTGCCACCGGCCGTAAGTTGGCGATTGAGTCTGATGCTCGCTACCGCTTTGAACGCGGTGTCGATCCGGAGTCCGCCGGCTGGGGTGCTGAGGTGGCCGCCCGGATGATACTCGAACTGTGCGGTGGCGAGACCAGCCGACTGGTGACTGCCGGGATTAAGCCCGATGGGGCTCGCAAGATCGAGCTAAGAACCGACCGGGTTGCGAGGCTGGGTGGTATAGAGATACCTGTTGCGCGCCAGGCAGAAATTCTGGATAGGTTGGGTTTTGAAACGAAGATAGATGGCAATATTATTACCACCACGGCGCCATCTTGGCGCCCCGACGTGCATGGCGAGCCGGATCTAGTTGAAGAGATTACTCGTATCCATGGTTTCGATGATATAGAATCGGTTTCCCTCGACCAGGATGCTGCGCTTCCTTCTGCAGCGATTAATCCGGCCCAGTTGCGCGCTAGCCTTGTCCGCCGCGCGCTAGCCGCGCAAGGCCTTAACGAAGCGGTCACCTGGTCTTTTATGGGTCGTTTACATGCGGAACTGTTTGCTGAAAACGCGGACATGTTGGATAGCCTAATGCTCGTTAATCCGATCTCTAGCGAGCTTGATGTAATGCGCCCTTCGATTCTCGGGAATCTCCTGCTGGCGGCGGGCCGGAATGCTGACCGGGGTTTCGCTGACCTCTGCCTATTTGAGCTAGGTCCGGCCTACCGCGATGCCGGCCCTGATGGACAGCTTCTGGTTGCCGCAGGGGTGCGCCACGGCAACGCTCACCCGGCCCATTGGTCAAACCCGATCCGCATCGTTGATGCCTTTGATGCAAAGGCCGACGCGCTTGCCGCACTGGATGCCGCCGGCGCGCCGACTGCTA
Source organism: Alphaproteobacteria bacterium (assembly GCA_002722515.1). Taxonomy (GTDB): domain Bacteria; phylum Pseudomonadota; class Alphaproteobacteria; order UBA6615; family UBA6615; genus UBA8079. Next base: position 26,015 of record PBMH01000055.1, on the reverse strand, counting down.
ATGTGCAGGCCAGCAGAGAGGCGCCGGCCTGGTATCACCCAGGGCGCTCAGGGCGCTTGTGCCTAGGCAAGAATGTGCTCGCATGGTTCGGTGAGATTCACCCTGGCATCCTGGGTAAGCTCGACGTTCGGGGACCGGCAATCGGGTTCGAGGTGTTTCTCGACGCGTTGCCCGAACGCAAGGACAAGAGTGCAGCCCGTCCGCTATTAAATCTTTCATCCCTGCAGCCTGTGCGTCGCGACTTTGCTTTCCTAGTCAATTCGGACGTCGAGGCGGGCAATGTGGTACGTGCTGCGCGAGGTGCTGTGCGTGGTTTGATTTCGGGTGTTGATCTGTTCGATGTCTACGAGGGCAAGAATATCGAGGACGGTAAGAAGTCGCTGGCCATCCAGGTCACGCTTCAGCCGGTCGAGGCGACCCTGACCGATAATGAGATCGACAAGATTGCAGCGCAGATCGTAACGGCGGTCGAGAACGCGACGGGCGGAAGCCTGCGGGGATAACGCTGCGGGACGCGCCGCCCGGTCAATATGCTAGGCGAGCAAAATGACGGCAGCCTGTCGAATTGCATTTTCCACAGCATAGATCGGTCCGCCGTGCAAAATCTATGGCAGAGTAGTCTTGCAGTAATAAATCACAGGACCTGCCGACAAAGTGATAACCGAGTGGCAGCGGCATCTGCGAGTGCGACTCTCTGATAGGGCACGGTTATGGTTCCCATTTATAATATAAAAAACAAAATCACTCTGCCGAGTGCAACAGTCCAAGCTTTTACTTTGTTCCCAGACCCGCCTGAGATTCAATGACCAACCTTTCCCACATCCGCAATTTCTCTATCGTTGCCCATATCGACCATGGAAAATCAACCCTAGCTGACAGGATGATACAGCAGTGTGGCGGGCTGTCCGAGCGTGAGATGCAGGAGCAGGTGCTCGACAACATGGAACTTGAGCGTGAACGTGGCATCACTATCAAGGCGCAGACTGTGCGCCTGGTCTACGACGCGAAGAACGGCGAAACCTATCACCTGAACCTAATGGATACGCCCGGACATGTGGACTTCTCTTATGAGGTATCTCGCTCGCTTGCGGCATGCGAGGGGGCTCTCCTCGTGGTCGATGCCAGCCAGGGGGTAGAGGCCCAAACGCTCGCCAATGCATATCTTGCGATTGATGCCGATCTGGAGCTGGTGCCGGTCCTCAACAAGATCGACTTGCCGGCGGCCGAGCCGGACCGCATTCGTACCCAGATCGAGGATGTAATTGGGCTCGATGCTTCAGATGCGATCGAGATGTCCGCCAAAACTGGCGTCGGTATTGACGCGGTGCTTGAGGCGATAGTCACCCAGATGCCGCCGCCAGAGGGTGACCCGGAGGCGGACCTACAGGCACTGCTCGTCGACAGCTGGTACGATCCGTATCTGGGCGTTGTCGCACTGGTGCGGGTGAAGCACGGAACACTGAAGAAGGGTCAGAAAATCCGCATGATGTCCAACGGGCGAACTTACCCTGTCGACCGGGTGGGTATCTTCACGCCCGCGCGCACCGAAATCGGTGAGCTCGGACCGGGCGAGATTGGCTTCATCACTGCCCAGATTAAGGCAGTGGCCGACTGTAATGTGGGTGATACGATCACCGACGATCGCACGCCCGCTGACGCGCCGCTGCCGGGTTTCAAACCGTCGGTGCCGGTTGTCTTCTCATCACTCTATCCCGCGGACACGGCAGAGTATGAAGATCTACGTGAGGCACTGGGGCGCCTGCATCTGAATGATGCCAGCTTCGAATATGAGGCGGAGAGTTCCGCCGCGCTTGGCATGGGTTTCCGCTGTGGGTTCTTGGGGCTGCTACATATGGAGATTATCCAGCAGCGCCTCGAGCGCGAGTTCGATCTCGAAATCATCGCGACGGCACCGTCGGTCGTTTATTATATAACGCTCACGGACGGCGAGGAGATTGAGTTGCACAACCCGTCCGACTATCCCGAGGTTACCCGCATCGACACCATTGCCGAGCCTTGGATCAAAGCTTCGATCATGGTGCCTGACGAGTATCTCGGCGCGGTCCTGCAACTCTGCACTGAACGCCGCGGCGAGCAGGTCGAGCTGACCTATGTGGGCGGCCGCGCTATGGCCGTCTACCGGCTACCACTCAACGAGGTGGTTTTCGATTTCTATGACCGCCTGAAGTCTATCAGCCGCGGTTATGCAAGTTTCGACTATGAGCTCGATGGCTATCGCGACGGCAACCTCGTTAAGGTCGATATCCTAGTTAATGGCGAGGTGGTAGATGCGCTTTCGATGGTCGTCCACCGCGAACAGGCGGAAAGTCGCGGGCGCCATCTCTGCACCCGGCTCAAAGACTTGGTGCCGCGTCAGCTTTTCAAAGTGGCACTTCAGGCTGCTATTGGGGGCAAGGTGATCGCTCGCGAAACGGTGGGCGCCATGCGTAAGGATGTTACATCAAAATGCTATGGTGGCGACATCACACGTAAACGGAAGCTGTTGGAGAAGCAGAAGGCGGGTAAGAAGAAGATGCGCGAGTATGGAAATGTTGAGATTCCACAATCTGCCTTCATTCAGGCCCTACGTATGGGCGACGAGTAAGCAGATTCAGAGTTCGTCGTGTTTGCGTGACTCCGATCTGATAATCTTGTTCGGTTTTCGTACCTAATTCAGTTTCTGGGGATACCTGCCTGCGCAGGTATGGTTGCGAGGCTGCGCATCAGATCTTGGAGTTAAATACCTGTTTTGTACGCCGTCGTATCCGGAACAACCAACACAACATGAATCCGGGTGCGCTCAACACGAACAGGGCTGGCCAGGTCAGCAATGTCGAGATAATGGGATGCCAGAGCCATGGCCCGATGCGCGGGATGTGGCGGGCGATGGCCGGTTCGGCAATCTGCAGGCTCGTTTGATGCAGGTGGAACCAGAGCTCGCCGGTGGCGATTAGTGAGATAGAACCGGCACCGATTGATGTCAGCAGGTCCCGCGCCAGAACTGCGAGCGCTGCAATCAAAAATAGCCAGCCTATGATTCGCCCAATAATCATTCTTGCTTCAGCCTCGCCTTTTCATTTGATTGCTTAGGCTCTGCAGTGAAATTAACTGTAGTCTGCCTGTTAGTAAAAAGGCTTGCTGCCGTTCAATTTTGTGAAATCGCCCGGTGGTTGCCAGGTCGGGCCGGGTCGGCTATCCAGTGACCTATTGTGGAGGGGTGGCCGAGTGGCTGAAGGCGCACGCTTGGAAAGCGTGTAAACGGGCAACCGTTTCGAGGGTTCGAATCCCTCTCCCTCCGCCATTTCTAATTTGGTTCAACGTGCACACATTGTTCAAGAGTGGCCTAGTTATAACCTAGTGTATTTGCGATCTGATAAATCTTATGTCTAAGAAGCATGACCATGATCACGCCCACGCGCTATTGCCGCCGGAACCGGCACTACGGGTGCAGGCGATCGAAACTCTTCTTGTTGAGAAGGGGCTTGTTGACTCGGCGGCGGTTGACGCCATTGTTGATGCCTATTCCAACGACATCGGTCCGCGGAACGGTGCCCTTGTCGTTGCTCGCGCTTGGACTGATCCTGAATACCTGGACCGACTGCGGAAGGATGCCACCTCTGCAATCTCTGAGCTTGGATTCTCGGGTATGCAGGGTGAGCATATGGTGGCGGTTGAGAATTCTGAGAATCTTCATAATGTTGTCGTTTGTACCCTGTGCTCCTGTTATCCGTGGCCTGTCCTCGGGCTGCCGCCGGCGTGGTATAAATCGTCGGCATATCGTGCCCGCGTGGTGCGCGAGCCGCGCGCTGTTCTTGACGAGTTCGGGCTGAGTTTTCCAAAAGATGTGGAAATACGTGTGTGGGATTCTACCGCGGAAGTCCGCTACTTGGTGATTCCAAAGCGTCCTGTTGACACGGATGCGATGGCCGCTGATGAGCTAGCAGGACTGGTCACGCGTGATTCCATGATCGGCACCGGCCTTGCGCTCGCGCCGGAGGCCTCGTGATGGACGGCGTTCATGATCTAGGTGGGATCGCGGGGTTCGGGTCCGTTCCCATCGAAACAGATGAACCTGTCTTCCACGCTCCGTGGGAAGGGCGGGTACTTGGACTGCGTATGCTCATGGGCTTTTGGCGGCGCTGGAACATCGATGCCAACCGGCATTCGCTTGAGCGGCTGCATCCGGCGGACTATCTATCGATGACCTATTACGAGAAGTGGGTAGCAGGAATGGTCGATTTGTCGGTGCAGACGGGTCTGATTACCCGCGAGGAAATTGCGCAAGGCCACCCTAATCCCGATTCTGAACACCTAACGCCACCGGTAGATGCTGCAGGTTTTCTGGCGTTTCTCGCAGTCGGGCGCCCGAGTACGCGCGAGATTGATGCCGTGCCGGCCTTCGCGATAGGCGACAAGGTTCGCACCGCGCGGCATATGCATGCGGGGCATACGCGGCTGCCGCGATATCTGCGTGATCGTATCGGCGAGGTGGTGTTGCATCATGGGGCCCATGTCTTTCCTGATGTTAGCGCAACACTCGCAGGTGATGCCTCGCAGCACCTCTACACGATACGCTTTGACGGTTGCGAGCTATGGGGCGAGGGAGCCGAGCCAGGGCACACTGTCTCGGCCGACCTTTGGGAGAGTTATATTGCGTCCGCCGGTTAAACCAGACCGGCCGTTTGCAGAGCCATGGCATGGAAAGCTCTTTGCTCTAACCCATGCGCTCGTTGGGGCGGGACACTTTACTTGGTCCGACTGGACAACGCACTTTGGGGTTGCACTTGAGCGCGCGCGTGTTTTGGACAATTCGACCGATGGGTCGGACTATTATGATACTTGGCTTGAGGCGCTGGAGCGGTTTCTTGCTGATCGTCGACATACGGACCTAGACCAAATTGAGGCGCTCGAGGCCGCATGGACGGCAGCGTATCTAAGAACCCCGCACGGCGCGCCGGTTGAACTATAGGGCGGAATATGTGTCAGCCGGAAAAGTTGGGGCATCGCGGTATTGCAGTTGCTGTTGGTGCTTCAGCTTTTCATGGATTGTGCGGCATCACCGAAGGCTGCCACGGCCGATAACATAGTGGAAGTCGCGTCTCATTCGTAGAAGGCAATAGTTCGAGTCTCAATCGACTGCCGCGGAGCGGCGTCGGCAGGACTCGTTGGATCGTCGAAGGCTGTGTGTGCCGTCCAGCGCGCTACGTCAGTCCTAGAATCATAGCATTTGAGCAAGATTATCTCATCGGGCACCATTCGTGGAAAATATACCCATTGATGATTGGGGTTGTACCTCGTGCGGTGAATTTCGCCGACGCGGTCACCATATTTGAGGTCCATGAGGATCATATCCCCCTCGGCGATCGATTTAGCGTCGCAGATACCGAGCGGAGCTTCCTCGACAGCACCGTTGATTGACCGCCAAACATTCACATAGACGTAGCGTTTCGTGAGGGCCACTTCTGCCTCGTCGGGTGGAAGCAAGTCCCGTATCCGCTGGGGTCCTGATGTGTCGGTATAGTCGTTGTGCACTACCCGGACCGGCTCGCGTAGTTTCTTGGTCTTGCGCGTCTTCTCGTCCTCAACACGCAGTGTATGGTCGAAGACAAGGACCCTAGATGCTCTCGTCGCCGATGCAACGATCTTCTCCACTTCTGGGTTATAAATCGTTTCAATCTCATCGATATCCATGAAGTCCGTGACCGCGGTGGGGTTTTTGTGGAACTCAAAGCCGTTCCCATCAAGCGTCAGCTGGTTGGTGACTGCCCGCGCGTTGTAGATTGGCACCGTACGGTGATCGGGTGTCTCATCGCGGCGATTAGATTCACCGTAGGGAGAAATATAGGTGACTGGCTTCACACCATTGTCGACCACATAATTTACTGAGGCTTCGACGAAGGGTAGGTCGTGAGTGTCGTATGAACGTTGCGTCATCGAACTGGCTCTTTTTTCTGCTGCCTTTGAATGCCGAGTGTCAAATAGGTTTCGGTAGCCGTCTCTCTAAGGGAGTATCATAATCCGTCTGGAGTTTGCGCCGGTTTTCTAGAGCGCCGCACTTGGGCGCTCCTTGATTTGTTCGTGCCAGCGCCAGGTGTTGGCTGCATCTTTGGGTGGGGTTAGCTTTATCCAGTCGGCAAATTCCACAGCCACGAAGGCCATGATGTCGGCGGCTGTAAAGGCATCGCCAGCAAGATATTCGCGTTCCGCTAGCGTTGCGTTGAGGAGGTCGAAGAAATGGGCAACGCGCAGCCGGCCTCGTTCAGCGAGCTCCGGTATCTGGGCATAGTTATGTGGCCCTGTCAGCGCACGGCTTTCAAGCCGCTTGGCAGCGTTCCGTAGGCCATCGGCGACAGCCAGGAGGCCCTCTTGCTCCGCTCGCCATATCCAGTCTGCCACGGCAGCTTTTTCATCGGGATTCCTGCCTAGCAGCGCTGGGTCAGGATGAGCTTCCTCAAGGTATCGCCAGCAGCCTTGGGTCGTTAAATAGCGAAGTCCTCCGTCGGTCTCAAGAACTGGGACGGTGCAGAATGGATTGATGGCACGGAAGGTCTCGCCCATCTGTTCTTGTTCGCCGAGATCAACTTCGACAGTTTCGACCGTGTCGGTCAGTCCTTTCTCTGCAATGAACATGCGCACTAGGCGAGGGCTAGGTGCTGGCAAACAGTCGTAGAACCTCATCAGTCACTTCCTGATTGAATGGTGTTGCGATGAACTTAGGCGTTCTGGGGCATCCACTTCAACTGGTGTGAGATCAATCTTCGGTCTGCTAACGACCATAGAGTTACACATACCTCGTGCTCTCCGGGCATCGAAAAGTTTTATAAAAAACTGGGCGTGCGAATTATAAAAACCGGCGCCTCCGGGGCGCCGGTTTGTTTTTAGGGTTTGATGTTCCTACTCGGGGATCGGCAGCGGTTGATCATTCTCGGGAATGTTCCAGGCGCGCTGTACTGCCGGACGTTCGAGAACGGACATATACCAACGGCGTACATTCGGGAAATCGTTTAGGTCGATTTCTTGCCAGTTGTGGCGTGCCGCCCAAGGCCATACGGCCATATCGGCGATCGAGTATCCGTCGACGATATAGTCACGGCCGTCGAGGCGCCTATCGAGGACTCCATAAAGACGACGTGCCTCGGACTCGTAGCGCTTGCGGGCATATTCGGAAGCGTCTGGATTGTATTTCGTGAAGTGATGGACCTGCCCCAGAATCGGTCCATAGCCGCCCATCTGCCACATCAGCCATTCCATTGTCCGCCAATAACTATCACGATCATCGGTGTTCAGGAATTCGCCGGATTTTTCGGCGAGATACAGCAGAATCGCACCCGTCTCAAACAGCGGGTAGTCGTTGTTGCCATGATCGACGATAGCCGGAATCTTGTTGTTCGGGCTGATCTTCAGAAAGTCCGGGTCGAATTGGTCATCTTTGGCGATATTGATCGGGAATACCGTGTAGTCGAGGCCAGTTTCTTCAAGCATGATCGCGACTTTGCGACCGTTCGGGGTGAACCAAGTGTAAAAGTCGATCATTTCGGATCCCTCTTCCCTATCTTCATATTGTTTAAACAAGCCTATTGGCCGTCGCGAAGATGGTCAATTGATGGAAAGTCACAAGTATTGTGCTTTACCCGGGGCGTTTCCAGATGATGCACTGACGGGTTACGCCGTCGTGACCAAGGCCGGAGAAGATCACCCTGGCGCCGTCTTTGACGATTGCGCGTGAGAGTGACATGCCAACCATATTGGGGTCGAGCGCGTGCGTGATCGTATGGGTGACTGTGTCGTCTTCCAACTTCCATGTACCGGCATAGTTGAAGTAGCTAGAGAAGGCTTTGGCGCGCTCCTCGTCGTTCGCCCTGTCGACCGGTAGTAACCGGTCTGCGAAATGTACGATCGCGGACATGTGGCTATCAGGCGTGTACATAATCATACCGTCGGCATCTTGGCCCATCGGGTAAGTCTTGGCTCCTTCCGCACCCTCGGCGTACATCTCGTCGAGGGTCCAGGCGCCGATCAGATCGCAGTCGCTCAATGTCATTCTTTCTTCCCGCCTTTGTTGATCACTAGAGCCTAGTGTCTTTGCGCGTAACATTGAAGAAATTCCGTCGGTGTCTCCGTTGATACATTCGGGAGGGTAAGGCACATTCGGTCATTCTTGATTCCTGATACTTGAGGGTATGCCCGTGCCACACAATCTGATCACCCGTCCACGCAACGACACGCTTCCACTGACCGTGCTCCGTGCCGGACGTGTCGATGCCTGGCGCAAACGCTTGTCGGCACCGCAGCGGACGTGGCTCAAACGGAATGGATTTTTGGATAAGCCGGGCAGTTGGGCAATGTTGCCGTACCGGAAAGGTAGTGCAGGTGGGGCGGTGTTTGTCACTGGGGCGGAGACCGACATCTGGGCTTGGTCGACGCTAGCTGCGCGGCTGCCGCGCGGCAGTTATCAGATTTGCGGACGGCTTTCTGGGGGCGTGGCAAATGATGCTGCGCTTGGCTGGGGGCTCGCCGCATATGAGTTCACACGGTATCGCGCTGCGAAGCTTTCGCGCCCCGACCTGGTCTGGCCGACCGAGGCCGACCGGGTGGCGGTGCGCGAGATGCTTGACGCGACGACCCTGTTGCGCGATCTGATCAATACGCCGGCCGAGGATATGGGTCCATCCGAACTGGCTGAGGAGGCCCGCAAGGTTGGGCGCAGGTCCAAGGCGCGCGTGCGTGTGACCGCGGGCCCAGCTCTCCTGAAGGCTAACTATCCGATGATCCATATGGTGGGGCGCGCCTCGGATGATGCCCCCCGTCTGATTGACATGCGCTGGGGTACGAAGGGACCGCGGGTCACGCTTGTGGGCAAAGGCGTCTGTTTCGACACGGGCGGTCTCGATCTCAAGTCCTCGGCCGGTATGCTGCGCATGAAGAAGGATATGGGTGGTGCGGCACACGCGCTCGCACTTGGCCAACTTATCATGGCGGCAAAGCTTCCGGTCCGCCTGCGGGTGATGATTGGTGCCGTGGAAAATGCTGTTGCTGGCAATGCTTATCGGCCTTGGGATGTTTTGCAGACTCGAAAAGGTATTACTGTGGAGAACGCAAACACGGACGCGGAAGGTCGACTAGTTATGGCTGACTGCCTTGCTGAGGCCTGTCGCGAAAAACCTGAATTGCTGCTCGATTTTGCTACTCTGACGGGTGCGGCACGGGTCGCCGTGGGCACTGGTCTTGCGGCCGTGTTCGCTAATGACGATAAACTCTACGACGACCTCGAAAAGCATGGCGCAGCAGCGGCGGACCCGGTTTGGCGCCTGCCGTTGTACAAGCCCTATCGCGCGCTTCTGGATAGCAAGGTTGCCGACATCTCCAGCGCTAGCGATGGCCCGTTCGGTGGAGCAATTACTGCGGCGCTGTTTCTCCAGGAATTCGTGGACGATGATGTGCCTTGGGCCCATTTCGATATAATGGCGTGGAACACCGGCAATCGGCCAGGTCGGCCGACAGGTGGCGAGGCGCAGGGCTTACGCGCGGCGTTTAATGCAATTAACGCGCGCTTTGCATGTTAGATGTGGGTCTCATAGCGTGTGACCTCATCGGCCAGCGCGTCGGCTAACGGTGCGAGTTCATCGGCGTACTTGAAATGCCGATTCAGGCCGGCCTTGTTGATAGGTTGGCGTACCTGCGCATAGCTTGACGTCTTAATAAATCGTCGGTTCGTTCCGAGGGCGAGGCACGCGTCGTCCCAGGGTAGATCGCAGAATGACAGGAGCGCGGCCACCGTTTTCTGCGGGTCTGCGACCAGGTCTTCATACCGCAAGTCGAAGCAAGGCAGATCGAGGGTTTGACGCCAGAACGCCATCAACGCGTCGTAGTGTTTGAAATAATGTGCGAGGCTTTCGATATCCTTGGCAAACGTGTTTCCTGTCTGAAAATTCTGGAAAAGGCAAGATAGGGAGATGTCTAATGGGTGGCGTTGGCAGTGGATTACCCGGGCATCCGGGAACGTCTGCCAGATGAATCCCAGATGCTCGAAGTTGATAGGCATCTTGTCGGTCACATAACGAGTTTCGTCCGAAATCTCCTTCAGGGAAGCAATATAAGACTCGGCAACTGCGTTTAGCGTCGTCGAAGAAATATCTTTCAGTGATGTCGGGTAGCCTTCGATTTTGCGGGTTGCAATCTGGATATTCGGGAGTTCCCCGGCACCGGCCACGGCTGGGTGGCTGTCGAGGATTTGCTCGACGAGGGTTGTCCCCGAGCGCGGCATGCCGACGATGAACAGAGGTCGTTCCGTGCGCTGACTGGCGCGCGCTAGTTTCGGAAGAGTTGGTTGGTCGAATGTCGCCCTGTAGGCGTTGAACCGCGCATCGGTTTCTGAGGCATCATATGCGGACGGTAACACCGCATTCGCGGCGCGGCAAAATTTGAACGCGCGTGCAGAATCCCCCAGCTTGTCAAGCAGGCTGGCGAGCGTGAACAAAAGACCGCGGCGCTCGAAGCTGTTAACTATATCCTTGTTCACGCATGCTTCCACGATTTGGGCCACACGCCGTACTGGCAGAATCTCTTCGCTTTGATTCAGGGCAACCTGGCCGCAGGCGTGGGCGAATTGCAATGAATTGTTACCCTTCTCGAGATGCGCCATCAGCAACTCGCCCGCAGCAACGTTCTCACCCGCACGATCGAGGATCGTAGCCTTCCCGGCAATTACCGAGATGTCGTCTGGCGCCGCGGCCATGACCTTGTCAATGATCCCCAGGGCCTCATCCGTATCGCCATTGGCGCTCAGGGTCTGGGCGAAGATCTTCGCTATCGCTGGTTGGTGGCCGGCCGTTCGATAGGCGTGACGCATAATTTTCACGGCCTCAGAGCGTTTTCCCGATCGGCTTAGGATCGTCGCGAAGTTAATTCGTGTTCGAACATCTTCCGGCGCAAGTTCAATGGTTTTGCGATATATATCGAAAGCGTGTTCTAGATTGTCGGAAAGGAAATGGGCATCGCCGAGCGCCGACTTTATGTCGGCACGAGCGGGGGCGATAGTTTCGGCCCTAGAGAGGGTTTTGATAGCGTCTCCATGTAGGCCCTGCGCTTGATATGCGCGACCGAGGCTAAACAGTATGTCTGCATTTTCGGGCTCCGTCTCGAGGCATTCACGAAGCATTTTCTCGCCTTTAATATACCGTCCGGCCATAAGATGAACCACGGCAATACGATATGTTGCCCGAATGTCGGAGGGGTCCTTCTTGAGAATTCTTCGATATGTTGCGATCGCCGCATCGTGACGACCGTCGCGCACAAGTTCTTCGGCTCGCCTAAATATTTCCGTCGTTGACACCATGATGAACGGAAATCCTCGTTTATGTGCCGTCAATGTGTGGCTCGTTTCAGTGATTATGACGAACGGCCTAGCATCGTGTCATGTATCCCGATCAATCAGGATAATGCAAAAGACATAATAATATATTATATCTGACATTATTTTACATAATTTGTTATTGCATCTGCGAGACGCTAAAAATGGTGCAATACTTCAATTCAGTGACCAGCTGGGAGGCCTTGATGGTTAAACCAATTCTGCAGACATATCCTGTTATTCACGCCGAAAGTGAAGAAGAGCGTGAGAAGCTACGTCCCATCGGTCGGAACAAGGAACGCTACCAAGAGACGGTCAAGGGTTGGCATGAGGTCATTATGGCCGCAGACAACCTTGACTTCTGGGGTGTTGCGACCATCGAGCATCACTTCTGGTCCGAAGGCTATGAGGTCGGTCCCGCCCCGGCTATCATGGACGCATATTGGGCTGCAATCACGAAAAATGTGCGGGTTGGCCAGCTTGGTTACGTGATGAGTATCCAAAACCCAATTCGTGTTGCCGAGGAAACGGCGATAATTGACCACTTGTCGCAGGGTCGCAGCTTTGTTGGTTTCGCGCGCGGGTATCAGAGCCGCTGGACGAATGTGTTTGGCCAGCATTACGGAACCACTTCGACCAAATCCCCGACCGCGGCCAAGAACAACCAGACCGCTGTCGGTGCCGGCTTTGCTCAGAGCGGCTTTACCATTTCCGAGAAAGACGTAAAAAACGACCAGCATAATCGTGATGTTTTCGAAGAGAATATTGAGATTGTGCTCAAGGCTTGGACCCAGGACTCAATGAACCATAAGGGTAACGCTTGGCAGATCCCGCCAGGGGAATCCGGCGTAGACGACTGGCAGCTAGCTCAGGTTGGGGTTACCCAACGCCTCGGAGCGTTTGATGAGGTCGACGAGAATAACAATGTCGTCAATGTTAGCGTCTGCCCGTCACCTTATCAGGACCCACACCCGCCGGTCTTTGTCTCGGGCAGCGGCAGTCCCGAGACCATTGATTATAATGCACGAATGGGTTTCATCCCGACTTACTTTACGGACATCAACACCGCAGCCCCATTAGGCCTACAATATGCCAAGACGGCAGCCGAGAATGGGTTCAATTGGTTGCCGGGTCAAAATCAAAATATCGTTCGCTGGCTACAGATCGCCGAAAGCTATGATGCGGCGGTTGACGCCGTAATGGCCCATGACTTCGATATTTGGAAGAACTTCTATGCAGCAATGGGTCGCCGGAAGCTCGATGAGGCTGACGTGATCGGCTCAATGCTCGATTCCGGCCTTTATTGCATTGGTACGGCAGAATCGGTGCGCGACCAGTTAGTCGCACAGTGGGAGGAGATGCCTGCCGAATTCATCACGCTGATCTATCACTATGCGCAGATGCCGAAGGATAAGGTCATCCAGAACATGACTGAATTCAACGAGGTCGTGAAACCCGCGCTTGACGAGATTACTGCAAACGCTGGGCATGATATGGCCGAGGCAGCGGAATAATCCCGTAGTCATAATCGAGCACAAGTGAAACAAAAGGGCCGCACGTTCTGCGGCCCTTTATTTTTTGCGGCCTGAGGGAGACGAGAGATGCTAAGGATCCTAGGGCGGGCGACATCCACCAATGTGCAAAAGATTCTCTGGTTCTGCGACGAGGCGGGTATTGCCTACGAGCACGACAACGATATTGGCGGCGCATTTGGGGGCAACGATACGCCCGAGTATCTGGCCATGAATCCGAACGGTAAGGTACCCACGGTTGTCGACGATAATTTTGTGATGTGGGAATCCAACAGCATCATCCGCTATCTCGCCCGCAAGCATAAGAGCGCACTTTATCCGTCCGAGTTTAGGGCGCGAAATGTGGTTGAGCGTTGGATGGACTGGGAGCTATCGGTTGTAGCCCGGCAGCAGGGCACGGTGCTTGTGGGGCTCGTCCGCACGAAGCCCGAAGACCGAGACAACGCAAAGATAGCCGCTGCGCAGAGGGCCTGGGTTCGGGGGATGACCATTCTCGACGGGCAACTCGCGCAGACGGGATATGTTGCGGGCGACGATTTTACTCTTGCGGATATTCCGCTCGGCCCTATTGCCCACCGTTTTTTCAGCCTGGATATCGAGCGGCCGGACTTGGCGAACTTACGCCGCTGGTACGATACGCTGGCCGGACGCCCGGCCTTCCAGGAGTGGTGCCTGATCGAGATGGCCTAGGCCGTATCGCTAATAGCCGAGCCCTATATCCACACGGTTGGACAGCGCGGCACCACTTGTGTGGCGCTCAATGTCAGCGAGAATTTGAATTACAATGCTGCGCGGATCTGTGATCGCCGCGTTGTGGGGCGTCACCGTAATTTGCGGATGGTCCCAAAACGGATGATCTGCCGGCAGTGGTTCGGTGCGGAATACGTCCAGGGTGACATGGGTCAGCCGCCCGTCATCCAGCGCAGGAATCAGGTCTTCCTCGACCAGATGGCCGCCGCGCGCGGCGTTGATCAGATAGGACCCGTTGGGCAGCTTCGAGAACAATTCCGTGTCAAGGATGCCCTCGGTTTCGGTGGTCAGCGGCAGCAGGCAAATCAGGATGCGCGAACGGGCAAGCAGGGCGTCGAGGCCACCGCGTCCTTCGAAACAGGTGACCCCCGGAAGGTCCTTCGGGGTGCGGCTCCAGCCCGCCACGTCGAATTCTAAGCGCGTCAGCGCCTCGGCGCACGACCGGCCCAACTCGCCGAGCCCGAGTATGCCGACCCCCTGTTCGTCGGCCTGGCGAAGCTCGCGGGCCCGATCGTCCCAGACATGGTCGCGCTGTTGTCGGTCGAGGGCAGGCTGGTTCTTGTGGTAGTGCAGCGTGTGTAGGACTACATATTCCCGCATGCCTGCCGTCAGATAGGGGTCGATCACACGTACGACGGCTACGTGTGCCGGAAACTCCGGATCTGCAAACAGGTGGTCAACACCCGCACCAAGCGAGAACACGACGGCAAGGTTTGGCAGGCAGGCGAGTGCGCCACGCGGCGGTTTCCACGCCAGCACATATTCGACATCGTCTACATCTCCTACCTCGGGCCAGATACGTATGTCGAGCTCGGGCGCGTGCGTCCGGAGCTCGCGCGCCCACCAGTCGGGTCGGTCCTGTGACGCTATAATTAGGATGGCCATGGCACCTTCTAGGTTGCGACGGTGTCGCCTGCGCCAACGGCGGCGAGGTCGAAGGCCGCGGCCATCAGGGCCTTGGTATAGCTCTCGCGCGGACGGTCGAAGATCTCGTTTGCTGGGCCCTGTTCGACCACCTTGCCGTTCTGCATGACGATCACGTGGTTCGAAATCGCGCGCACGACCTTGAGGTCGTGGCTGATGAACAGATAGGCGAGCTTGTACTTGGACTGTAGGTCACGCAGCAGGTCGATGATCTGGACCTGGACCGAGCGGTCAAGAGCCGAGGTTGGCTCGTCCAGCACAATGAATTTAGGCTTCAGCACCAACGCCCGGGCGATCGCTACCCGCTGACGCTGGCCGCCAGAGAACTCATGGGGATAGCGGTGCCGGGCGTTGGGGTCGAGGCCGACCTCCTCCATGACCCGGATGATCATCTCATCGCGTGCCGTCGCGCTGTCGCCTATCCCATGAACCTTGATTCCCTCGGCGATGATCTGGGCGATCGACATGCGCGGTGAGAGCGAGCCATAGGGGTCCTGGAAGACAATCTGCATCTCACGGCGCAGCGCCCGTAGTTGCTTGGTTCGCAGGCTCTCGATCGCGTTACCTTCGAACTCGATCGGACCGTCGGATGAAATCAGGCGCAGCAGCGCCAGGCCGAGTGTCGTCTTGCCGGACCCGGACTCGCCGACCACGCCAACCGTCTGTCCCTCGCGGATTTCGAGTGTGATACCGTCCACAGCTCTAACATGACCGACGACCCGCCGCATGAGGCCCGCCTTGATCGGGAAATGAACCTTTAGGTCGTCGGCCTGGATGATCTTCGGTGCGTCGGCGATTGGCGCGAGCGCGGAATTTGATGGTTCGGCGTCGAGAAGCTGTTTCGTGTAGGCGTGTTCCGGAGCAGAGAATAATGCCTCGGTCTCGCGCAGCTCGACAATTTCGCCCTGCTGCATCACCGCCACGCGGTCCGCCATCTTCCGGACGATGCCGAGGTCGTGGGTGATGAACAGGATGGACATCTGGAACTTCGCCTTCAAATCTTCAAGCAGTTGGAGGATCTGGGCCTGAATCGTGACGTCCAGCGCCGTGGTGGGCTCGTCAGCGATCAAGAGCTTGGGCTCGTTGGCGAGCGCCATGGCAATCATCACGCGCTGGCGCTGGCCGCCGGACAGTTCATGGGGATAGGCATTGAGCCGCTGCTCGGCATTGCTCAGCCCGACCAGCTTGAGCAGCTCTAGGGTCTGCGCCCGCGCTGCTTGGTGGGCAAGCCCCTTATGAACGAACAGGACCTCGTTGATCTGCTTTTCGATCGTGTGCAGCGGGTTGAGCGATGTCATCGGTTCCTGAAAGATCATCGCGATGTCGTTGCCGCGAATAGCGCGCAGGGCCGACTCGCCCGCGCCGAGTAGCTCCCGCCCCTCGAATTCGATCGAACCATTGGGATGGCGCGCTGTAGGATAGGGCAGGAGCTGTAGGACTGACAGGGCGCTGACGGACTTGCCCGAGCCAGATTCGCCGACCAGTGCCAGGGTCTCGCCCGGTGCCACGTCGAAGGACACGTTTCGTACCGCGTGCACCCGGCCAACGGGGGTACCGAAGTCAACCGACAGGTCCCTGATTGAGAGCAACGGGTCGACCATCAGCCAAAGTCTCCGGTGATCTGCTTGCGCGGGTCAAAAGCATCGCGCACGGCTTCGCCGACGAAAATCATCAAGCTCAGCATGATCGCTATTGCGAAGAAGGAGGTAAAGCCTAGCCAAGGAGCAAAAAAGTTGTCCTTGCCCTGTTTCAGCATCTCGCCCAAAGACGGCGAACCAGGCGGCAGTCCAAAGCCAAGGAAATCGAGGGAGGTCAGCACCGTGACGGAGCCTGCGGTTATGAAGGGAAGTAGGGTCAGGGTAGCGACCATGGCGTTCGGCAACACATGGCGGAACATGATGATCCAATTGCCCATACCCAGCGCACGGGCCGCACGCACATAGTCGAAATTGCGAGCACGCAGAAACTCCGCGCGGACCACGCCTACCAGCGACATCCAGCTGAACAACAGCATCAGCCCGAGCAGCCACCAGAAAGTGGGCTCCACGACCGATGCCAGAATTATTAGCAGAAACAGGGTTGGCAGCGATGACCATATTTCGATGAAGCGCTGAAACAAAAGGTCGGTCCAGCCGCCGAAGTAGCCCTGTACCGCCCCGGCAGTAACGCCGATGATGCTGGCGAAGATGGTCAAGGTGAAGCCGAACAACACGGATATTCGGAACCCGTAAATCAGCCGCGCGGTAACGTCGCGGGCCTGGTCGTCGGTGCCTAGCCAGTTCTGCAGAGACGGCGGCGAGGGCGCGGGCATCGTGAGGTCCGTGACTGGGGTGTCGAAGCTGTAAGGGATCAGCGGCATCACCAGCCATCCTTTCTCCTCGATCAGTTCGACCACGAAGGGATCTGAGTAATCTGCCTCGGTCGCGAAGTCGCCGCCGAAGGTCGTCTCGGGATAGCTGTTGAAGACCGGCGTGTAGAAGTCGCCGGCGAAGCGCACCAGTAGCGGCTTATCGTTGGCGATAAACTCGGCGAACAGGGTGAAGAAGAATAGTGCGGCGAAGATCCACAAAGACCAGTAACCGCGTTTGTTGGCGCGGAAGTTCATCAGCCGCCGGGCAGTGATGGGCGTGATTGGCAGGCCGAGGACCCGTGGTCGTTCGGGCGTGGTTTCGGTTGTTGGGAACGCCGCTGTCATATCAGACCTCGCGGCTTTCGAAGTCGATGCGTGGATCGACCGCTACATAGGCGAGATCGCCGATCAGGTTCATGATGAGTCCCAGCAGGGAGAAGAAAAAGAGCGTCCCGAACAGGACGGGAAAGTCGCGATTGAGCGCGGCCTCGAAGCCTAAAAGCCCGAGGCCGTCGAGTGAGAATATGACCTCTATAAGAAGCGAACCGGTGAACAGAATACCGATGAAGGCGGACGGAAACCCGGCGATTACGATTAGCATGCCGTTACGGAATATGTGCCGGTAGAGCACACGTCTTTCAGTCAACCCCTTAGCCCGTGCGGTCACCACATATTGCTGGTTGATCTGGTCAAGGAATGAATTTTTGGTCAGCATTGTCAAGCCAGCGAAGGCGCCTATTGTCAAAGCGAGAAGGGGCAGCGTGATATGCCAGAAATAGTCCGCGATCTTGCTAATAAGACTTAGCTCCGACCAGTTGTCCGAGACAATACCGCGCAGCGGGAACCAGTCGACGAAGCTGCCGCCGGCGAATAGCACGATCAGGAGCACGGCGAACAGGAAGGCGGGCACCGCGTTGCCGAAGATAATGACGCCACTGGTCCAAATGTCGAATCGGCTGCCGTCCTTGACTGCCTTCCGAATGCCCAGCGGGATCGAGATTAGGTAGGTTAGCAAGGTAGTCCATAGACCCAGGCTGATCGATACGGGCATCTTGTCGATCACGAGATCGATGACCTTGCGGTCCTGGAAGAAGCTGTCGCCGAAATTAAAGGTTGCGTAGTTGCCCATCATGTTGATGAAGCGCTCATGGATTGGCTTGTCGAAGCCGACCATCTCCTCAATCTCGGCAATCAGTTCGGGCGGTAGGCCTCGCGCGCCGCGATACTTGGACTCGAAGGTGCCTGATTGGTCCAGGCGCTGTTGGCCGCTGAGCGCGTCTTGAGTCAGGTCGGAACCCCCGCCGGCTACCCGCGCTGTTGCGTCGACAGCGTTGCCCTGAATCTGTGCGATGATTTGTTCGACAGGGCCGCCGGGCGCGGTCTGAATGACTGCGAAATTGATAACCATGATTCCGAAAAGGGTCGGGATGATCAGCAGTAGCCGTCGGATGATGTACGCAAGCATGGGGCTAACCTAACGACGCGCGTCTTCCGGCGCTAGCCGCCGCTCTCCGAACCCGTGAGGTCCTTGAGTGCAGTTTCTTTGGTTGGATCGATCCACCATGCAGAGATGTTTGTTACCTCGCCCAGCATTGGGACCTTTTTTGGTCGGCTAAATTTGTTCCAGAAAGCGATCCGGTCTACCGGTAAGTGGAAATGCGGTATCACATAATGGCCCCACAGTAACGCCCGGTCGAGGGCACGGGTGCGCTGGACGAGGCTAGTGCGGGACGGTGCAGAAATAAGTAATTCGATCAGATTATCGATAACGGGATTTTCGATGCCGATTAGGTTGCGAGACCCTGTTGCTTCTGCGGCGCGGGTGCTCCAGAAGTTGCGTTGCTCGTTCCCTGGCGAGAGGGATTGGCCCCACGAGCCAATGATCATGTCGTAGTCGCGAGCGTCAGTCCGATTCTGATACTGCGCGGTGTCCACCACGCGGACACTTGCCGTGATGCCGAGGCGTTTTAGGTTGCGCGCAAACGGTAGCGCCATCCGCTTGAAGGTTGGCTGGGCCAAGAGGATCTCGAAGGTAAAGGGGGTGCCGGTATCGACATTCACGAGCTGCCCATTCCGCACAACCCAGCCCGAATCCTCAAGCAGATTCCGGGCGGTGCGAAGATTATTTCGGATGCCGTGGGCGCCTGAGCCGTCGGTGGCGGGGGTCGTGTATACCTCGGTATAGAGCTGGTCTGGAAGCTGACCGCGAAACTTCTCTAGAATTTCGCGCTCCTCGGCGTCCGCGTTGATCAGGAGGCCGCGACTGCCAAGCTCGGAATTTTCGAAATAGCTGTCCGTCCGGATGTATGCATTGTAAGCAAGGTTCTTGTTGTACCACTCGAAGTCCCAGGCAAGTGTCAACGCTCTGCGAACGCGACGGTCCTTGAAGATCTTCTTGCGGATGTTGAAAATGAATCCCTGCATGCCTGCTGGGCGGTCATGAATGAATTCTTCCTTTAGGATGCGACCGTCACGCACCGCCGGGATGTCGAATGCCGTTGCCCATTCCTTGGCAGAGTTCTCAATCCATATATCTGTGTTGCCACCCTTAAAGGCCTCACGGGCGATTGTCCGGTCGCGGAAATAGTCGATCCGTATAGTATCGATATTGTTGAAACCGACTTGGGTTGGGTGGTCCTTGGCCCAATAGTTTGGCACTCGCTCGAAGGTCAGAGACCGTCCCGGCTTTACGTTGGCGATCCGATAAGCGCCGCTACCGAGTGGTGGTTCGAGGGTGGTCTTGGAGAAGTCACGCGTATCCCAGTAGTGTTTCGGTAGGATGGTTAGGTCGCCGATGATCAGGGGTAATTCGGGATTGGGATCACCACCAAAGGTAAAGCGAACCTTTCGCGGCCCGGTCTGGGCCACGTCGGCGACGCTGCCATAGTAGAAGCGATAGAAGGGACGCCCCTCGTTACGCAGCACATTGAACGAGAAAATCACGTCGTCGACGGATACCGGGACGCCGTCATGCCAGTGTGCACTCTCGCGCAGGGTGAACTCGACCCAGGACCTGTCGTCGGGGGTCTCAACGGTTTCGCAGAGAAGGCAGTAGAGCGTGAACGCCTCGTCGACCGACTGCACCATCAGGGTGTCATAGATCAGGCCAACACCGGCGGGGGTACCCTGGAGGATGAACGGGTTGAGGCTGTCAAATGTTCCGGCTGCATCCGAGACACGCGAGCCGCCCTTTGGTGCGTTAGGGTTTGCATAGTCGAAATGCGTGAAGTCGGCTCCGAATTTTGGCGTGCCGTGCATGGCTATCGCATGCGCTGGCCCGCCGGTACCCTCTATTGAGTGCGCGCCGCCGATGGCGGATACGGCGAAACCGATGCCGACAACGGCCGAGATAATGTGATGGCGAAACATGATCCCTCCAGATCCGTAACTGCGATACCCCTAGTTGGGGGTAGAAGGGGATAGCAATCAAGGTATAGGGGCGTTTTTTACTCGAAAGTAGGGAGACGCCGCGTCGTGGCCGTATTTTTGGCCCAGAATGGTCTTTTTCCGTTGAAGAATGGTGGCTCTGCCATGCGTGCGGAAAGTTCGATGAACTCAGATAGTCTCCGCACGGCTAGATAGGCCGAGAGATTGCGCCGTGTTGTCGACGGCTGCGAGGCAGGTCTCGGCACGCTCGGTAGGAATCCAGGCCTCGATCCGGATGATATAGTCTTCCGTAGAGACACTCGAAACGCGTTCGCAATCCATACGCTCGATGTTAGCGCCAAAGTCGGCGAAGGCTTCCGTCAGCCGTGCGACTAGCCCCGGACGATCGGTACCGCGTACCTCGATACGGTGGGTGCCGTGTGCGTTCTCAGCCTGAGTGGTAGTTGGCGAGAGGGCCGTGACTGAAATTTCAGCACCCGCCAGTTCGGGCAGTGCAGCGAGGCTAATGCGGACATCGTCGTGAGAAAAGTCATTGGGTAGCTGAACGAATGCAGTGAATTCGGCCGTGCTACTTAGCGCTGCGAAGCTAGCGGCGCCTATGTCTGCGCCCATATTGAATAAATGCCCGGTGAGGGCCGAGATTAGCCCGGAGCGGTCGGGACAGGAAATCGCGATGCGGGCTTCATGGGCCATGGCGAGGTTCCATTTTTCCTAGGGTGTCTGCAGTAGCGCGAGAGCCTCAGCGTGCCGGCCTCCGTCGCCTGCCGCGAGGACCGAACCCGGCGAATCGATCCGCAGTGCTTGGCCGTCCCAGTCGGTGATGGTACCGCCGGCCCCAGCGACAACAACCGCGTGGGACAGATAGTCATAGGGCTGCATGTTGGCCTCAGCGACGATGTCGGTCTGGCCCGATGCTACCATTGCGTAGGCCCAGGCGTCAGTGCCGAAGCGAGTGTCAAGGACGGCGTCCTTCAGCCTTGCATAACGCGCTCCGTCGGCTGCATCGAACATGTCGGTTGAAGTAGTACATAGCCTTGCATGGGCGAGCGACGAGCAAGTGCGAACCCTCAATGGATTGCTTTCGGTAGTGCCGTACCAGTGCCGCGTAGGCTCGCCCGCGACCCCGAGCCAGCGTTCGCCTAGTGCCGGATATGCGTTAATGCCGATAATCGGAGTGCCATCGTGCACCAGTGCGACCAACGTCGCGAAGAGGGGTATGCCGTTGACGAAGGCACGGGTGCCATCGATAGGGTCAAGAACCCAAATGAACTCGGCTTCCAGTTTCTCGTTACCATACTCCTCGCCCATGATTCCGTGATCGGGATAGGCTTCGGTGATCAGCGCCCTCATAACGGTCTCGGCCTCGCGGTCGGCTCGGGTAACCGGGCTTGCGTCGGCCTTCTGCTCGACGTCGGTGTCTGCACGGAAATAACGCAAAGCCGCGACGCCAGCCGCATCGGCCAGCTTGTGGGCAAAGGATTTGAGTTCCGGATCGAAGTTTTGTTCGGACACGCCGGGTTCTCCAAAAATGCTAAGCGGCGCATTATGCGCCGCTTGCAACTTACGCCATCGTGGCGGCCCTCCGCTACTGGGCGGGCAGCGGGAAGGGCGTGTCCGAGTACTGGCGCAGGAAGGCTATGATGTTCGCACGGTCCTGAGCCTTCTTCACACCTGCGAAGGTCATCTTAGTACCTGCTAGGAAATCCTTCGGTTTAGTTAAGAAGGCGTTCAAATTCTCGTACGACCAGGTGCCTCCCATCGCCGTTAGTGCATTAGAATAGGCAAAATCGGGAATGGCGGCCTTGCTGCCGCCGACAACGTTGAACAGGTTCGGGCCCACTTTGTTGGCGCCGCCCTTCTGGAAAGTGTGACATGTAGCGCAGCGCTTGAACGCCTTCTCGCCGGCCGTGGCGTCGGCAGCTGCCAACAGGGGTACAATCGTTTCGATCGTTGAACTTACCGGCTTCGCCGCGACCTCGGTGTTGGCTTGTGTCGTATCAGGGACATCCACGATATAAGCCTTGATATCGTGGTGCTTTGTATGCGTTGCCTCGTTGATGAAGATGCCGATTGCAAGTGCCACCGTCATCGCCACGAGGGCTGCACCCCAGACCTTGTATGATTCGCCACCCATTGCGTCGTTTTCCTTGCTTATGCCGGATTGTTTTATGTTCGAATCCGTCCCCGCGTCGCGAATTTAGCGAGGGACTGGCCGACTGTCCACGGCTCCGGTGACTGAGTTACGGTTCCGTTTGCGCGTTTCGGGA
Source organism: Alphaproteobacteria bacterium (assembly GCA_002722515.1). Classification (GTDB taxonomy): domain Bacteria; phylum Pseudomonadota; class Alphaproteobacteria; order UBA6615; family UBA6615; genus UBA8079. The sequence continues at coordinate 3,455 of PBMH01000055.1, read as the reverse complement.
TATATCCTTGGTGGTGTGCCCCGCCCAGAGTCGACCGAGCGTTCGCGGCATTAAGTCGCATCGCACTAGAAGGAGCCTGAAACACTGGAAAATAATGAAGAAAATCGAATCCCGCCGTCCAATCCGGTAGTGCTGATTCCGGCTCGTATGGGCTCAACTCGTTTGCCAGGTAAGCCGCTAGTTGATATCTGCGGTTTTCCCATGATTATCCAATGCTTGCACCGCGCCGAAGAAGCAGCGGTCGGTCCGGTGGTAATTGCCTGCGCTGATCCTGAAATCGCCGAGGTCGTCGCTGCCGCCGGCGGAGAGGCCGTGCTAACAGATCCTAACTTGCCATCGGGCTCCGACCGAATTCAGGCGGCTCTCGCGTCGTTCGATCCTATGGGCGCACATGATGCGGTAGTGAATCTCCAGGGCGATCTACCGACCCTTGATCCGTCAATTGTTCGAGCGACGGTCGCAATTCTCGACGACCCCGCGGTCGATATTGCCACCGCGGTTTGCGCGATCACCGAGGAATCTGAGCGTGAAAACCCTAATGTCGTAAAAGCAGTTATCGCAGGTGAGGCCGAAGCGGCTTCGGGCCGAGCACTATATTTCAGCCGGGCGACGATACCTGCGGGTCCGGGCAGCCATTTTCATCATATTGGCCTGTATGCGTATCGCCGCGCTGCGCTTGAGCGCTTTGTGACGCTGCCGGCGAGCCAGCTTGAGGAACGCGAGAGGCTAGAACAGCTGCGCGCGCTGGAGGCGGGTATGCGAATCGATGCGGCACTCGTTGACACCGTTCCGCTCGGTGTCGATACTCCGGCTGACCTTGAACGCGCGCGGGCGTTGCTGTCGTAGTAGGCGTGCGCGTTTTTGCAAAAGAAGCCACCGAAGATGACCAACACGAACCATGAGGCCGGCAATCCGGCCACAACAATTGCATACCAGGGTGTCGCGGGCGCCAACTCCCATATTGCATGCCAGGGAGCGTTTCCGGAAATGGTTCCCCTCGCCTGCGCCACCTTTGAGGACGCCTTTGCGGCTGTGGAAACGGACGGCAAGGCAGCGCTGGCGATGATTCCGATCGAGAACTCACTCGGTGGGCGGGTGGCTGATATCCATCACTTGCTCCCGGAATCGAGCCTGTACATAATTCGCGAGCATTATCTGGAGGTGCAGTATCAACTGCTGGCTGTTAGGGACGCTACCCTCGACGGTCTGGTCGAAGTTCGGAGTCACGCCCAAGCGTTGGCGCAATGCCGCGAGCAGCTCGCGCAGCTCGGGGTGAGTACCGTCGCGCGTGCGGACACCGCGGGTTCGGCTCTAGAGATTGCTGAACTTGGCGATCCGACAATCGGTGCGCTTGCGCCGCCGCTAGCCGGCGAGATCTATAATTTACAGGTGCTGCGTTCGCGCTTTGAGGACCGGATCGGAAACACGACCCGCTTCGTCGTTCTATCCCGCGCGCGCCGTGATCCAGACCCGAACGACGGCCCCTGCATTACCTCCTTTATTTTCCAAGTCCGCTCGGTTCCAGCAGCGCTCTATAAGGCCATGGGTGGGTTCGCCACAAACGGTGTGAACATCACAAAACTCGAGAGCTATACCTCCGGCGATCGCTTCTCGGTCGCGCGCTTCTATGCGGAGATTGAAGGGCATCCCGCTGACCCTGCCGTCGCGCTGGCATTCGAAGAACTCAACTATTTCTCAAAGAATGTTCGGGTGCTGGGGGTATTCCCGGCGGCGGCGTATCGCTCCCAGTAGTTGGATAAACGGCTAATCCTCTGCGAGCCATTCCTCGATCAGGCGACGGGCAATCGAGTCGGGGCGCGGGAGTTGAACCGGTGAATCCGTCGTAATCGCCTTCAGATCTGAGCGTGATAGCCATTCCGCCGACAGCAGTTCCTTCTCGTCAATTGTGATGTTGGTGTCGATAGCGCGCGCGCGAAACCCGACCATCAAGGATGCGGGGAACGGCCAAGGCTGAGAATGCTGATATTTGACGTCGGTGACCCGCACACCCACTTCCTCGAAGACCTCACGTGCGACGCAATCCTCGAGTGTCTCGCCAGGCTCTAGGAACCCCGCCAGCACCGACTGCATGCGACCCTGGAAGCGGGGCGCCTTTCCCATAATGATCCGATCCTCGTCATGGACCAGCATGATGCAGGCGACGTCTGTACGCGGAAAATGCGACGCGTTGCAGGCTCCATTTGTGCAGCGGCGCTGGTGTCCGGCCGCCTCGCTGCGGGTGGGTGCGCCGCACACGCCGCAGAATCTGTGGCGCTGGTGCCAGTAGTTTATGCCTCGTGCATAGGCTAAGAGGCTTCCCTCGTCGCGGCCTACATAAGGACCGACTTTGCGCAGATCCTCGAACTGGCCTGCTGCACCCAGAAGTTCATGTTCGTGCGGGTCGGGGATGTGGCTAACGTCGAGGGTAAAATATGCGGTGCCATCTACGAGGCCAAGCAGTATAGGCTCGGCGTCTTCGGAACACAGCGCTTCGCAATGCTGAACCTCGAGCGTGGCTGCGGAGACCGTCTCACCGCTGATCACCATATTGTGCTGTTGCCAAACAGGTAACAGACGGCTGGTTGCGTCCGACATCTGCTCTGCCAACCATTCCATGTCGTTTCGTAGATGCGAAACACGGTCGAGGAAGTTGCTGGAATAGAAGTTTTGGTTCACGGTTATCATTCTTAGGAGGGTCGGGATCTGGAATACTGGAGATCCGGTAAACTGTCACAGGTTCTGACCTGTGGAAAGAGTCTCAGGTTACGCCATCGGGTGTTGTTTATCATGCTCTCTGATCTGGTATAATGTTGTCGGGAGGCCGGGCGGACGAGCGTCTCGCCAACCCGGTCAGGTCCGAAAGGAAGCAGCCGTAACGAGTTTCGCCCGGGTCGTATTCAACCGGTCTCCCACCTCGAACACCGAATCGGATATTGGTACCTATACCGACCTCTCAGGGGACTCGTAACCAACGATGACCGCCGACCTCGAAGACCAGACGAGAGAGCCGCAAGTCGCGGACGCTGAAGAGTCTTCCAATGGTAGCCCGACGATTAACGATCCGGACCAAGCGAGTTTTCTTGACGTTGGCGCTGGAGACCCGGCACCCGTCGCGCCCGAACAGGACGATAGGCCAGCCGGAGGGACATTCGCACCGGACGGTGATTCGTCTCGCGACTATCAGGTGCTAGCACGCAAGTATCGCCCTCGGGGATTTGATGAGTTGATTGGTCAGGACGCGCTGGTGCGCACTTTGACCAACGCTTTCGAGCTCGACCGTGTCGCCCACGCCTTCATCCTAACTGGGGTGCGCGGCGTTGGCAAAACGACCACGGCGCGGATTATTGCTAAGTGCCTTAACGCCGCGGATGGGCCGACGATCTCGCCGGCTGCGGATGACGAGCAATGCGTCGCGATCGCCGAGGATCGTCACCCCGACGTCATCGAGGTCGATG
>PBMH01000054.1 GCA_002722515.1 Alphaproteobacteria bacterium | reverse complement strand
GAGCTGATTAAGCTACTTCGTTCCCCGTTGATCGATCGAGACGACAAGGCGCGCGCAATGACGGCGATCTTAGAACAGGGTGGCGCCAGCGAGCTGACAAGGCGTTTCGTCGCCGTGGCCGCCGGAAACAATCGGCTGTTCGCACTCGACGCCATGATCACGGCCTATCTGACCGAACTCGCAGGCCGGCGCGGCGAGGTGACAGCCGAGGTTACATCGGCGCGCGCGCTAAATAACAAACAACTGCAGCAGCTCACCGAGGGTCTGCGCGCAAAATTGGGTGGAAAAATTTCCGTCGAACCGAAAGTGGACCCCTCGCTGATTGGCGGGCTGGTGGTCCGGGTTGGTTCGCGGATGATCGATGCATCGCTGAAAACCAAGCTTCAGCGACTGCAATACGCGATGAAGGGAGCGTAGAGGATGGAAATTCGTGCCGCGGAAATTTCGGCGATCCTGAAGGATCAGATCGCCAATTTCGATGCCGAGGCCGACGTCTCTGAGGTTGGTCAAGTCCTATCAGTTGGCGACGGTGTCGCCCGCGTCTACGGCCTCGACAATGTCCAGGCTGGCGAGATGGTGGAGTTCCCTGGCGGGATTGTGGGCATGGCCCTCAACCTTGAAACCGATAATGTTGGTGTCGTGATCTTCGGAAGTGACCGGGATATCAAGGAAGGTGACACGGTCAAACGGACGGGCGACATCGTCGACGTGCCGGTGGGCATGGGCCTTTTAGGTCGCGTAGTCGACGCGCTGGGCAATCCCATCGACGGCGGCGGCGACCTCGATACCGATGAGCGCCGTCTCGTCGACGTCAAAGCACCGGGCATCATCCCGCGCGAATCCGTCAGCGAGCCCGTCCAGACCGGCCTCAAGGCGCTCGACGCCTTGGTGCCTGTCGGTCGTGGCCAGCGTGAACTGATCATCGGTGACCGTCAAACCGGTAAGACCGCCGTCATCATCGACACTATCCTGAACCAGAAGAAAATTAACGAGAGTGGCGACGAATCCAAGAAGCTCTACTGCATCTATGTTGCGGTGGGCCAAAAACGCTCCACCGTAGCCCAAGTTGTGAAGACGCTGCAGGAATATGGCGCGATGGATTACACCATCGTCGTCGCGGCGACCGCCTCAGATCCGGCGCCACTGCAGTTCCTCGCCCCCTATGCGGGTTGCGCAATGGGCGAATTCTTCCGCGACAGTGGCAAGCATGCTGTCATTTTCTATGACGATCTATCCAAGCAGGCCACGGCGTACCGTCAGATGTCGCTGCTGTTGCGCCGGCCGCCAGGCCGTGAGGCTTTCCCCGGCGACGTCTTCTATCTTCATTCCCGGCTACTCGAACGCGCGGCGAAGATGGGCCCGGACAGTGGCTCTGGTTCTTTGACCGCGCTGCCGGTCATCGAGACCCAGGCCAACGACGTGTCGGCCTATATCCCAACCAACGTGATCTCAATCACGGACGGTCAGATCTTCCTGGAAACCGACCTCTTCTATAAGGGTATTCGTCCGGCGATTAACGTCGGCCTGTCGGTTAGCCGCGTCGGCTCCGCCGCCCAGACGAAAGCGATGAAGGCCGTTGCTGGCAGCATCAAACTCGAACTTGCCCAATATCGCGAGATGGAAGCCTTCTCCCAGTTCGCATCGGATCTCGATCGCGTCACCCAGCAGCTGCTAGCACGCGGTGCGCGCCTGACCGAGCTTCTGAAGCAACCGCAATATGCCCCGCTCGCGGTCGAAGAGCAGGTCGTGGCCATATTCGCCGGCGTGCGCGGTCATCTCGATGGAATTGCGATCAATGACATCAACCGGTTCGAGGCCCAGTTCCTCGACTATGTGCGCGACAATCACGCGGACGTCCTGACTGATATTCGCGAAAGCGGCGCGCTCAGCGACGAGACAGACAAAAAACTTGAAGAGGCCGTTTCGGCCTTTGTGAAGACCTTCGCCTAGCACCGGCCAGAGAGCGCAAAGACCAAACAATGGCCAGTCTCAAGGATTTCCGGGTCCGTATCGCGTCAGTAAAGTCAACGCAACGCATTACGTCGGCGATGAAGATGGTTGCCGCCGCGAAGCTGCGCAGGGCGCAGGAAGAAGCGATTGCCGCGCGTCCATATTCCGAGGGCATGGAGCGAATGCTCGGCTCGCTCGCCGAAAGCGCCGCCGCTTCAGGCAACGCGCCACCGCTGCTCGCCGGCAACGGTAAGGACGACACCCATCTGATCGTCATAATGACAACCGATCGCGGCCTATGTGGCGGTTTCAACGGCGCCATCGGCCGCTGGACCCGGCAGCGCATCCTGTCGTTGAAAGCCGAGGGCAAGGAGGTCAAGCTCCTGATTGTTGGCCGCAAGGGCCGCGGCATCTTGCGGGCCGAATTCGGCGACATGATCATCGACACTCTCGAGGACACAGCGCGTCCGGCGCCGCGCTTTGAGACGGCCGCCGAGATCGCCCAACGCGTGCGCACGATGTTCGAGACGGGAAAGTTCGATGTCTGCACCATCGTCTACAACAAGTTCATTTCAGCGCTGACCCAAGATGTCACCCCGCAGCAGCTTATCCCCTTCGCGCTGCCCGAGACGGACGAGGCGAAGGACGACGACAACGAAGTCAAGGGCAATGCAGCATACGAGTATGAACCAAACGAAAAAGACATCCTGACAGACCTCTTGCCGCGCAACCTGTCGGTCCAAATCTTCCGGGCCATGCTCGAATCTTTCGCCTCGGAACAGGGCGCGCGGATGACGGCGATGGATAGCGCGACGCGGAATGCGGGCGAAATGATAGATCGCCTGACCATCGAGTACAACCGAACCCGCCAAGCGGCGATCACCACGGAACTCATCGAAATCATCTCTGGCGCGGAAGCGCTCTAGACCACTCGGCTCACAACGGGCGAGGAGAAGAAACATGTCCAAGAATATTGTCGGCAAGATCTCACAGGTTCTCGGCGCGGTCGTCGACGTCCAGTTCGACAGCGAACTGCCGCCGATCCTGAATGCGCTAGAGGCTGATAACCATGGCAACCGCCTAGTTCTCGAGGTAGCGCAACATCTTGGTGAAAACACCGTGCGCACCATCGCTATGGACACAACCGAAGGCCTCGTGCGTGGTCAGGAGGCGGTCGATATGGGTACCCCGATCAGCGTGCCAGTCGGACCGGAAACGCTCGGGCGAATCATGAACGTGATCGGTGAACCGATCGATGAACGCGGCGATATCAGTACCTCTCAGAATTTCCCGATTCACCGCACTGCGCCGGAATTTGTGGACCAATCCACGGAAACCGAGCAATTGGTTACGGGCATCAAGGTCGTCGACCTGCTTACCCCGTATGCCAAGGGCGGCAAGATCGGTCTGTTCGGCGGTGCCGGCGTTGGCAAGACGGTGCTGATCATGGAGCTTATCAACAACATCGCAAAGGGACATGGCGGCTACTCCGTGTTTGCGGGTGTCGGCGAGCGGACCCGCGAGGGCAACGATCTCTATCACGAGATGATGGAATCGGGTGTCATTCAACCCGACGGTGAATCCAAAGCCGCATTGGTGTATGGCCAGATGAACGAGCCGCCGGGGGCCCGTGCCCGCGTCGCACTGACCGGCCTTACCCAGGCCGAGTATTTCCGCGACGAAGAAGGCCAGGATGTTCTGTTCTTCGTGGACAACATATTCCGCTTCACCCAGGCGGGCTCGGAAGTATCAGCGCTTCTCGGGCGCATCCCTTCGGCGGTTGGCTATCAGCCGACCTTGGGCACCGAGCTCGGCAACCTGCAGGAGCGTATTACCTCAACGAACAAGGGTTCGATCACCTCGGTGCAAGCCATCTACGTGCCTGCAGATGACTTAACTGACCCAGCGCCTGCAACGACATTCTCGCATCTTGACGCGACGACGACCCTGTCGCGTCAGATCGCGGAGCTAGGCATCTACCCGGCCGTCGACCCTCTCGACTCTACGAGCCGCATCATGGATGCGCGCATCATCGGCGAGGACCATTACGGCGTCGCCCGCGCTGTTCAGGAGACGCTGCAGAGCTATAAGGGCCTACAAGAAATCATTGCGATCCTGGGCATGGACGAGCTTTCTGAAGAAGACAAACTGACAGTGGCACGGGCCCGAAAGATTCAGCGCTTCCTGTCCCAGCCTTTCCACGTGGCTGAGGTCTTTACCGGTTCGCCTGGAAAGTTCGTCAACTTGGAAGACACAATTAAGGGCTTCCAGCAGATTGTTGCCGGCGAGCATGACGACTTGCCCGAGGCGGCCTTCTACATGGTCGGCACCATCGACGAAGCCGTCGAAAAGGCCCAGACGATGGCCGCCGAGGCGGCCTAGCGGGAGACGACGCGTGACGGATAACGCCGTTCAGTTCGAATTAGTATCGCCCGAGAAGCTGTTGCTCTCGGAAGATGTTGAGATGGTGGTTGTCCCCGGCGCCGAGGGGGACTTTGGCTGCCTGCCCGGCCACGCCCCCATGATCTCGACCGTCCGTCCAGGCGTGATCCACGTCTTTGAGGGCGGGTCGGTTAAAACGCGAATCTTCGTAGCCGGCGGATTCGCCGAAGTCACGACCTCGCGCTGTACCGTCCTCGCCGAAGAGGCGGTCCCGCTCGACGAGATAGACCGGACCAGCGTGGAAAAGGACCTGCAGGATGCAAATGAGGATATTCGCGATGCCGGCGGAAATGAGGTGCAGTTAGCACTAGCCGAGGCGCGAGTGGCAACCGCACGTGCCAAACTCGCCGCAATAGACAACCTAGTTTACCAATAAAAACCTTACCCGTTTTATACTTCTGCGCTCGGTATTTTGACTACGACATCAAACCGACGATATATAATGTTGTCGCGAATGCCGGATTCGCGTGCAATTTTTTGAATTGATGTCATGACCGAAGTTCGAAGTAGATATTGGACACTAGACGACATCCCGTGGAGTCGGTTTGACCCGTCGAAGGTCGATCCCGAGATGCTGCGAGTTGTAAAAGCGGCGGCCATAGTAGAGTATAATGGCGACAGTTATGCGGATTATCTGTGTAACGTATTCAGCGACGATCCGAACTTCCAAAACGCCGCGCGACGCTGGTCACTAGAAGAGGTCCAGCATGGTATGGCTCTGTCCCGCTGGGCCGAACTGGCGGACCCCGACTTCGACTTCAAATCGCGGTTCACCAATTTCTCAGAAAAAATCCAACTCCCCGTGGCCCCCGAGAAATCGGTGCGAGGCACGAGATGCGGCGAGCTCGTTGCACGCTGCATAGTTGAGGTCGGCACTTCGTCCTATTACACGGCATTGCGCGAGGCGACGGAGGAACCAGTCCTACGGGAAATCTGCCAGTTGATCGCCAAGGACGAGATTCGGCATTACAAGCTCTTCTACACCCACATGGAACGATATCGTGATATTGAGGGGCTGGGGAAGATCAGACGACTTATGGTGGGAATCGGCCGTATCGGCGAGAGCGAGGACGACGAGCTTGCATACGCCTATTACGCTGCTAACAACAATGGTGAACCCTACAACCGGAAGCAATGCATCCGCGCTTACATGTCGCGTGCATACGGCTTCTATGAGACCCGGCACGTCGAACGCGCGGTGACCCTCATCCTGAAGGCAGTCGGCTTCACGCCGCATGGCAGACTATCAAATTGGATTGCCCGAGCAACTTGCAGGTTCATGAACATGCGCGCGCCTCGCGAAGAGCCCGCAACCGTCTGAACTCAGCCAAGATGCCGCCGGAAGGTCTTGACCAGCGCTTCATAGACGGGTCGCTTAAACTCAACGATAAGACGTGGCACGTCATCGAGATCGACCCACTGCCAGCGTCGGAACTCAGGCATGTCAACACCCATCACGTCGATCTCGTTGTCATCACCCAGGTGTCTGTAGGCAAACCATTTCTGCATCTGCCCGCGCCAGCGCCCCTTCCAGGACCGCCCCCTGAGTTCGGGCGGAAACTCATATTTTAGCCAATCGGGCGCCTCCGCCAAGAATATAACATTCGACACAGCCGTCTCTTCCTCGAGTTCACGCAAGGCCGCCGCACGCGGATCCTCGCCAATATTGATACCTCCTTGGGGCATCTGCCACGCACCTGGAAAGTCGATTCGCTCGCCCACCCATACACACCCCGACTCGTTAATCAGCATGATGCCAGCACAGGGTCGATAGAATGCGGCATCGGCTTCGCTCGCGATCAGTGGATTCATCGGTCGTCCTGCATATTCACCACCGCAGAAACGGGCACTAGCACCAATCCTTTTTGATCGAGTGTCCGTGCCCATTTGCTCACACGCTCTATCGTAACCGGGAACGCCTGCCCAATCGCAAGGGAATTTCCCGTATCCTTGGCGACACGTTCGAGTTCGGTCAGGCGGGCATCAATAGTCACACGGGAAGCGTCCCGCGCATCTAGAAAACTATCGTTGGTCACCTGCGGTACCTCCATCTGCGCAGCCATCACTGTCTCTAAACTGCCTACCGACGATCGTGCGTCCACATACAGTAATCCACGCGCCTTAATCTCCGCCAAAAGCCGATGCATATTCTCGCGAGACGAACTGAACCGCGAACCCATATGGTTAACTACACCAACGTAGCCGGTAGCTCGTGACAGAGCCCAACGCAACCGCTCCTCATTCTCACTCGGCGAGAGCGCAACAAACAGCGCACGCGATCCGAAATCATTCGCCGGAAAATCTACCGGTTCGGTTGGTAAATTGAGCAACACCTCGTGTCCCGCAGCGCGCGCCAAACGTATCCATTCCAGTATATTGTCAGCGAATGGCTGGAACGCGAGCGTCACCTCGCCAGGCAAGCCCTGTATCGCAGCCTCGGTAGCGGCACTCGAAAGCCCGAGGCCGCTGAGTATTACGGCCACCCGGGGACGATTGTCGCGCTGGTCGAACGGGCGGGCATAGGCCCGCCATGGTTCAACGCTCATCAGCTCGATACGTGGCAGCGGCCCTATGCTCATCTTCTTGACCGACGGCACCGTGTCAGGCGCTAGGGAAAAGCCACCACCGCCGGATACAGACGATACCGGTACCTTAGGAACCACATATCCCTCAAACATCTCGGCCCAGCTATTGCCGGTCGCAATCGGTCTGAATTCGGAATCGGCATTAGATGGCTCCGCTCGACGCGGTGGAGGTAAGGCCGATGCAGTGGATGCCGTATTTTCGGCTGTCGATTCCGAATTCGGATCCACCTCCCTTTTACTCAACGGACCTTGTGCGGGGCCCTCGAGTGTTAACTTGGCAGCGGGTTGCTCCAATCCGCGCCGTGGAGGTATGGCCGATCCAGTGGATGCCGTATTCGCGGCTATAGATCCCGGATTCGGACCCATCTCCCTTTTACCTAACGGACCTGGTGTATTGCTCTCGCGTACAGCGACCACCGAAACGACCTCAGGCGGTTCCATCATCAGTCCGACAACGACTGCAGTAACAAACCCGGCCAGGACAACAAAAAAAAACACTGCAAGGACTGCTGGCAGGATCGTACGCAATCTCCCACCACGCAATATCTCGCCACTTTTCTCGTTCATAGCCTAACTTGTGGATCGAGAGGCACGGAAGCTTAGACTAGTTCGTTGCCCGAAGGTTATAGGTCGCCATGCCCTTCAGAAGATCAAGCGCGCGGGCCAATTGGTAATCCCGCAGCGGCGCCGTCTCCTCGGATACAACAACAGCTCCATCATCACTTTCCAAGCCCTCATTGTCGCGGGCATTTCGGAGATCACGCTCGCGCAAGCCACGCGGCGTTTCCTCGGTTTCGATCCGTACCGGTTCGACCAAGATGTCCGGGGAGATTCCGGTCTGCTGAATGGATCGGCCGCTTGGGGTAAAATAGGACGCGGTCGTGAGGCGCATGGCTCCATGACCAGGTATGGGCATGATAGTCTGAACCGAGCCCTTGCCGAAGCTCTCGGTTCCCATGACAACAGCTCGCTTATGGTCCTGAAGCGCGCCTGCAACGATCTCCGACGCCGATGCGGAACCACCATTGATCAGAACCACCATCGGCAAACCGTTCGTGAGATCGCCCTTATGCGCGTTGAAACGCTGGGAATCGCCTTTGTCACGCCCCCGGGTCGAAACGATCTCACCCCGATCGAGGAATGCGTCCGACACCTTAACTGCCTGGTCAAGAAGACCACCCGGATTGCGCCGCAGATCGAGCACAACACCGATCATCTCGTCACCCAGCTTTTTCTTGATATCAGAAATCGCCGCAGTAAGACCATCATCGGTCTGCTCATTGAAGGTAGTGATGCGGACGTAGCCTACATTGCCCTCCACCCTGCTGCGGACTGATTTGATACGGATAACGTCGCGAGTCACTGCCACATCGAAAGTATCACGCCCTTCGCGCCGGATAGTCAGTTTGATGTTGGAACCTATGCGGCCGCGCATCTTGTCCACGGCCTCAGACAATGTCAGGCCAAGCACCGTCTGACCATCGAGATGGGTGATTAAGTCCCCCGCCTCGATCCCAGCGCGTGCCGCCGGCGTATCATCGATCGGAGAGACCACGCGGACAAGGCCCTGTTCCATAGTAACCTCAATTCCTAGGCCACCAAATTCGCCGCGCGTCTGCACCTGCATATCGCGAAAACTATCTTCGTTCAGATAGCTCGAATGCGGGTCGAGCGCCTGCAGCATGCCGTTGATAGCGAACTCGATAAGTTCCTTGTCGGTCCTCTCGTCGACATATTGCGAGCGCACACGCTCGAAGATATCGCCGAACAACTCGAGCTGGCGAAATGTCTCCTCGTCAGAGTCTGCTGCAATCGCCGCGGCCGGGACTAAACTCAAAATCGCAGAGAATGCGAACGCCGTGATCAGTTTGCGCATTAGCCTTGTGTCCTGTTTGTTTGCGCTGCCAACCAAGGCAACGGGTTGATCGGTTGTCCGTCCCGGCGGAACTCGATGTAGAGCTTGGTTCCACCCGTTCGGTCTTTGGCCCGCGCGGCCTGTCCCCCGAATTTCGTACCTTCGCTGGCGCCATTTTCGGATGGCGTATCTTTGGACGTCCGGCCTAAAGGTTCTCCCTCGAGCACCCATTGGCCAGCCTCCACCTCGATACGCTCCAATCCGGCGATAAGTGAATGATATCCCTCGCCATGATCGATGATCAAGATTTGGCCGAAACGGCGGAACGGCCCGGCAAACACAATTCGACCATCCCAGGGCGACACGACGGTCGCATCCATCCGCGTTTGCCAGGTAATGCCGCGCGCCGTTTGACCCGCCGCGGTCCGTGTCCCAAAGCCTTGAACAACCCGGCCGTATACAGGTGGAGTGAAATTCCCGTGTGCTGACGCAATTGAAGAGCCTACAGGCGAAAGGCTCGGCGAAACGAAATTCGAGGATGGTATTCCCGGATTTAGACGAGAGCTTGGCTCGGCATCCGCAACGTTTTCACGTAGACGTAACAATAGCCCCTCAAGTGTATGGGCCTCCTCGTTCAGAATGGCCACCCGCGCTTCAGCCGCAGATCGGGCGCTCCGCGTCTGCTGCAGAATACTATTCTTACGACCCGACAGCACCTGAAGCTGACCACGTTCGCGCCGGAGATCGACAACCGCCTGTTGTAACGCACTGCGACGAACCTCAATACGAATCCGTAGCGCGCCAAGCACCTCTATATCGTCGCGTAAGATGCGGGCCTGACGCTCAATCTCCGGTACGACGGAGCGCAACAGAAGACCGCTGCGTACAACGTCGCCAGGATCTCCGGGGCTTACCAACAGCGTAGTTATGGGCCGTAAGGAAAGGCGCTGTAACGCCGCGAGCGTGCCGGCGAGTTGAACCCGGCGGGTATCGAGCGCAGCCCGCTTCTTTGTCGCATCGCCTACCAGCCGTTCTAATTCTGTCTCATTCTGGTATAGCGCGGCTTCATGAGAATGCACCGCCCGAGCGGCAGCGCGCAGTTCGGCTCGCAGTATTTCTAGTTCGCGCGCCTGCACCACCGCCGCCTCGGCAAGCGCAGCGGCCGACTTTTCGTCTGCCGTGATAGCTTCCCGAACGTTATCGAGCCGCTCACGCGCTTCATCCGGCACCTCGGATTGCGCAGCGACCGGTCTCTCGAGAAGAACAGCGAGCGGAAGCAGGACATACGCAAAAACCGCCATGCCACCCAAGGTAAGGCGACGTACGCATATTCGGTTAGTCGTCGAGATAGTAGCTCTTCTGTTTAACGCCATCAGTAAACTCGAATACGAGCGGCCGCCCCGTCGGCAATTCCACATTTGGAATTTCGTCCGCTGTATATTCGCCGAGGATAAGCAAAAGAGCGCGAAGGCTATTACCGTGTGCGGAGATAAGAACATTTCTACCGGTCTCGACCAAAGGACCAATCTCCGCATAATAATAGGGGCGTACACGCTCGACCACATCCGCCAGGCTCTCGCCATTAGGCGGACAGACTTCAAAGCCGCGGCGCCAGAGGCGAACCTGCTCATCGCCATACTTCTCAGCCGTCTCCGCCTTGTTCAGACCCACCAGATCTCCATAATCTCGTTCGCGAAGCGCATCATCATGGGTTATCCGCCAGCCATCCTTGGCGCGCAGGCCAGCAAGATTAGCACCCGCCTCGTCCGCGGAATCAAGTGCCATTTCCACTGTTCGACGGGCCCGCTTCAGGGTCGATGAATATACGGCATCGATAGGGAAATCCTTTATGAGCTCCCCCGCCCGGCACGCTTCGTCCTCGCCCACCGCGGTCAGATCGACATCCTCCCAGCCGGTAAACCGGTTCTCCAAATTCCACCGGCTCTGCCCGTGGCGCATTATGATCAGGTAGTTCATCCACTATTTTCCATTCCTAAACGACCGTTCGCCTTAAACGCGGTGCTTGTGCCCGATTCGGGGCCTATCCGCCAGCGTTGCGCGCGGGCGTCAGGGACGATGATAGGGGTGACGAGCAATGATTTGCTGGGCTCGGTAGATTTGTTCCACCAGCAGCGCGCGCATCAAGAGGTGTGGCCAAGTATTCCGTCCGAACGCGGTAATTCTGTTGGCCCGCGCACGTACAGCGTCGGCATGTCCATTCGCACCACCAATAAGGAAAACGAGATTTCGGTATCCTTGGTCCTGAAGATCAACCATATTCTTAGCGAGCCCAGCACTCGTCGTAAGCTTTCCCGTCTCATCGAGCACAACCACATGAGCTCCATCCGGTACGGCCGAGAGAAGAAGCTCCCCCTCTAGGTCCGAGATACGGTCAGCGGCGACCTTCCGCCTAAGCTCAAACTCCCGCACGCGGACCGGCCAAGCGGTGATCCGTTTCTTAAAATTCTCCAAAAGGACCGCCTCGGGCCCTCCGCGCGCACGACCAATCGCGCCTATGGTTATCTTCAAATTCGTCTCCGCAATCAGGCGGGCCACGCCTCCTGCGAAACCCTATTGGAAAACTCCGCTTCCCAGAGCTTTTCAATCGCATAATGCTCGCGGAACTCCGGCCTGAATAGATGCACGATGACGTCGCCGGCGTCGACAAGGACCCACTCCCCCGATTGTCTACCCTCCGCATGCATCCCTTTCACACCGGCTGTTTTTAGACGACCGAGGAGATGTTCCGTAATGGAATCTAGACGCCGCCCGGACGTACCGCTGGCAACAACCATGAAATCTGCGATATCGGATTTACCTTCAAGGGGAATGACCTTGATGTCATCGGCCTTGTTGTCGTCGAGAGATTGTTCAACGAGCGCTAGGAGGGCCTCCGCTGTTGGCTGCGAAGAAGCCTTTTGTTTGCGTGCTATGACGAGATCCTCATTCTCAAACTACACCTCCAAATGGCACCGGATGGCCGTTGCATTCAGTCATTTCTATCGACTGACCACCTGCCGTTTCGCCGAAGCTCCGTTGCCGTTGCCGGGTGCGGCTTGATCCGCAAAAAAGCCCAGGCAGGTGACACCGAGTTTGGCAGCAATCGCGCAGCGCGTTCGGGGACTCTCGCACGATTAAAGCGAACGGCTGCGAGCCCCGACAGCGCCCTGGAATCATATGAATCGCGAGCAAATACGGCAATGGGTATCGTATTAAATATTTGTGTCCATGCCCGCCAGCGGGGAATCTGAACTAAGTTGTCAGCTCCCATTAACCAGACGAATCGCGCTGCAGGGTAGCGGGTTTTTATTGCTTTCAGGGAATCGGCCGTGTAACGCGTGCCAAGTTCCGTCTCAATATCTGAAACCCGAATGCGGCGATCCCTTGCGACACTCGCCGCGCTAGCGAGTCGCGACTTAAGGGGCGCCATACCGGTTTCCGGCTTTAGTGGATTCTGCGGGGATACCAACCACCAGACCTCATCAAGCCTCAAACGCGCCAGCGCCATGGCACTGATATAGTGGTGACCATCATGGGCCGGATTAAAGGATCCCCCCAACAGGCCAATTCGTCGGCCGTCATGATGCACACTACCGGCACGCATGACGACAGCTCGGGTGTTTGGCATCGAAATCAGGGCCGGATCTGCCCGGCGCCGCGCACCACATATTTGTAGCTGGTCAGCTGCTCGGCCCCAACGGGCCCACGTGCATGCATTTTGCCTGTTGAGATACCAATCTCCGCACCCATCCCGAACTCACCGCCATCAGCGAATTGGGTCGATGCGTTGTGAAGCACAATACCGCTGTCGATATTGGCCAGAAAGCGTTCGGCCGCCGCGGTATCAGCAGTGACGATCGCATCAGTATGATTCGAACCATGGTTGTTAACATGGGTGATGGCATCATCGATGTCGTCGACCACGCGCACGGAGACGATAGCATCGAGATACTCAGTGTCCCAATCATCATCATTGGCCGGTACAATCCGACCGTCGATATCCCGGGCTGACGCATCGCCGCGCACCTCACAGCCTGCCCCCACAAGATCATCGACGATCGGGCTTAGAAGTTCAGGCGCGATTGATCGATCAATCAGAACAGTCTCAGTCGCACCGCAAATGCCCGTGCGTCGCATCTTGGAGTTGAGGACAATATCCCGCGCCATCTGGGTATCCGCTGCACAATGAACGTAAGTATGACAAAGCCCCTCGAGGTGCGCGAACACCGGGATGCGACTTTCCGTCTGTACGCGCTCTATCAGCGACTTACCGCCGCGCGGCACAATCACATCAATGGAGTCCACCATGGTCAACATCGCGCCGACGGCGGCTCTATCAGCTGAAAATGGTGCCTGTATCGCATCCTCGGGCAGACCTGCCGTGCGCAGCCCGTCCCGCAAACCCGAAAGGATGGCCCGTGAGGATTGGAAACTCTCGGAACCGCCCCGCAGGATCGCCGCATTGCCAGCCTTGAGGCAAAGTCCACCAGCATCCGCCGTAACATTGGGTCGTGATTCATAGATCACCCCAATCACCCCGAGAGGCACCCGGACCCGGGTGATCTTGAGCCCGTTGGGGCGCTCCCACTCAGCCAGCACAGTACCGACAGGGTCCGCAAGGCTTGCAACTTCCTCCAATCCATGTGCCATCATTTCAACCCGGTCATCGTCCAGGGTCAGTCGGTCCAAAAACGAGCCCTTGACACCCTTAGCCTCGGCTTGGTTCACGTCATCAGCGTTAGCCGCGAGTATCTCGTCCTTACGTGCGCGGATAGCCGCCGCAGCGCCATGCAGTGCGGCATTCTTAGACTCCGCAGTCGCGCCTGCGAGCTTATACGCAGCCACCTTTGCCGCCACGCCAATGCCCCGCATCATGGCTCGGATATCAGCTTCATCCACCGAAACGTCTTGTGCTGCTGTCATATCTTTTCTCCGACCTATGCCGAAAACTCGCCGGCGACGATAAACAATTTAACGCCTAAATTCATCCCGATTGCTCTCTGGCATGCGGGACGCTGTTCCAAACTCCGAGAGGAATTGACCAGAAGCGCACGAGAATTGCCGCATGGGCAACAGCGGCCAACAACTTTGCCAAAACGATGACGCGGCCGATAGGGTGTCTGGTGCGCGCGAAAACTATTGAAGGCCTCTCAACTTTCAACTAGATCATCGCGGTGAATCATTTCTTCGCGGCCACGATATCCAAGGATATTCTCTATCTCGCCGGACTGTCGGCCTAGAATTCGTTCCGCATCCGCGCTGTCATAGGCGATGAGCCCGCGTGCAAGCTCCCGGCCCTGCGCATCGCATACCAAAACCGGGTCGCCGCGTTCGAAATGGCCTTCGACGGCGGTGACGCCGGCCGGCAGGAGGCTCGTTCCACGCGCGAGTGCGCGGGCGGCGCCAGCGTCTATGGTGATTCGACCCTCGGGTTTGAGAGTCCCCGCAATCCAGAGCTTGCGGGCCGTGTGTGGTTCGGCGTTTGAGATGAACCAAGTGGCACGCGCACCATCTTCCAGCGCTACCAACGGATGGGTATCGCGCCCGTCGGCAATCACCAGGCGACATCCTGACTGCATAGTGATCCGGGCTGCCTCGATCTTAGTTATCATTCCGCCGGACCCGTCATCACCTGCAGTTTCCCCGGCCATGGCTGTGATCTCGGACGTGATCGACACCACCTCGGGCACATGTTCCGCTGCAGCTTCCTTCGTTGGATCAGCCGTATATAGGCCGTCAATATCCGATAGAATTACGCAGGTATCGGCTCCCATCATCTGGGCAACCCGCGCGGCCAGACGATCGTTGTCGCCGAACCGGATTTCGTCGGTCGCCACGGTGTCATTCTCATTGATTACCGGAACCACGCCCAACCGCAACAGGGTCGCGATAGTATTGCGCGCATTCAGGTGGCGGCGGCGATCTTCGGTGTCCTCGATGGTAAGGAGAACCTGTGCAACCGGAACGTCGTATCCTCCGAGCGCCTCCTGCCATGCATGCGCCAAGCGCACCTGGCCAGTTGCCGCCGCGGCTTGGCTTTCCTCGAGACGGAGGGCACGGTTTCGCGGACCGCGCGCGAGCCCGAGCAATCTGCGGCCGACCGCAATGGCGCCCGAGGAAACAATCATCATCTCTATACCGTCACCCCTAAGCCGGGTAATATCTCCAGCGAGCCCGTCTAGCCAATCGGCACGCAGCCGGCCATCGTCATCGGCCAACAGCGCCGATCCAATCTTCACAACGACTCGCTTGCTACCGGACAGGCGCCGCGCGCCGTTCACCGGACCAACTCCATAATCGTCTCCGTACCCGTCTCTTCCGCTTCCTTTTCTGCATCAATAACCCGGCCTAGCCTCCGCAGGGTCTCTGTCATGCCCCTGCCTGAAATCGCTGAAATCTCTCGTATGTCTGCAGCGCCGGCTTCGTTGAGCGCGGCGCGGCATTCGGCGATATCTTCTGGCAATGCAGCATCGCACTTACTGAGCGCCAAAATTTCACGCTTATCGGAAAGTCCAGCACCATAAGCATCGAGTTCCGCGCGCACCGTGCTATAGGCCTCGCTCGCGACCCTCGCGCCCAGAGTTACGTCTACTAAATGCAGCAAAACCCGGCAGCGCTCCACATGACCGAGAAACCGGTCGCCCAGACCCTTTCCCTCATGGGCTCCCTCTATCAGCCCCGGGATGTCAGCCAGCACGAAGGCTCTGTCGTCGTTCTCGACAACACCGAGGCCCGGATAGAGAGTTGTAAACGGATAATCTGCAATCTTCTGCTGTGCTGAGCTTACAACCGACAAGAGCGTCGACTTTCCAGCATTTGGAAGACCTACGAGCCCGGCATCAGCGATCAGCTTCAGCCGCAGCCAAACCCACATCTCCTGCGCCTCGCCGCCAGTGTCCGCGCGGCGCGGCGCCTGGTTGGTCGAACTCTTAAAATGGATGTTCCCGCGACCGCCCTGGCCCCCTTCAAGCAGCGTAATGCGCTCACCCGCCTTCATCAGATCGGCGATCAACGTCTTACCATCCTCGGCGAAAACCTGCGTGCCTACGGGCAGTTCAAGTATAGAGTCCTTGCCGCCGGCGCCGTAGCGGTCCTTCCCCATGCCGTCGGTGCCGCGTTCCGCCTTGAAGTGCTGGCGATAGCGATAGTCGATCAGCGTGTTAAGGCCCTCCACACAAACCGCAACCACATCACCGCCGCGACCGCCATCTCCGCCGTCGGGCCCTCCTCGGGGCACATTTGCTTCACGCCGGAAACTAATGCAGCCATTACCGCCATCGCCGGAGCGCAGATAAACCTTAGCCTGATCGAGAAATTTCATGATCCGATCTCTAAACGAAAAACGGGGAGATCGGCTGGCCAATCTCCCCGAATAAGACAGTCTCGCGGCAACCTCTTCAGGCCAGCGGAACCACCGACACATAAGTCCGT
Source organism: Alphaproteobacteria bacterium (assembly GCA_002722515.1). GTDB lineage: Bacteria > Pseudomonadota > Alphaproteobacteria > UBA6615 > UBA6615 > UBA8079. The sequence continues at coordinate 20,168 of PBMH01000054.1, read as the reverse complement.
CCGCCGGTCTTACGGGAAAACTCAACCTTACCCTCGCTCATCGCGAAGATGGTGTGATCCTTGCCGATACCGACATTGTCGCCGGGATGGAATTTGGTGCCGCGTTGGCGAATAATGATGTTGCCGGGAATTACCGCTTCCCCACCGTACTTCTTGACGCCGAGACGCCGCCCCGCGGAATCACGACCGTTCCGTGAACTACCACCTGCCTTTTTATGTGCCATGTCTAATTACTCCTTGTCCGCCCCGGACTTTTTATTCGCAGGCTTCTTCGCCGCAGGCTTCTTGGAAGCGGATTTCTTGGCAGTACCCGCGGCCTTCTTAGCGGCGGGCTTCTTGGAAGCGGATTTCCTGGCAGTGCTCGCGGCCTTCTTAGCGGCGGGCTTCTTGGAAACGGATTTCTTGGTAGTGCTCGCGGCCTTCTTAGCGGCGGGCTTCGCCTTAGCCTCGGTCGGCACCTCGTCCGCCTCCGGAGCGGCCCTGTTAGCCTTCTTTGCAGGCGCCCTCGCCTTACCTGTCACATCGACCACGCGCAGCACCGTCTGCTCCTGGCGATGGCCATGGGTGCGCTGATAACCTTGGCGGCGCTTTTTCTTAAAGACGACAATCTTCTTACCACGAGCCTGCTCTACGACCTCTGCGGTTACGGCAGCACCCTCGACAATCGGCGTGCCCACCTGGGTGTCCTTGCCGTCGTTCAGCATCAGTACCGGCGCGATCGACAGTGTGCTGCCAGCCTCGCCCTCGAGCTTCTCGACAGTGATCACGTCTCCATTAGCGACGCGATACTGTTTCCCGCCAGTTTGAATGACTGCGTACATAATCCGCATCCGTTGTGTCGCGGCACCCGCGCCAGCGCGGTCGCCCGAGTGCCAAATAATCCAGCAAAAACAAGTCTGACTGCTCAGATTCCTAGCAGTCCATCAAGTGCGGCGGACTATACGCCGCCAGCTACGCGTGTCAACCACTGTAGAGGACCGAGAATCTTTAAAAAAGTGGGTTCTCGCAGCGGGTTGCAGGTTGGTTGACGGGTGCGGTAGAACCGCTCCGCTCGCTCCCGTTGCGGGCCTGTCCTGGATATTCCATAAGATATCAGACAGTCGGCGGAGGGGTGCCGGAGTGGTTGAACGGGGCGGTCTCGAAAACCGTTGAGCGTGCAAGCGTTCCGAGAGTTCGAATCTCTCTCCCTCCGCCAATTATTCTAATTTTCTATGGGTTTAGCAGCGCAGGCGACCTGTGTTCCCATAGCCGCTCCCCTGAGGTAGCGTGGCCGGATACCCAGATCCGCAGAAACGCTTTTCATTTTGCAAAAGGAAAACAGCATGTCACGCTCCGTCATACTCGCCTGTGCCGTCACGGGATCCGCGGATTCTACAGGCATGAACCCCGCCGTACCGGTCACCCCCGAAGAGATCGCCAACGAGGCAATCGCGGCCAACAAGTCTGGCGCCGCAATCGCACATATTCATGTGCGTAATCCCGAAACCGGCAAGGCAAGCACCAAGCTCGAATACTACGCCGAGGTCGTCGCGCGGATTCGTGATTCGGGTTCTCCAGTGATCATCAACCTTACCACCGGGCCCGGTGGCCGTTTCGTTCCCGACCCGGCGAATCCGATGACCGCCGGCGCAACGAGCGCCATGTTTGCCGCGGAGAAACGCGTCGAGCATGTCGTGGCGCTGAAGCCGGATATCTGCTCGCTCGATGTCGCTTCTATGAATTTCGGCGAATGGAACATGGTTAACTCTCCAGCAATCCTGAGGCACATGGCACGCATGATCCAGGACGCCGGCGTCAAGCCAGAGCTCGAGGTGTTCGACACCGGCCATGTGCGCTTGGCGGCACAGATGTGTGCCGACGGCGACATCGCCGATCCGACCCCGCTGTTCCAGTTTTGCCTCGGTATTTCTTGGGGGGCGCCCGCCTCGCGCGACGCAATGGCGCTAATGCGCGACCTAGCCCCCAAGAATGCCATCTGGGCATCTTTCGGCATCTCGCGCCACGAAATGCCGATGGTGAAAACGGCCACGGAGCTAGGCGGCCATTGCCGGGTCGGGCTCGAGGACAATCTCTATATCGCCCGCGGCGAGCTCGCTTCGGGCAACGCGCAGCTCGTCGAACACGCCGTCGGCATCATTCAGTCGCAGGGCGAAAACGTCGCCACGATAGACCAGGCGCGAGAACTGCTCGGTTTGAGCAACTAGACCGCTAACCTCATCACGGCGCTGACAGCATCGGGCACCCGCCGGGCACAGTCCGTGACCTGCGCACCGATACCATCTGCGGAAAAAACACACATCGCGTATACGTTCGCCGCGACAGTCAACTTGTCCGAGCAAACGCGCCAGAGTAATCGGCGATAAACGCCTCAAGAGTACGGGCAGGGTGACCCGCAATCTCTCCAGTCACATTCGTGACATAGGAATAGGCGCCGTTGGCGGCGAAGCCGATCATCTTAACCTGATGCTCAATCAGCCATGACGGCAGACCGCGCTTCGTCACTATATCTTTCCAGACATCGACATTGACCATCCGGTAGTGAATGTCCCGGTCAAGAACCCGGCTAAAGGTGTCAGCAACATCATCGAGACTGACGGCCGCACCAGTCTGATAGTAGCCTTGGCCATCATGCCCTGCGTCGTCGGCGATAACCGCCGCAGCTAGATCAGCCACGTCGCGTGGGTCGGTCATGCTCATGGTTACATCACGGGGAATCGCGCTGATGAACACATCTGCATCTTTCAAGCCGGCTGCCAGGTAGTGCAGGTTGGTCATGTAGAAGTTCGGTCGGAGAAAGGTGTACCGCAGCCCGCTGGCCGCAATCCGTGCCTCCAGCGCCTTATGCGCCTCGGGGATAGGCGCGGGCGAATCGATGTTTCCGGAAAGTTTCACGATGCGCTCGCATCCCGCGGCAATGGCTGCCTCTATCGCGTTGGTCTGCTGTTGTTCCAGCACCGGGCTGTGGCCAGAATTCAGATACAGCGTATGCACCCCGACGAGCGCACGTTCATAAGACGCGCGATCATCCAGATCGGCCGCGACCAACTCCGTATCCGGCCCAAGCGCCGCACCAAGAGCCACTCGGGCCTTCTCCACATCGCGCACGAGATAGCGCAACCTAAGCTCCCGTTCAGCCAGCAACGGCGCAAGATGGAGCCCGGTAACCCCGGTCGCACCAGTCACGGCGATCAGGCCTTCCGGCATGGCATTACTCCTCTTGTGGGTTTGGTCATATCAGATTATGTCGGAAAAAAGCGACCAGCGGCCCCAGAAGTGCCGGGTCGGACCGATTCACCTGGTCTACATAGGTAATCTCAATCACGCCGCCAGCACGTCGATAATTATCGACGAAGCGTTCCGGCTCGTTGAGTTTGCGCATTGATTCCGGGTCGCGATAGTCATGAACCGGATCAGGTGTTCCCTGGAACCAGATCGCCGGCGGCGTCTCGACCCGCTCGGCGCGTTCAAGCACCAGCATCGGGTTTCCCTCCTCCATATTGTCCTCGCTGACCCAGTAAGTATCGTGGCGCTCGGGCAGATCGGCGACCCAAGCTGGCGGATCGCCGGTCGCGCGTAGGCCGATCACCCTCCGATAGCGCGACAGGGGGTTGATAACGGGCCACATCATGCCCACACATCGCACGCCGGCATCGACCGCCGCCTCTAGCGGCAGGGTACCGTAGCGTGGATCGTTAGGGCGCATGGCCGCGAGCATCGCCAGATGACCGCCGCTAGACTGCCCAAGGATGCCGACACGTCCAGCATCGAGCTTTAATTCACCGGCATACGCTTTCAGCCAACGCAACGCGTAGTTGATGTCTTGAAGCGACGACGGATAGCGCTCCTCAGCTTGACGAAAGTCCAGTGCCGCCGAAGCCATCCCCGCCGCGGCAAATACCTGGCCACGCGTTTCGCACTCCGACGGCTCGCCTATACACCAGCAGCCACCATGCAAATCAAGGATGACCGGAAACGGACCGGGGCCGTCGGGCCGGATCAGACGCATGATGAGCGGCCGCTCTCCATGGTAAAATATTTCGATATCCTTGATTGACGCGTCTGGCATATCGGCGACCATCGTGAATTTTTCATTTTCCAGGAATCACGTAAGGCTGCCGATCCTAACCGAGCGACCTCAATGCCGAAAGGGTCACGAGCACCGGTTATCCAAGTTTGCGCGAACTGATCAATGAAACAAGCTTGTACGCCGGATACACGGCGCCAAAAGAGACCTAGGCCAGCCCTTCCTTCTCTAGGAGCGCTTCCAGGGTCGGCAGCTTGCCGCGGAAAGCCACATAGGCTTCCTCCGGGTCCATCGATCCACCCGAGGAATAGATGCTCTCCTTCAGGCGCTGCGCCGTCGCTCTGTCGAACGGATCACCCGCCTCCGTGAACGAACCAAAGGCATCCGCATCCAGCACGCCCGACCACATATAGGAATAGTAACCGGCCGAGTAACCATCGCCCGCGAACACATGCGCAAAATGCGGTGTTGCATGCCGCATGACAATCTCCGTCGGCATGTCGAGGCCCGCGAGAATTTCAGCCTGAAAGGCCGCCGGATCGATATTCGCAGCCGCGGCCGGGTCGAGCACATGGAACGCCATGTCAACCAGAGCAGAAGCGGTGAACTCCACATTCGCAAAACCTTTGTTGAACTTTTCCGCCGCACGCAACTTCACAAGGAGCTCGGCCGGAATCGGTTCACCCGTCCGGTGATGGACGGCGAAGCGATGCAGTACGTCCGTAACCGTGAGCCAGTGCTCGTAAAGCTGGGACGGCAGCTCCACGAAGTCTCGGCTGACCGCGGTGCCCGAGATCGACGGATAGGTGACGTCGGAGAGCATGCCGTGCAGGGCATGTCCGAACTCGTGAAAGAGCGTACGCGCATCATCCATCGTGATCAGGACCGGCGCGCCCGCGGCAGCCTTGGCGAAGTTCATCACATTAACGACGATCGGTATCTGGCTTTCGTTTGCGTCGGCGCCCGCAAGGCGATGCTGGTCCTGAAAGGAACTCATCCATGCGCCGGACCGCTTGGACGGTCGGGCAAAATAGTCCGCGAGGAACACGGCGATCCGTGCACCGTCTACGTCAAGTACATCAAAGACACTAACATCCGGGTGATAAGCTGCGACACCCTTATGCTGCCGGAAGCTTATGCCGAACAAGCGGTTCGCCGTATCAAAGGCCGCCTCGATCATCTTCTCTAGCTGTAGGTAGGGCTTAAGCTCGGCCTCATTCAAATCGAAACGGGCGACCCGCTGCTTTTCAGCATAGTAGCGCCAGTCCCAAGGTGCGACCGCGTGATTATGACCCTCGGCAGCGATCAGGGCCTCCAGATCCTCGGCCTCCTCAACCGCCCGCCGGCGGGCTTTGTCCCAAACGGTATCTAGTAGGCCGCGCACCGCCTCAGGCGTCTTGGCCATGGTATTATCGAGCTTGAAATGAGCAAAACTTTGATAGCCCAGAAGCACTGCCTTTTCCGCGCGCAGGTGCACCATTTCAGCGACAATAGGACGGTTATCCGTGTCGCCCGGACCCTCGCCGCGCGCGACCCAAGCCCGGAACACCTCCTCGCGCAAATCGCGGCGGGTAGAGAACGTCAAGAAAGGTTCGATTATAGACCGCGACAGAGTTACCGAATGCTTGCCAACATGCCCGCGTTCCTCGGCCGCCACCGCCATGCTGGAAACCAGGAAGTCTGGCAGTCCAGCCAAATCGTTGTCGAATTCCAGAACTAAGGCGTAATCGCTCTCGTCTGCGAGTACATTCTGCGCGAATGCCGTACCCAGCGACGCTAGGCGCTCGTTGATTTCCATCAGACGTTTCTGATCATCCGCATTGAGCTGAGCGCCGGAGCGCAAGAAACTTTTCCAAGTTAACTCCAACACCCGCGCAGCCTCACCATCGAGTTCGAGATTGTCTCGCTCCTGATAGAGCACGTCGATGCGAGCGAACAGCGCAGTATTCATCATGATCGCCGAGTGGTGCCGCGACAGTTCCGGAGACAACTGCCGTTCCAAGACCTGCAGCGTATCGCTGGTATTCGCACCCGACAGATTCCAGAAGACTTTTGACACGCGATCATACATCTCACCCGCCCGTTCGAGCGCCGTGATAGTGTTCTCAAAGGTCGGAGCATTCGGATTGCCGGCAATCGCATTGATCTCTTCAAGATGGGCCGGCAGCGCCGAAGCAAATGCCGCCACAAAATCATGGTCGTCGATGCGATTGAATTCCGGAAGGCCCATTGGGCCGCGCCAATAGATAAGACCCGTGTTAATTTCAGACGTCGGGTCGGTGGTTGCGGGCATAAGTAATGTCTTTCATTCAAACTTTTATTTTTAACTGTACTCGACCAATATGAGTATTCTTGAGCTTAATAAAAATTAAACGCGCGCGAGAAACTGCGTGGGCATTGTATGACCGACGACACTTACACTAAGAAAGATGTCGCCTTCTACAGCGACGGCCACAGAATCACGGCGCATCTGTATCGCCCTGCGGACTGGCGCCCGGGAGACCCCGCTCTGCCGGCGGTCATCAGCCTCACTGGTTACTCCGGCCGGAAGAATGTGGCGACTGTGGACATTCCCCGCCACATGGCCCGCGAGGGTTTCCTCGCACTGGCACCCGACTATGTCGGCTATGGCGAGGCCGAGGGTCCACGGCGGCGGCACCGACCGCTTGAACAGGCGCAGAACGTCTATGACGCGGCCACCTATTTGGAGACCGTCGACGGTGTCGATGTCGAACGCATCGGTGTGTACGGGTCGAGTTTTGGCGCGGCCAACGCGATCTGGGCTGCGGCCTTCGACCCCCGACTCAAGGTCGTTGTATCCGCCGTCGGAGTGCATGATGGGGCACGATGGCTACGTTCGGTTCGATCAGCCTATGACTGGTACAAATTCCGTGATGGCGTGCAAGCCGAGGCGCAGCAACGCGTGGTTACTGGAGAAAAGAAGGATATCTATCGTTACGATATCTATCCGCTCGACCCAGACGCCACCGACAAGCCAACGATGACCGTCGAGGAACACGGGGTTGCGGACGACCCGTATGTCGACATGGAAAGCGTGGAAGCGGCATTCCGCTACAAGCCCGATTGGGTAGTCGACCGTATATCACCGCGCCCAGTGCTATTCTTCGCTGCCGGCTACGACGCGATGGTACCCCCCGAGGAAGCACGACTGACATTCGAAAAATGCGGCGAGCCCAAAAAACTCATCGAGTTGCCCGAGGCCCGCCACAACCAGGTCTATGAGTTCTCTAACTCAGAACATTTCGAAACCGTCGCGCGGGAAACCTCCGCCTGGTTTAAGAAACATCTTTAGGCGTTCGGCACTCGTGGGCCTAGGAACCGTTACGCGGCAGAAACACAGGTTCACCTCGTTCGGCAGATAGATCGGCCGCATTGTATACCTTCATGACAAGGATAGCCTCTTCGGGAGTGACCATGGCCGGACGATCATAGGCGACGGCCTCTAGAAAATGGACAGTCTCGTCCTGCATGGAACCAGCGAATACGTGATCGACGGGCTCACCAGGCATGGACGACATCGGATACCGGATGCCATCTTTGACATTATTGAACTGCACCTCCTTGTGGGTGTCATCAATGGTCAGCGCACCCTCGGTCCCAACCACCTCTATCCAAGCCTGAACATAGTTGGGGTAACCCACCGGCAGAATCCAGCCGACACCAGCGGTAATGGTCGTGCCATCATCCATTGTGACCATCACCCATTGATGGTCTGGTGTATCGCTCTTCCGACTGAATAGCTTACCCGCCTGCTGCGAATATACCCGGATCGGCTTCCGAGGCTGCAGACACCAAAGGAGGAAATCCAGATCATGGACGCCACCGATCGAGGTGGGCGACATTTTCGATCGGCCGGTAATCTTTTCACCCAGTTCACGGGTTGAGTGGCGCGAAATCAGGCAAGTTACCGGCTCGCCAATTGCTCCGTCCATTAGCGCCTTCTTCACGTAAACATACCGCGGGTCGAAACGGCGTGAATATCCAATGGATATCTTCAACTTCTTCGCAGTGGCCAGCGCATACGCATCTTCAGCCTCGGAGATGCTAGGTGCAAGGGGCTTCTCCACAAAAACATGCTTGCCCGCGTTTAGGGCCGCCATAACAATCGGAAAGCGTGCCGTCTCCGGTGTCATCGCGATGATAATCAGGTCGATCGAATTATTATCGATCAGGGTCTGCCAATTATCTGTGATCGATGCCGGGTCCGTCTCGGCGATGATCTGTCTCTGTCGTCCGGCATCAATCTCGGCTATATGCAACTCATCAACCAACGCACTATGGGCACAAGAATTCGCGCGAATTCCACCAACCCAGCCGGTGCCAATTACACCAACATTCAGAAAATTTGGCTGCGCCACGACATTGCCTCGTCGTCTATTGGATCACGAGAGCGCAAAACGACCCCGACTAACCGTTTTGCCCGCGAAGTTTTTCGAAGTTTGAGAGCACCGTGTCCGCATCGACGACGTCGGCGTAGCGCCGGTGCACGTCGCGCAGGTTAGCCCTATGGGGTTCCTCGTCATGATCACCAACACAGTCCTCGGGCACGATGGTCCGGAAGCCGAGGCTGAACGCATCAATAACAGAAGCACGCACACAACCCGAAGTGATGCACCCTGTCACTACTACAGTGTCCACCCCGTGCTTAATCAAGAAGGGGGCCACTTGGGTGTTGAAAAAAATTGAGGGAGCTCCCTTGGTTACCACTAAATCCGGTCCCGCCGCTGCAATCCGCGGATCAAGATCAACCGAAGGGTGCCCCTCTACCAGCTCGTCACGCAACGGTGCAATCTTCCAGTGAGGCATCGCAGCCCGGGAGTTATAACCCATCACGCAAGCCGCCACAGGAAAGTGGGCGTCCTTGGCTGCGCGCATCACGTCCACGGTGCGTTCTACAGCGGCATCAATCATCGGCGCCCCACCCATCCGGAATTCCGGGTCGGTAAATCCGCGCTGAAAGTCGACGACCACCACAGCGGGGTGTTCACCCCAGCCAACCTCGCCGTCGCCATAACCCCTTTCGGCGTAATCCATCTTTCAACTCCGTTGCGTCTCATACTCAGGTGTTAGAATATTAAACTATGACGCAAGAGGCGCGTCTCGTCGCAGGTAAATCAACATGCGCTGCGGGGTTCACACAAGGGGAAGAAGTTATGGGTTACCGCATCTCCGTCGACACCGGCGGCACGTTCACAGATATGGTCGTGCTGAGTGAAGACGGTCAGTTCCATGTCGGCAAGGCGCTGACAACACCAGACCGGATTTCCGAGGGCATGCTAAGCGCGCTTGAGGTCGTCGCCGAGACATTCGAGACGACACCAAAGGATATGTTGACCGCCACAGACCTGCTGATCTACGGCACGACCCGTGCAACCAACGCGATCGTAACAAAGCAGACCGCGCGTACGGCTTTCCTGACGACCACGGGTTTCCGTGACATCCTGGTGTTCAAGGAGGGGGGGAAACACGGCCCGCATGACTATAGTTACGACTACCCGCAGCCCTATATTCCCCGCCGGCGGACCTTCGAGATCAATGAGCGCATTGGTGCATCGGGCGAAGTCGTCCGGCCGCTCGACGAAGCCCAGGCCCGCGAAACAATCGAGACACTGAAGGTGCGCGGCTTCGAGGCCATCGCGGTGTCCCTGCTCTGGTCGATTGCCAACGAGGCCCATGAGGCCCGGCTAGGCGAGCTGATCGAGGAGATCATGCCCGGCGTCCCTTACACCCTATCTCACCGGCTCGCTCCGATTCTCCGCGAGTATCGCCGTGCCTCGGCGACGGCGATCGACGCCTCACTGAAGCCCTTGATGCAGGCGCACCTGCGCCAGATGCGCACGGACCTCGCGACCAGCGGGTTCACCGGCGACCTACTGGTTTCGACGGCCGTCGGTGGTTGCCAGGAGGTCGAATCCCTCGTCGAACGCCCAATCAACACACTCAAGTCCGGTCCGGCCATGGCCCCAGTCGCTGCGCGTGCTTATTCAGCACTGGAGCGAATGGGCGGCGACGTGATCGTCTGCGATACCGGCGGCACGACCTTCGATGTCGGCCTAGTACGCGACGGCAACCTGATCTATTCGCGCGATTCATGGCTCGGCCCGCTTTGGACCGGTGACATCATGGGAACGTCAACTGTGGATGTCCGTTCGGTCGGTGCAGGTGGCGGTTCGATAGCCTGGGTGGACCCAGGCGGATTGCTGCGGGTTGGCCCCCAGTCGGCAGGTTCTGTGCCTGGACCTGCCTGCTACGGCGCCGGGGGCACGGAGCCGACGGTCACCGATGCGGCGCTGGTGCTTGGCTATATCGACCCCGGCTATTTTAACGGCGGGCGGCTGTCGCTTAATCGCAACGCAGCCGTCACAGTGATCTCAAAACTTGCAGAGAGCATGGGCAAGGGCGTTGACGAGACGGCTCATTCGATCATGGTCATCGCCAACGAACTAATGATCAAGGCGATTGGTGAGATAACCGTCAACGACGGACTCAACCCGCGCGAGAGCGTGATCGTCGCCGGCGGCGGTGCCGCGGGCTTCAACATTATGCCGATCGCCCAGGAGCTAGGTTGCGACACGGTAATACTGCCCCGCACCGCTTCAGCGTTATCAGCCTGTGGCATGCAATATTCCTCAATCGTTTTCGAGGCAACACGCTCGCGCTTCACGGATTCGAACGACTTCGACCGGGAGGGTGCAAACCGGTCGCTCGACGAAATCGAGGCAGAGCTGATGCAATTTCGTAACAGCCTCGGGACGGCAAAAGATGCCCAGGTCAACATCGAGTTCTTCGTCGAGGCGCGCTATCGCGCTCAGGTATGGGAGCTCGACACTGCGCTTCCCAAGCCACGGCTAGAGAACGACACAGATGTCGCCGACCTGGTGGAAACATTTCACCAAACCCATGAGCGGATCTACGCGGTGCGCGACGAGGGCAGCCCGGTGGAGTGTGTGAACTGGAAGGGCCGCATCTCGATTCAGCCCTTCGACCCGCCGCCCGCACCGGAACCGATAGCGGATAGCCGCGCCTCCGAATCTACGACCACCCGAGAATGCTTCTTCGGTGGCGACAGCCCCATCGCGACCCCAATCTTCCATGGGCCCGACCTCCAGACCGGCGATGCGGTTACCGGGCCGGCTATCATCGAAGAACCCACCACCACCATCGTTGTCTATCCGGGGATGTCTGCATGGCTAAGTGCCGCCGACAGCTACATCCTCGACTGCCGCTGAGAAGGGAGGACGTTATGTCCGAACCAAAGACCACACTCGACCCCGTTCTGATCTCGGTGATGGCGAACCGCCTCGACGGGATCGTCCGCGAAATGACCAACACGCTACTGCGCTCCGCCCGCTCGGCAGTGATCTCGTCGGCCCGTGACTTCTCCTGTTGCCTGGTGACCGGCAATGACGAGCTGCTCGCACCGGCCGAGGGCCTGCCGGTGCACATCTTCGGCTGCCACATCCAGACTGCAAACATGCGCGAGTATCACAGGGGCGATATCAAGCGCGGCGACGCATATCTCGACAACGATCCCTATGGCGGCAACACCCATCCGGCCGACCACACCTTCATGGTGCCCGTCTTCTTCGAAGATGAGCACCTCTTCACCGCCGTATCGAAGTGCCACATGGCCGACATCGGCAACTCGATACCGTCGAGCTACTTCGTACGTGCCCGCGACGTCTATGAAGAAGGCGCACTAGTCTTTCCTGGCGTTCGGATACAGCGCGACTTCGAGAATATCGAGGACATCATGCGCATGTGCCGGGCGCGAATCCGCGTGCCCGACCAGTGGTATGGAGACTATCTCGCTGGATTGGGTTCCGCCCGGGTCGCCGAGAGGCGCCTCGAGACCTTTTGTGAGAAATACGGGAAGGAGACAGTTAAGACCTTCATGCGCGAATGGTTCGACTATTCCGAACGCCGCATGATCGACAACATCCGCAAGTTGCCCAAGGCCAGCCTGATCAACAAGGGGCGCTCTGACCCCCTAGAGGGGATGTTGCCCGACGGCCTGGAGTTGACAGTCAAGATCGACATTGATCCCGATGAGGGCATGATCAATGTAGACCTACGCGACAACCCGCCATCCGTAAACGCTGGACTGAACACCTCGCTCGGCTCGGCCACCTCGGCCGTGGTGGGGGCTATCTTTAACGCCCTCGACAAGGATCTGCCTCGCAACGAGGGGGCCTTCCGACGCTTAAAATTTCAGTATGCTGAGGACAGCGTCGTCGCCGCCCCGACCTTTCCCCATTCCTGCTCGGTCTCAACAACCAATGTTTCCGAGCGGCTAGTCAACATCACCCAGTCGGCCTTTGCACAGTTAGGAGACGGCATGGGACTGTCCGAGGGTGGAGCGGGTCTTGGCGCCGGCATGGCCGTAATCTCGGGCCAGGATCTGCGGCGCGAGCCTGAACCCTATGTGAACCGCCTAATGCTATCGACCAATGGCGGCCCGGCCAGTTCCGAGGCCGATGGCTGGGTCAACTACGCAATCCCGGTGATCGCCGGCCTAATGTACCGGGACTCGGTCGAGGTCGACGAGCTCAAGCATCCAATACGGGTGGAGTCGCTCCAGCTGGTCACGGATTCAGCCGGCGCAGGCCGGCGTCGCGGCGCACCCGCACAGCAGATCGAGTACGGCCCCACCCACGCGCCAATGATGGCCGTAATTTCCTGCGACGGCCAGCACAGCCAACCCCGCGGCGTGCTCGGTGGCCTTCCGGGCACGGCGGGCGAAACCTGGATGATTGAAGATGAGACACAGCCAACCCGGCTGCCGAATGTCACCCAGGTTACTATAAATCCAGGCCAACGCGTTCGCGGGCGGGATTCTGCTGGCGGCGGCTATGGCGACCCACTTGAACGCGAAACCGAGCGCGTGATTGTCGATGTGCTAGAGGGCTGGGAAACGCTGGAGAAGGCAAAGAATATATACGGTGTTATTTTTACCGGCGAGATCGACGATGAATCCCTCGAAGTTGATGAAGTTGCAACGGAGGCGCGCCGCAAGGAATTGCGCGAAGCCCGAGCAGCCTGACGCGTAGTTCCAGAACGGATGCACTTAGGCCTAAAAAATTTACCCGTTCTCATGGGAGGCCGTTAATCCTCAGCCCAAACACAACTCTTACATTGATGAATAGCCACACACCATCCGCTTCCTACAGCCGTCGTGCTGCAATCATCCGTATGATACCGGTCCTGGGAATAACGTTCATCCTCGCGCACTTTCTGCGTTCCGCACCCGCGGTCATCGCGCCTAACCTTCGAGCTGAGATGGGACTAACGCCGGGCCAGTTGTCAAGCCTCCCGGCTGCAATATTCCTAGGCGCAGCGCTGATGCAACTGCCGGTCGGGGTCTTGCTCGACAGGTTTGGGCCCCGCCGAACCATGGCAGCGTTGTTCTCACTTGCAGCGCTTGGCGCGATCGCCTTCGCCACCGCCAAGGGTGTAGCCGGACTCGCGATCGGCTTATTCCTAATCGGCTGCGGAGCAGCACCGGTGTTCATGGGGGTCATAGTGCTGCTGTCACGCTGGATCGCCCGCGACCGGCTCGCGACTGGTACCGCTATCTCAATCGCCGTTGGCGGCGCCGGAATGCTGCTCTCGGCATCTCCCTTTGCAGCTGCCGTGGAAATCTATGGCTGGCGGGCGAGCCTATACACGGTCGGCGCTTTCTCACTGGCCGTCGCGGCTGCGCTACTCATTATGGTGCGTGATCGCCCCGATGATGAGCCATCCCCAGCGACCACCGAGACCCTGCTCGAAACCATCATCGGCTTGCGTCACGTTCTTCGAGATACTCGTATCTATTCCTTCGCCGCCGTGAGCGCCGTTTCAGTGGGGGCGCTTGTAACCATCCGCAATCTCTGGATCGGGCCTTATTTACACGACGTGTTCGATCTCGACATAGTTGCCCGTGGCAACGTCATCTTCGCCGTATCACTAACCTGGATCATCGCAGCAATCCTCTATGGCCCGCTTGACCGCATGTTCGACACACGCCGCGGGGTCGTGACCGGCGGCATGCTCGCCTTCGCAACGATGAATGCTTTGCTAGCGATCAATGGTAGCAATTCGGTACTCGTTGTAACCATCCTGCTCTCGGGATTCGCGCTCTTCGCGCCAATAGCGCCACCTATCTTTGCCCATGCGCGCAGCCTCTTCCCCGATACCCATTCTGGCCGAGTCTTCACCGCAATCAACGTTTGCACCTGGTCTGGTGTATTCCTGATACAAATGGGCACCGGCGCGATACTCGACGCCTTCCCCGTGGACGAACTCGGCCGCAGCCCAGCGATTGCCTACCGCACAATGTTCGTCGCTCTCGCGGTTGGCCTTTTGCTGGCGCTCATAATCTATCGTCGGCTCGAGGACGTCCCGCCATCGGCCGAACAAGATCATTCCAGAAGCGACTAGCCAACAGTAGAGTCGACGAAAACCTTCTTCATCTGCGGCTCGGGATAGCGCGTACCGGCCGCTGCACCGACCGGCACCGCCGAGGACATGGCTGCCAGCTCGTCCGCCGACAGCGAGACATTCAGCGCACCCATATTCTCGTCGAAACGCTCGGTCCGCTTTGTTCCCGGAATGGCGACTACGTCGTCGCCCTGCCCCAAGAGCCAGGCCAGCACCACCTGGGCCGGGGAGCAGTTCTTCTCGGCCGCGAATTCTGCGACCCGGAGGGCCAACTCACGATTCTGTTGGAAGTTGCCCTGGGCAAACCGCGGATGCCGGTAATGAGGGTCATCCTCCGGCACCGTCTCGGCATTAATGAAGTTGTCGGTTAGCAGTCCGCGGCCCAGCGGCGAGTAGGCCACGAAGGATATGCCGAGCTCGCTGGTTACAGCACGAATTTGTTCAGCCTCCTCGCGGTAAAGAATCGAAAACTCGCTCTGCACCGCAGCCAACGGGTAGGTCACGTGGGCCCGGCGGATCGTGGCGGGCTTGGCCTCGCAAATTCCGATCGCCTTGACCTTGCCCGCCTCAACGAGCTTTGACATCGCGCCCACCGTTTCCTCGATGGGGACCTCCTGGTCAACGCGGTGCTGGTAATAGAGATCGATGACATCGATCCCAAGACGCTGCAGGCTCTTGTCGCAGGCCTCAGCAACATATTCTGGACGGCCGTTCACGCCCATGCCGCCGCCCTCTAACTGAGTCTGGCCGAACTTAGTTGCCAGAACCACCTTATCTCGATATCCGTCGGCCAGTGCCCGAGCTAGAAGCTCCTCATTATGACCCCACCCATACATATCCGACGAATCAAGAAAATCAGCGCCCTGATCAATCGCGTGCCGGACGAATTTAACATTCTCCTCGTCATCTGCTGCGCCATAAGCACCAGACAAGGACATACAGCCCAAGCCCAAAGATACACATTCAAGATCACTGGCACCGAGACGCCGCTTTTTCGCGTTGCTGATATCAGCCATAAACTCTACTCCCCTTATTCCACTGCTCACCGGAAATTTTCAGGCGCGCCTACTTGTGTCCTAGGTTACCTTGACGGCAGCATAGCCCCACCAGAACACGGTTGCGAGGCACGGACGGGACGATTTCGTAACCCTGCCGCTAAGGCGCCCAGGCCTTCGGCGTGATACTTTCAATGTCTGTCTTCACATCAATGACCACCGGGCGACCACTGTTGATTGCCTGGTCCAGCGCCCCTTCAAATTCGCCCGGTTTCTCGACCGTCAGACCGAGTCCACCCATGGACTCCGCGATCTTCGCAAAATCCGATTCAGGGAATATCCACAGGTCATCCGACCCAGACGTCTGACCGCCATAGGTGGCCTCGTTAATGCCCTTTTCCTGATTGAGTGAACGGTTATTGTTCACCACCGTGACGGTATTGATACCACAGCGCACCGCTGTCTCCATCTCGGTCAGATGGTACCACATGGCGCCGTCCCCGGCGAAGCAGATCACCGGGCGGTCGGGCGCGGCGCATTTAGCGCCCATAGCCGCCGGGAATGCCCAACCGAGCGACCCCGCGCAGCGTATATAGCTCTGCCCAGGGTGAATTAGATCGATCATGGTGCCCGTCCAGATTCCCGAATGGCCCGTGTCGGACACTAGGATCGCGTCGTTCGGCATATGTGCAGTGTACTCCGCACACAGACGCTCAGTACGAATCGGCACACTGTCCGACGCCATGAGTGGTGCAACCTCGCTCCGCCATTCAGCGACCAGCGCGGCGGTCTCGGTCAACCAGGCAGCACGGTCCAAACCCGCGCTGCTCGCAGCAAGCAACGCCACCAAACCGGCCTTCGCGTCGCACTGCATAGCCGCACGCACCGGATAACTCCGGCCGAGTTCGCGCGGATCGATGTCGATCTGCACGATCGCAGACCTTTCGCCCGGTACCCGCCATTCGTTGGTGACCATACCGCCTGTGCTGCAGCCGACGTAGATGACGAGATCGGCCTCGCAGACGGCACGGTTGGCGCACCAGCGCGAGTAGCCGCCCACCACACCAACGCTTAGCGGATGAGTGTCTGGGATCGTCCCCTTGCCATTGAGCGAAGTCGCAACGGGGATCGAAAGCGCCTCGGCCAGCGCCACGAGTTCCGCACCCGCCCCGCTGTGACTAACCCCACCGCCAGCGACAATAATCGGCTTTCTGGAAGAGTCGATTTCGGCAGCTACGGCAGCCAAGCTATTGGAATCTGGCGCAGGCCGGAAGGCCGGAATCTCCCTGAACTGTTCCTCGATCATGACCTCCATGTCGGCCTCAGCCTCAAGAACGTCCTGTCCGACGATCCCGTCGAAATCCAGATGTACCGGTGCGGGCTGGCCGCTGACGGCCTCTCGAAATGCCTGGCGTAGGGCGCGCGGCAGCTGGCCGATGTCCGTAATCGCGTTGCTATACTTCGTCACCGCGTCGAACGGCCCACGATGGTCGACCTCTTGATAGGCATGACGCTGCTGATAAGCTTGGGCGCGACGACCGGTCATCGCGATGACGGGTGACCCTGCCAGATACGGGTCCTGCAAACCGGCCGCGAGGTTCGCCGCCCCGACCGCCTGGGCCATGCAGACCCCGGGGTGGCCAGCGATCCGTGCATAGCCATCGGCCATGTAGGCTGCCGGCTTCTCACCATGGACCATGATCCGGCGCATGCCCAGCTCCTCAATCTCTTTGAGCGCGCCAATCCCGAATACCGGCATGAAGAAGACGTGGCTAACGCCATAGCCCTGCAGGGTTTCCGCCAGAAACCGCGATCCCGTCATCCTTGTCATTAGTTCCTCCTCAAATTGCGCGACCTGTAGTTGTTCCCAACACCACAAACCTTGTTAATTTAAGCACTCCATTGCCACCCAAACTGGGTAGCCGAGACGTGTTGCCCAGACGATGGGGCAATGCAACGCACGGCGGCGGCTGGGCAAAAACTGCAATTTATTATCTCGATCTCTCAAATAACCTGCGCATGACAGCAAATCAAACAGGAGCAAGATCGCAAGAATCCAAAATACCCGCACCCGGGACGGGTGTACGTGGAAATAAACTGAATGTGCCCACCCCTGATCCAATGGTCCAACAACCTTTTGGGCCGTGCCCTAGTTGCACAGGATCGCCGCCGCAACCTTGCTCTGCATCCAATCATTGTTAAGTTGTTCCGGCGATCGTCATATAAGATCTGGCATAAGCAGGGCGGCTCGTAGAATTTTCGGAGAGTACAATGGAAAAGTTTGGTGTTGGCCAGGGCGTACGCCGCGAGGAAGACCCGCGACTGTTGCGCGGACTAGGGCTGTTTACCAACGACGTGAGCCTACCGGACCAGGCCCACGCGATCATGCTCCGCTCACCCTATGCTCATGCGGAGATCGCCTCTATCGATACTACGGCCGCTACAGCTGCGCCAGGCGTGCTCGGCGTTTACACCGGCGAGGATGTCGAAGCTGACAATCTGGGCGTGCCCGGGATGCCCGCCAAGTGGAAACGACCAGACGGCAAGCCGATGAAATATCGACCACAACCACCTCTTGCACTCGGGCGTGTGCGCTATGTCGGCGACCCGGTCGCGCTAATCGTCGCCGAGACCCTTAACTCGGCTCGCGACGCGGCCGAATTGATCGAGGTCGACTACCGGGACCTCCCTGCTATCACCAGCACTGAGAACACCATCGACGCCAACGCGCCCGTGGTTTGGGAGGATTCCCCGGACAACATCTCAGGTCAGTTCCAAGCCGGCAACGCCGAAGCTGTCGAGGCGGCATTCGCAAGCGCCACGCGGATCATCAAGAGGCGCTTCATCATCAGCCGGGTCTTCGCTCAATATATGGAGCCGCGCAGCGCCATCGGTGCCTATGACGAACGCGAGGGCCGCTACACTCTGCATGCCGACGTGCAATACCCTCACCGGGTCAGACAATTGTTGGCAGAAAAAATTTTCTCCATCCCCGAGCAGGCGCTCCGTGTGGTCGCCCGCGATGTCGGTGGCGGTTTCGGTACCAAGGGCTGGCAGTACCCCGAACACCGGCTTGTGCTCTGGGCAACCCGCAAGCTGGGCCGGCCCGTGAAATGGAATTGCGAGCGGAGCGAGGCGGTCATGGCAGACGAGCATGGCCGCGACAACGTCACCGAGGCCGAGCTCGCATTCGACGCCGACAACAAAGTTATCGGACTGCGGGTCAACACAATCGCGAATATCGGCGCCTACCTGTCAGCGATTCGAAACCTTTTATCTGTGTTCACCAATGTCGGCACGCTCATCAGTGTTTACGACATCCCTGCTGCACATGTGCGGGTACGTACGGTGCATTCGAATACTAATCCGACTGCACCCTATCGCGGCGCCGGCCGCCCCGAGGCTACCTATGTGATCGAGCGCATGCTCGATGAGTCCGCTCGCGAGCTGGGAATCGACCCAGCTGAACTGCGCGCAAAGAACATGATCGCATCCGACGCCATGCCCGTGAAGACCGCGCTCGGCCTGTCCTACGACTGTGGCGCATTCACCGAGAACCAAGCAAAGGCGCTGGAGATGGCCAACTATAGTGGCTTCACGACGCGACGTGCGGCGTCCGAGGCAAGCGGTAAACTTCGTGGCATCGGCATCTCCAATCCTATCGAACGCGCCGGCTCCCCCTCTCCCGACTTCGCCGAGGTCCGCTTCAATACCGACGGTAGCGCGACAGTCCTGATGGGTACCAAGAGCCAGGGCCAGGGCCATGAGACCATGTATAAGCAGATTATAGGCGAGCGACTGGGCCTCGAACCGGCCGATGTGCGGGTCATCGACGGCGACACTGATCGTGTCGCCTTCGGCATCGGCACCATGGGATCGCGCTCGACCGTGATCGGCGGGTCGGCGCTCTACTATGCGTCTGCGAAGGTTTTGGAGAAGGCCCGCAAGGTAGCGGCGCATCTACTCGAGGCCGACGTCGTGGACATCGAGTTCGCCGACGGCGTATTCACCGTGACAGGCACCGACAAGACGATAGCCCTAAAGGACGTAGCTAAAGCCTCGTTCCTGCCAGCGAAGTTACCAGCAGGCGTTGAACCCGGGCTCTATGAGACCGCCACCTTCGCGCCCGACGACGACACTTATCCCAACGGCAGCCACGTCTGCGAGGTTGAGATCGACCCGGATACAGGGGTAGTCGAGCTGGCTGGTTACTGGGTGGTCGACGATGTGGGCATAATGGTCAATCCGACCATCGTGAAGGGCCAGATTCACGGCGGCATCGCCCAAGGGCTTGGTCAGGTACTGATGGAGCAGGTCGCCTACGATCCCGACAGCGGTCAGCTGTTGAGCGGGTCCTTCATGGACTATGCGATGCCCCGGGCAGACAACTTCTCGAACATCGAGATCGTCGGTAACGGTGTACCCACCGCGCGTAATCCGCTCGGTGTAAAGGGTGCAGGCGAAGCCGGCACCGTCGGGGCGCTGCCAGCCATGATGAATGCCATCATGAACGCCCTCGCTGAGATTGGCGTCGAACATCTCGATATGCCAGCCACGCCGGACCGTGTTTGGCGGGCCATTGCGGAGGCCCGCAGCTAGCTAGCCGTGCCGCTTTCGGACGACGGCCACGCACACCGCGACGCCGACAATCAGCAACACCAGAAGATGGTCAGTCCCGAAGAAGGGATGCACCGCGACGGCCTCAT
>PBMH01000053.1 GCA_002722515.1 Alphaproteobacteria bacterium | reverse complement strand
TTTTTTCTTTTGTCTTATTTCGAAAAATATAAGTATTGTGAGGATGGCTACTACGGCAATATGATACATTGGTTCGAGCCCAATGTTATCTCGAAACCCAATTACACAACCGCCAATAATGTAAAAAACCCCGTAGTAAAAAACGATGCCGAGGGACGGCATCGCCTTGAATGAAAATAAATATCTAAATACCGAGAAAGCGAGCAGGCAACCAACTCCAAAACGGACTGTCTCATACCTGTAAAGTTCTTCAGATTCCCCCATTTCTAAACCAAAAGGGAAAAACAGATCAGTCCCAAAAAAGAACAAAAGCAATGCTAAGCAGAACCAAAAAAACAAAAGCGTTATGAAGAATTTTCGAATATATCTCATGTATTCCTCACTTGCCCGTTAGAGCTATTCAGGTTCACAAAAACACATGACCGGGTGACACAGAAAATCTAATTCTTGGCTAACACGCTCAGTTATAAAAGCAGGATTTTGAGAGTCGATTCCTCTGCAAGTAACTTACCTTAGTATGCACAATTTGTCAGCTTGACTCTGCCGCCGCCTTGGTGCGTTCGTTCAGATCATCAAAATTATCAGGCCAGTTTTCGACCAGCCAACTCAGATATGTCTTGATGTTCGCTGGGTCGATGCGCACTGAACCACGGATTTTATCTACCTCAGGCTGAACCTCAATAGGCAGTTTTAGGGAATCGTTAAAGCGGTTGATCATATTGAACATCGAGCAGATGAGCGTTAATTCAATGATCTCGGCTGAATCAAATTGCGCCTGGACGCGTTCGAACACGTCGTCGCGTGCAGCCGCTGTGTTCTTGGTCATGTGCTCTGCCCACTCGATCGCTGCACGCTCGCGTTCATCGAACAAATCCGACGTCAGATAGTCATCTGACGATATTGCAATCACCTGGTCGTGGGTTATGCCAGCGGCCTCGCCGAGCGCCGTGTTATGGGCGTAGCAATATTCACAATCATTGATGTGGCTGGTCTTAATGATAACCATTTCCTTGAGGTTCGATGACAGGTTTACCCCTGGCCATTCGCGCTGGTTGGCGGCCTGGAAGGGTAAGTAGAGCATGGCAAGGTATGGAGCGTGTGCCATAGTTCGATACGCGTTGGGTACCCGACCGACCATCCCGGTGACCGCATCATAGAAATGCTTGAGTTCTTCCGGTGCGTCCTCCGGATTGATGTTTGGCACGCGTGACATTTTAACTCTCCCGTTGACTGCGCGAACGGAGACGCGCGCGGCTAGTTTCGAAAATCTAATGCGATAGACGCTACCGCGGCTACACCTTAGACTGCTTGTGCCTCTATTCACACATCAGGTGTCTCCTGTGACTGATCCAAAATTGAATGTTCGCTACCTCGCGCCTGAGGGTGCGATCGAGCCCACCGGCACCTGGTCACTTGCCAGTCGGGCCGGTGACTATGTCTTCGTGGCCGGGATGCGCGGTATTGATCCGGTCACAAACACATTGGTGGCGGGTGACGAAAACCGGATTCGGCAGGCCTTCGTGAATATGGTCGAAATCGCGGGGTCCGAAGGTGCGTCCCTAGCAGATATCGTCCGGCTTACGGTCTATGTCACAGATATGGACCGGTACCGACCGATCGTGAACCAAATTCAGGAAGAAATTTGGTCCGACGTTCCCTATCCGCCGCGAACAATCCTTGAGGTATCCGCGCTTAATCAGGACGATATTTTCGAGGTTGAGGGAACGTTCTATGCCCCAGTGTGAACGACGACGCAGCCGAGGGTAACTTGTATAGAAAAAGGGCGTCGGTCGAAGCCGACGCCCCTTTTCTTTTTGGGTGTACTAGAGCCGGTTACGGAGCGACCGAGATCTCAACGCGACGGTTCTTTTCTTCGGCCACACCGTCTGCAGTGCGCTTGGCCAGGAATTCCTCGCCGTAGCCGTTGACCTTCATTGTATCCCGCGAAATCCCGCGAATCCGAAGCGCGGCGGCGACAACGGCAGCACGCCGCTTTGAAAGCTTCTCGTTGCTTGAAGAACTACCGATCGTGTCTGTGTAACCACTAACGACGACCATAACCGGGTTAAAGTTACCCGAATATTTGACTGCCTTCGTTAATGTTGCGTTAGCGGCATCGTCGAGGCGGGTACTGCCATTCGAGAAGTTGACCACAAAGGTCTTGCCCTTCGGCGGCTTTGCCTTCTTGGCTTTTGCCTTCTTGGCTGGGGTCGGATCTGCAACCGCGTTACGTAGGGCTGGGATCAGGCCATCGAGCTGATCACGGCAGCCCTCGATGTCCGATGAATGGGTGTTCTCTTCCAATTCCTGAGTCCAGCATTCGTAGGCCACCTGTGCAGTCGCAGCGAGCTGCGGCGCGCGAACGCGGGCGCCAGCCTCAAGAACTTCGGCCAGTTCCCGACGGGCGGTCAGAACATAAATCGCGTCAGCCTGCGGCAAGTTGCGCGCGTTGGCTTCCGGAAGGACGACGACCTTGAGAGGGTTCGCCGCCGCCATCGACTGAAGTGCAAAATAGTCAGAGTCGATGTAATCAGCCTCGGCGTATTCTGCACGGGCTAGCCGCAGATAGCCTGCTGCTAGCGCGTTGTCGAATTCTGTGCTGTCCGCTGTTGTTTTTTGCGCGTTGCCCAACTCCTGCCCTGCGCATGCTGTCAGTGCGACCATAGCCGCAGCAGCGAGTAATGCCTTTTTGGTCATCCTAAGGTTCCCCTTTTGAATAATTGCTTTCGGTCGATGTCAGCGGCACCTTCGCTAAATTCTCGTTCAAATACGCCGCAGATTTGTTATCACCTTTTGCCAAGACTTTACCAAAGTAGGAATTTATTCCAACCCAAAGGTTTCAATAGACACAGATAAAGTTTCCCCGGATTTTAAGCTTCCTGCAGGCATCGCATAAATAATTTCAGGGCTTCTGCGGAGAAACGCCACATATTTGCGCCGCGATCTTCGTTCCCGGTCTGCAGAGTGACGACCCCGGAGACTGGTCCAGAGACTGCGACGCAGGTGTGGCCGGCATCATCACCGTAGCGATTGCCTGTCGGTCCGGCAGCGCCGGTCTCGGCGAGTCCCCATGTGCTGGCAAGGCGCCGACGCAGGGTGTCGGCTAATAGTTCAGCGAACGGTTCGCTGCTTGAGCGCATGTTAGCCATGTCTGCGTTAGTAATACCGGCCAAGGTTTCGCGGGCATTGCCGGTGTAGAGCACGCCACCCCCCATGAAATAGGCCGAGGCGCCACCGACTGCAAGGAGTTGGGCCGAGATGAGGCCACCGGCGGAGGTTTCGGCGACCGCGACGGTATCACCGCGTGCCTTTAGTATCTCTGCGATGGCTGTGCTGTGTTCAATGAGGTCGGTCATGGTTGTTCTCCATATTGGCTCTGGGGATACGGCTGTCGATCAATCGAAGCGATAGAATGGCGGCGATAACCAATCCGGAACCGAGAATCTGAACGCCGCTTAGGGCTTGACCGAGAATTAGAAAGCCGAAGGCCAAGCTTGCCACAGGTTCCACATTCATGGACATCGCGGTCGGCGCTGGTCCTGCTAGGGAGATTGCGATGAAAACCGTGACGATGGCGAAAGCATAAGCGCTCGGTCCGATTATGAAACCGGCCCAGCCCGCCACGGTTTCGGGAAAGGCATAATCGCCGACTACCCAAGTAACGACAGCGAACACAATCGAGGCGGATAACATCATGTGGAATGTGATCGGACGGGAGTCTCCATCACCCACTAGCCGGTTGTTGAGAATTATCACGGCGGTAAGGCCAAGCGCAGCCATTGCGGCGAGGGCGACGCCCCTGATATCCAGCGTTACACCCTCAATGTCGAGTGCCAGGGCGAGGCCGAAGAACGCCAAAGTTAGCGCGCCGATCGACATAAACGTCGGGCGTTCCTGCCCGCTTATCCATGCGTAGAGGTTGGTCAGCAACGGGAAGGTGTAGAGAATCAAGATCGCCAGCGCGACCGGGATGAACTGGATTGACGATAGTGTGCCGTATGAGTAGACGGCAAGGAGACCGCCAATGGCGAATGCTGCTAGCCGGCGGCGAACCGGCAAATATAGGCTGCGCCGGTTTACGAGGACGATGATAAGAACGAGAATGGCCGCAAGCGTCGAGCGCAAGGTCAGGAACGTCAGTGGGTTTGTGCCACCCTCATAGGCAACCTTCGCAGCCGTCGAGTTCGTAGCAAACCCGATCCCGGCGGCAACTGCAAGCGCGGCGCCGAGCAACATGTTGGGACGTGACATCGTGTGCCATTTCAGTGGACCATAGTCGGTGACTTTGAACAAATTGCCCGCTGTGATCAACTCAGGGCATTTGATCTGTGGCGGCAGGAAAAATGAATGGGGGAGTGTGGTGGCTGGATTCGACAGTTATGAAGAACATGATGCGGTAGGTCTCGCGACGCTGATCCGCGATGGCGAAACGACGGCTGCAGAGGTCATGGAGGCAGCTATCTCGCGTTGTGAGGTGCGCAATCTGGCGCTGAATGCGGTTGTCATGGGTCTCTTTGACCATGGGCGTGCAGCGGCTGCGGGGAATTTACCTGTTGGGCCGCTAGCGGGCGTGCCTTACCTAATCAAGGACCTTGGTGCGGCCCTGGCTGGAACTCCGACGACCGGCGGCAGCAAGTTCATGGCAGACGTAGTGCCCGATGTAGATAGCACAACGGTCGTTCGACTTAAGGCGGCGGGCATGGCGATTTTTGGCAAGACCAACACATGCGAGTTTGGGATGTCGATCACCTGTGAGCCGCAGCTATATGGCCCAACGCGCAACCCCTGGGATGATACCGTCACGCCAGGCGGATCGTCCGGCGGCGCGGCGTCGGCCGTGGCAGCGCGCATCCTGCCAGCGGCCCATGCAAGTGATGGGTTTGGTTCGATCCGTGTGCCGGCATCATGTTGCGGGCTAGTGGGTATGAAGCCGACGCGCGGACGGAACAGCTTTGCCCCTGGGCTTGGTGAGCGCATGGGCGGTATTGTTGCCGAGCACACGGTATCGATATCAGTACGCGATCATGCCGCCATCCTTGATGCAACTGCAGGTCCTGCGCCCGGCGATCCGTATTACGCGCCGCCGCCGTCCCGCTCTTGGTTGATGGAGGTTGGTGTCGACCCTGGAAAACTGCGCATTGGATTCAGTTATGGTGGTGCCACAGGTGCGTGCACCGACGGAGAGCATGCTCGCGTACTCGACGGAACCCTGGCGGTGCTAGAAGAGCTCGGCCATGAGGTGGCCGAGGCTGATCCGCCGCTGGATAATGATGAGATGCAGGAGATTTTTCGCACCTTGATGGCGTCGAATGCGGCCCAAATTATCCGTACACACCCCACAAGGGGACGGCTGCCCGAGCCGGGCGAGGTCGAGAATGTTGTCGCGGCTACGGCGGAGAAGGGCGAGAGTATCACTGGATACGACGTGTTTCTGGCTCAGTCTCGGATGCATCAGGCTGCGCGCCGCATGGCCAACTATCACGAACAACATGACGTGCTTTTGACGCCCGGTCTCGGACATATGCCACCGAAACTGGGTTGGCTAAATATGATGATGGATGACGTCGACGAATACTGGGACCGAGTGGCGGCATTCTCGCCATTCACGGTTTGGTTCAACTTAACCGGTCAGCCGGCTATCAGCCTACCGGTCGGTACAACGGAGGAAGGATTTCCCGTTTCCATTCAGGCTGTCGGTCGCTTTGGGGATGAAGCAACACTGTTCCGGCTGTCTGCCCAGCTCGAGGAAGTCATGCCCTGGCGCGACCGAAAGCCGGTGGGGCTACCCGCCGTCTAGTGGCTATAAATAGCCTGGTGCAGCCGCGAACGGATTGCTCTTCTCGAAGGCCCTTGCCGCGCGCAGCACAAGTGCGTCTTCCCAGTGTCGCCCGACGAGCTGGAAGGCAACTGGTAGGTGTTCGTCCCCTAGGCCGCAAGGTACTGAACAGGCTGGCTGCATGGTTAGGTTGAACGGGTAGGTGAATGGGCACCAGTCTACCCAGTGGGTCATGTCGCTTTCGTTGGGGACGTTTTTGCCGGCCTCTATCGCCTCAAGCGGCATCTGCGGGGTTAGCAGTAGGTCGTAATTCTCATGAAATTGGGCCATTTTGTTGCCGAGTTCAACACGTGCAGCGTGTGCGTTAACCAGATCGGTAGCGCTCAATTTTCGGCCCTCCTCGGCGATCGCGAGCAGGCCAGGATCCATTAGATGGTGTTTGTCAGCTGGGATCTGGTCAACTAGCCAGGCATCCGCTGCCGCCCAGATAACCTCAATAATTGGCCGTGTGGGAGGGATGTCGGGATCTATTTCCTCGACAACGGCCCCGATGTCGCTGAGCGTTTTCGCCGCGTCGGCGACGGCGGCGGCGACATCGTCGTTCACCCAACCATTGTTACCCAGGGTCGGGCTGTAGGCAATACGGACCCCCTCAATACCCGCGTCAAGACCGTTCAGGTAATTCTCGTCCTGCGCTGAGGCTGGCGCTGACATGGAATCTCGCGAGTCCGGGCTGGCCAGGATATTCAGCATCAGTGCGGCGTCGGTCACTGTGCGGGTCATTGGGCCCATATTGGCGAGGTTGCCGATATGTCCAGGCAGCGGATAGTTTGGCACTAATCCGAAGGTGGGCTTGTGGCCGAAGATACCAGCGAAGGCGGAGGGAATGCGGATCGAGCCCGCCGCGTCCGAACCCTGGTGTAGCGGTCCCATGAAGGCAGCGCAGGCCGACGATGCCCCGCCTGAGGATCCGCCGGGAGTGCGTTCTGGGTTCCACGGATTGCGCGTGATCCCGGTCAGCGGATTGTCTGTGACACCCTTCCAGCCGAATTCGGGCGTTGTAGTCTTGCCAGTGAGGACTGCACCGGCCTCGCGCAGTCGTGCGGCTGCCGGCGCGTCCTCGTCCCGGGGGGCGTCCGGATCGCTGGTGCGCGATCCGCGCAGTGTTGGCCAGCCCTTGGTCGGGGTGAGATCTTTTATCGAGACTGGTACCCCGTCGATCGCCGACAGAGGCTCGCCCTTAGTCCAGCGTGTTTCGGCGTCACGGGCGCTTCCAAGGGCGGCGTCCGCATCGACTAGGCAGAAACAGTTGAGTATCGGATTGTGGGCTTCGATCTGATCCAGTACCGCGCGGGTGGCATCGACAGGGGAGGCCTCGCCGCTGGCGTATACGTCTCTGAGTTGGGAAGCGGTCAGCGCCGCGAGATTTTCCGGCATGTCACTTTCCTTGTCTGCAAGTGGCCACAATGAGGTTTGCTCGTCTACGTTGCGGCGATCTGTCCTTGGGTTATCAGCATATCCAGCGTATCGTCGAGCGCCTTGCGGAAACGAACAATCATCTCCTCGATCTCGTTCTTGTTGATGATCAGGGGTGGGCAAAAAGAGATCGTGTCGCCGATGGCGCGTACGATCAGGCCGTGATCTTCCGCCCGATCATTGCAGTAGGGGCCGACTGTGAGCAGCGGGTCGAAGGCTTCGCCTGTGGTCTTGTCGCGGACTAATTCCACCCCCGCGACCAGGCCCTTGCCACGCACTTCGCCGACGAGCGGATGATCCCGCAGCGCCTTAAGGCCGCCCATAAAGTGGGGCTCCATGGAACGCACATGACCGACAATATCCTCCTCAGCATAGATTTGCAGCGCCTCGCGTGCCACGGCGGCCGATACGGGATGACCGGAGTAGGTGAAGCTCAGCCCGAACACACCGACCTTGTCACTTTCTTCCGCGATCACGTCAAATACTCGTGCATTAATCATCAGCGCGGAGATTGGGATGTAGGCGCTTGATAACCCCTTGGCACAGACTAACATGTCGGGCTCGAGACCCATGGTCGTAGTGCCGAACATGTTTCCAGTGCGCCCAAAGGCAGTGATTACCTCGTCGGCGATCAACAGCATGTTGTGCTTACGGATAACCGCCTGGATCTTCTCATAATAGGTTGGTGGCGGGACGATGACACCGCCCGAGCCCATGATCGGCTCGGTAAAGAAGGCCCCCACGGTCTCCGGGCCCTCGTCTTCGATCAATGCGTCGAGTTCATCGGCAAGCCGAGTTGCAAAATCCTCTTCGCTTTCCCCCGGCTGTGCATAGCGATAATGGTGGGGCGGGGTGATGTGCAGGAATCCGTCGAGAGGCAGTCCGAAGGAGGCGTGGTTGTAATGCATACCCGACAGGCTGGCCGATGCTATAGTGTTGCCGTGATAGGCGCGTTGATGGGCTATGATCTTGCGCTTTTCGGGTTTACCCATCGCGTTCCAGTAATACCAGACAATGCGCGCGGCACTGTCGTTGCCCTCGGAGCCCGAGTTAGCGAACCAGATCTTCGACATCGGAACGGGTGCGATATCAAGTAGCATTTCAGCTAGGTCGATGACAGGTGAATGGCTCTTGTGGTTCGTCAGATGGTAGTATGGTAGACGCGCCATCTGGTCGGATGCGGCCTTGACTAGACGGTCCTGCCCGTAGCCCAGTGAGATGCACCAGAGCCCTGCCATCCCTTCAATATATTCATTACCGTGATTGTCGGTGACCCAGACACCCTTTCCTTCCTCGATGACTACCGGGCCCTTCTCCAGATGCACCTTCAGGTTGGTGAGCGGGTGGATTACCGATGCGGCGTCGCGCGCCTCAGGTGAATTTGGGCGCGGGGCTGTGTCTTCGGACATGGGCCTTTTCTCCTTTTTGTGCCTACTCGGCAGCGTCCTTCAGTCCATCATCGACCTCGACATTTTCCGGCTGGATGTTATAGCCGGCGGCCCTCGCCTGCATCTCGATTAGTGCGGCGAAGTCATTCTCGCCATGACCGGCACCGATCAACGCCTGAACCATCTCGCGGGTAAGGTTTGTGACGGGCATCGGCACCTCGAGATTGCGCGCCTCGGTAAGTGCGAGGTCGAGGTCTTTGCGAAGCATTTTTGAAGTGTGGGTGGCTGTGTAGTCGAGATTTACCAAGGCGGGCGCCTTATAGTTGGTGAAGATTGAGGACATGGCGCTGTTATTAAAGTAATTGAGGAAGGCGTGGCGCTCGATCCCGCCCTTTTCGCAAAGGACAGTGATCTCGGCCATACATTGCGCGACCACACCGAGCATAACGTTGTGCGCAAGCTTGGCTAGACGTGAAGAATCACCTTCCCCGATATAGGTCTCGGCCCGGCCGAGCGCAGCGATATAAGGGCGCGCGATATCATAGGCTTCGCGCGCACCCGACACACCGAGCGTTGCTTTGCCAGCTGCAACGGCATGGCCGTTGCCGCTGATCGGCGCCGCTAGGAACTTTACGCCTTTGGCCTCGCAGGCTGCGCGGATGTCTTTCGATGTCTCGATGGAGATTGTCGAGCTGTCGCTTATGATTTTCGGCATAG
The DNA here is from genome assembly GCA_002722515.1 of Alphaproteobacteria bacterium. GTDB lineage: Bacteria > Pseudomonadota > Alphaproteobacteria > UBA6615 > UBA6615 > UBA8079. The sequence continues at coordinate 23,547 of PBMH01000053.1, read as the reverse complement.
ACGCACTAGAAAGCACGCCGTCAGGACCGGTGATCATCTCGCGGATGGCTGCGTCGTCGGTGACGATGGTAAAAATGATATCCCGTTCGGCGAGGTCGGACGGTTTGCCAACGACCTCGACACCAAGCGGCTCTGCCTTGGCCGCGGTACGATTGTAGACTTTCACGTCTGCGCCTGCGTTAATCAGCAGCTTTGCCATCGGATAACCCATCTTGCCGGTGCCAATCCAGCCTACAGTGTGTGATTTCAGATTGTTGCCAGACATACTTTTGTCTCTCCCCTGAACGATGTTTCGATGGAAGAATAGCAGGACCCGGGCTATACCGCCTTGTCTTTCTGATGCGTGCGGTTCCCATCGCGTACGGATGTATCATGCTTTCTGAACCGGTTAATCCGCCACCGAAATCCTTCGTCGAATGGACGGACGCTGAGCGCGTGGACAATCTTCGGGAAACGCTTGCGGCGTCCCCGGATCCTGGATCGCTTTGGGTGTTCGGTGCTGGTTCTCTGATTTGGGATCCGCGTTTCGATGCGGAGGAGGTTCGCACAGCGACACTCATGGATTATCGGCGGGCCTTCACATTCTGGACCATCCGCGCGCGGGGCTCCTTCGAGCGGCCCGGTCTTGGGCTTGCACTAGAGCCCGGCGGCAGCTGCGCTGGGCTGGCTTTTAGCGTTCCTACCCGCGGTCGCGATAGAATATTAGATGCCCTGTGGCGGCGCGAGATGGGTGGTGGTGTATACGTGCCGACTTGGGTGAAAGCTAGCACTGACGCAGGTCCGATCTGGGCACTGGGTTTTGTTGCCAATTGTGATCACCAGAACTATGCCGGCGAACTATCGCCTCCTGTCGCTGCCCAGATCATCGCATCCGCACATGGAACGCGTGGTACCTGCCACGAGTACCTATCACTGCTAGTCGAGGCGCTAGCGCGGTACGGGCTGGAAGATGCGGATACGCTGGCACTTCACGCTGCCGTACAGCGCGAGCTAGGGTCTAGCGCGTGACAGAAATTTCGCGTGAGTTGGCGTCCGCGGATCGTAATCGCGACGATATACTGTCGGTGCTGACTGGCTTCGTTCCGGACGAAGGAAGTATCTTGGAGGTCGCAAGTGGTGCTGGGCAGCATGCTGCCCATTTCGCAGCGGCCTTTGCCCCGATGGTGTGGCAGCCCAGCGAGTACGATCCGGAGCGTATCGAGGTTATGCGGTCGCGTTTTAAATGCCTCAGCCTGGCTAATCTGCGTGATCCGGTCCTGCTCGATGTTTCGGCCGAAACTTGGCCCGTCGAGACCAACTGGACCGGTCTGCCGATCCGCATGATATACAACGTAAACATGATCCACATCGCACCCTGGTCCGTCTGCTTAGGCTTGCTGGCTGGGGCGGCGCGCATCTTGCCGGATGACGGCGTTCTATTTCTCTATGGTCCGTTCATCCGAGACGGTGCCTTTACTTCGGCCGGGAACGAGGCATTTGATATCTCACTGCGTGCGCGAAATCCCCAATGGGGCTTGCGTGACCTTTCGAAGGTGTGCGAATCGGCATTCGCGTTGGGGCTGACCTTGGATAGGGTTGTCGATATGCCGGTGAACAATCTGTCAGTGGTGTTTCGGGCGGCCAGATAGAAAATTATGACCCGGGGAATTAGTTATGATCGTTGAGAAACTTCAGAATGCCTATTATGTGACCGGGGATATAGACCGCGCGATCGCGTTCTATCGCGATGCGTTAGGGCTTGAGCTGATTTTCAAGGACGCGGACAAATGGGTCCAGCTCAAGGCCGGTGGCGTTAATTTTGCCCTCAGTTCAAAGGAAGAAGCGCCTGACGGCGCCGCAGGGGCGACTGTAGTGTTCGAAGTTCAGGATGCAGCAGCGGCTGGGGCTACAATTGCGGCGGCCGGTGGCGAGATTCTGGGCGAGCGCGACATGGGCGATCACGGAAAAACTCTGACATTCCGCGATCCGGACGGCAATCTTTTGCAGCTTTACCAGCGCGCATCGTGACAACGGAAACATCAAAGACAATTCTGGAGCGAGTTATGAAAACTCAAGCATTTCGTATCTATAAATTCGGTGGCACCGGTGAAATGAAATGGGAAACCGTTGACGTCCCGGGACCCGGGCGTGGGGAGGTTCTACTCCGCCACACAGCGATAGGACTGAACCTAGCCGACACATATCGGCGGACCGGCCTGTATCCGATGCCGCTTCCCAACGGCATGGGAAACGAGGCGGTAGGTGTCGTTGAAGCGGTCGGCCCCGGTGTGCGAGCGTTAAAAGTTGGCGATCGGGTCGGATATATCGGGGACCAGCCCTTCGACGCTTATTCTGAGCGCCGGATTGCCAAGGTGTCCGGGTTGATCCCCCTGCCCAAATTTATCGATGATCGGACTGCGGCAGCTGTTCTGCTTAAGGGTATTACCGCGCAGTATCTGCTGCGCGACGCCTACACAGTGAAGCGTGGTGACACTATCCTCGTCCACGCAGCGGCCGGTGGCGTTGGGATTATCATGTGCCAGTGGGCGAACGCGATCGGGGCGACGGTGATTGGCACAGTGAGCACTCAGGAGAAGGCGCGTTTCGCTAAGCGTAATGGCTGCCATCATCCGATTGTGGTTAAGCGCAAGGGACCCAAATTCTCCAAGAAAGTCCGCGAGCTGACAGATGGCAAGGGCGTCCAGTGCGTCTATGATTCCGTCGGTAAGGAGACTTGGGAAGAGTCCTTGGCATGCGCAGCTCTGCGCGGGACTGTCATCAACTTTGGGAGCGCTTCGGGAAATCCACCCCTAGTCAATCTCGCTGCGACCGGTCCCATGGGCTCGCCTTTTATCGCGCGCTGTGCGCTGGTGAATTATACCATCACCCGCAAGGAAACGCTGGCGCGGGCAGATGACTTGTTCAAGGCGATCCGGCGCGGGCATGTGAAGGTCCGGGTGAAGCAACGCTACAAACTCAAGGACGCACCCAAGGCTCAGCGCGACATTGAGGGGCGTCGTACTACAGGTTCGACCGTGCTTATTCCCTAAAGCCCTGCAACTGGAGAAAGTCGCGGATGACGTGGACCGATAAGAAGTTTGCCGATGTGAATGGTATCCGCATGGCCTATGTGGAGCGAGGGAATCTCGACGGCGATCCTATTGTGTTTCTGCATGGTAATCCCACGTCCAGCTACCTCTGGCGGAACATCATGCCCTATGTTGAGAGCTTCGGTCGCTGCATCGCGCCCGATCTAATTGGCATGGGGGATTCCGACAAACTGCGAGACAGTGGACCGGACCGTTACCGATTCGTCGAACATCGTGATTATCTTCATGCGCTGCTGGCGCAGCTCGGCGTCGACAGCAATGTCACGCTAGTGATTCACGACTGGGGCAGTGCGCTCGGTTTCGATTGGGCAAACCAGAACCGCGATGCAGTTAAAGGGATTGCCTATATGGAGGCCATCGTCAAATCACGCAGTTGGGACGATTTCCCCGCGCGCGCTCGTCCGGCCTTCGAGGCCATGCGCTCACCCAAGGGTGATGAAATGGTGCTTGATAAGAATTTCTTTGTTGAGACCATGCTCCCGGGTTCGGTCCTGCGTGATATGACGGACGCGGAGATGATGGAATATCGTCGGCCGTTTTCTGAGCCCGGAGAATCACGGCGTCCGACGCTCACGTGGCCACGTCAGATACCGATTGGCGGCGAGCCATCTGATGTAATGGCTATTGTTGATGATTTTGCGGCGTGGGTGCCGACGGCAGACTTTCCGAAGCTGTTTATCAACGCCGAGCCGGGCGCGATTCTGGGCGAGGGTCCGAGCCGGGATTTCTGCCGGACCTGGGTCAACCAGGCGGAGGTCACAGTCAAGGGTTCGCATTTCATTCAGGAGGATTCTCCAGACGAGATCGGAGAGGCGATTGCGAGCTGGCTTGAGACTATTGTTTAGATACCAGTGATGGAGCTCGGCCATGCAGGTCTGGCCCTCGTCGCCGGCGTATTTGGCCTTGCGGGGCTGGTGAAGGGCGTCATTGGGTTCGGCCTGCCGACAATTTCCATGGGTATTCTTGGTGCGATGATCGCGCCGGATATTGCCGCCGCGATCCTTATCATTCCGACCTTTCTAACCAATGTCTGGCAATCGCTCGTCGGGCCCTATGCGAAAGCTATTTTAAGGCGTTTCTGGCCCATGTTCCTCGGTGTTTTTGTCGGCACGCTGGCGACCGCCGGAGTGATAACCGGTGCCGACCCGCGTATTCTAATGGGCTTTATTGGAATAATGCTCTTCGCTTATGCCGCACTCGGGCTGTCGGGTCTGCGCTTCCGCGTATCGCGGAACGTGGAAATCTTTGGGGGTCCAGTTGCGGGATTAACGACGGGACTGATCAATGGCGCGACTGCGATCTTCGTTCTGCCCGGGGCGCCCTACTTGCAGGCATCGGATCTCGACAAGGACGAATTAATTCAGGCGCTTGGCTTTGTCGGCCTGGTGGCCCCGTTGGCCTTAGCGCTTGGGTTGGGTCTGAACCGCCCCTTCAATCTCGACTTGTGGCCCGCGGTTCTGGTGGCCCTTAACGCCGCTATTTTGGGGATGATCGTTGGGCAGAGAATACGCGGGCGCCTTTCCCTGTTGGTATTCCAAAGATGGGTATTGATTGGTTTGGCTGCACTCGGCGTGTCAATGGTCCTGCGGGTGCTGGTCTGACTTGGCGTAGGGTGCTCTTACCAATCGTTGCGCAGCGAGCGCAGGGCTAGGAACACTTCCTCCGCACATATGCTTTCCGGTAGGTCAGGAAACTTTTCCTTTACCCCCGCGATGACGCTCGGGCTGTCGAGGCGCATGAAGGTATTCACCTTCCGTTCCATGCCGAGGGTGGTGACCAGCGCATCGGCCGGATCCTGGGCTTCGACATTTGCGAGCAACGCCTTTGCGTCGGCGTTATCAGGCTCTCGGTCGAGGGTGAATTGCAAATTGTTGGTGATATAGTCGTGGCCCGGATAGATGTGGGTTGCATCGGGCATTTTTGAGATCTTGTCTCGGAATGTCGCATAGAGCACGTTGGGGTCTCCCGAGTGGCAATGGCCGACACCGGCGTTGAAGACCGTATCGCCGCAGAGCAGATGCGGCTCGTCATTTTCCCCGAACAGTGAGATGTGGATTGGCGTGTGCCCGGGCGTTTCAACCACCTCGAGGTCAACTGTTTTGCCTACTTTGACATGGTCCCCCTCGCGCACGCCCTCGTCGATATCAGGGATACGGTTGCCCGAGTTGTAGGGACCGATCAACGTTGCTTCTGTAGCTGCGATTACGTCGCCGTTGCCGGCGATATGGTCGGCATGCTCATGAGTGTTGAACACGCGAGTGATATCCCAGCCGCGATCTTTTGCGACGGCAAGGCATTTCGGCGGTTCAATTGGGTCGATCGCGATGGCCTCTCCCGTTTCCGAGCAGGCGACTATGTAAAAGAAGTTGCGTGCCGAATTGCCGGTCCAGATTTGTTCGACGATCATGTCTATTTCCCTGATATGTCGTGTCTAGCCAACATACGCTGCCCGCGCCGTATACGCCAGTTTCCGGGCGTTGTGGTTCAATCAATCATGCTGCGCGCGCGCATAATCTTGAACAGCAATGGTACGATCATTACTACCACTGTGATGCGAACGATGTGGTGGGTCGCGACAAAGGCTGTGTCGATGTTGAGCGCGAGAGCAACAAGGCTCATTTCTGTAAGCCCGCCGGGTGAGAAAGCGAGAACTAGAGACTCGAACGGAATGCCCGTGATCGCATTTAAACCCACCGCGAAAACACCTGAGATGCCGAGCAGGATTAGAGTTGCGATACCCCCTAGCCGCAATACACGACCAATATCCCGGTGGGTTAGGCCGGCGAACCGTGCGCCAACCGATGCGCCCAGCAGGATTTGGGCGGCGGCGACGACGATTGCCGGTGGTGACGCATGGGTAAGCCCGAGCAAGTGGACAGCGGCGCTTGCGACCATGGGGCCGGCGAGATACGGAGCGGGCATGCGCAAGAACCGTGCCACATAGAGGCCAACGATTGCGCTCCCGGCTAGTAAGGCAATATCGGTCGGGTCGAGCGGCGCGCCTGAAGCGGAGAAAGTACGTAATACGGGATCAAAATCGTCGATCAGACGGAACAAGAATGGGAGGATCATCACGACTAGGAAAATTCGTGTCGTGTGCGTGACGCTGACCTGGCGCTCGTCACCGCCCATCGATCCCGTTAGTGTCACCATTTCGTTCAGTCCGCCGGGCACGCCTGAGAAGAAAGCTGTCTTGGGATCGAACCCCGCGAGGCGAAAATATAGATAGCCGCTGACTGTGCTGAGCAGCACATAGCCGGCCAGCGAAATCATGGTGACCGGCCACAGCGCTGCACGGTTGAAGATCTCCGGCGAGAAGGCGCTGCCCAGCAAGACGCCCAATACGATGATCATGAGTGTGCGCAGTCGAACGTCCATGTTGGTCTCGACCCGCATAAGCGTTGCCGAGCCGGTTGCTATCATGGCGCCAAGCATCCAGGGCAGTGGGAGGTTCAGGGCGTTGAAGATGGCGCCGCCGACAAATGCAATGGCCACCGTACGCGCGAAGACCGGCAGGTCTCGGATTCCCAGCCTACGGACAGGATTTAGCTGTGATCCAGTCTCGAGCTCAGTCATGGCGGGTGTCCACGAAATCTTTCCAATATCTAAGCCAAACGGCCGTTCTCACGGCGCAAACTGCTCCTTAAGAATGCGTTCTTCGAGGTTAATCTCGGGGTCGAAGAGAATCTCGAAGCTACGGGCCCGGTCCTCTCGAATGCTTACCTCAACCACGTTGCGGACCTCGAAATCGTCTGCGGTTGCGCTTACTGGGCGCTTCTCAGCCTCCAGAATTCGGAAGACCACGTCTGCATCATGGGGCAGGAGTGCGCCGCGCCAGCGTCGCGGCCGGAACGCGCTGATTGGGGTTAGTGCTAAGCTTTCTGCGCTCAAGGGTATGATGGGCCCATGTGCCGACAGGTTATAGGCGGTACTGCCGGCTGGCGTAGCAACAAGTGCGCCGTCACAGATCAGTTCAGGCATCCGTACGACGCCGTCAACGAGAATCTCAAGCTTAGCGGCTTGATAGGTTTCGCGCAGCAGCGAGACTTCATTAATAGCGACCGATTCCTCGGATGAGCCGTCGAGCGTTAGGGCAGTCATTTGTAACGGATGCAGTGTAACGGCCTGCGAATTCTTTAGTCGACCAGGCAGATCCTCGAGTCGAAACTCGTTCATCAGAAAGCCGACTGAGCCTCGGTTGAGGCCGAAAACTGGAATGTCTTTGTCGATAAATGCGCGCAGACTTTGTAGCATAAAGCCGTCGCCGCCCAAGGCGACGATCACGTCGGCATCCTCGGGCGCGACGTTTGTATACATGGATTCCAACTGCTTGCGCGCGCTTTGCGCGGCTTCGAAATCAGCCGCCACAAACGCAATGCGTTCGGCGACTGTCTCGTTGGCTTTGTCGGAAGAAATCTGGGACACGAGCTCACACGCGGGATAAGGAATTGGCCAACGGGCTGATGAAATCGCAGTATATCTTAGGAATATGGTGACAAACCAGCCGTTGTCACGCCACCGGCTCGCGGCCGAAGTGAAGGTAAAGCCGGTTTGAAAGACTTATTTCGCATAAAACTCAGTAGTTTTGTCGTGTGTGTTTCTGGTTACAACTTTCCCACACGTGGGGGATGGTCTGACAAACGATGACACACTCCATGTCGGCCACTAATATGCCGCGCCAGGTTGCGAGTTCGCTACCGGGTTAGCCGCCGGTCACGCTCATGTGACGACCGACTGCGGGTGCGTTGTGGCGCCGATCTATAACGAAGTCATGACCCTTGGGTTTGCGGTTGATCGCCTCATGGATTGCCTCGGTGAGTAGCGCGTTGTCGTCGCTGGCCCGCAGCGGGGCACGCAGATCTGCGGCGTCATCCTGACCAAGGCACATGAAGAGGTTACCGGTGCATGTAAGGCGGACCCGATTGCAGGATTCGCAAAAATTGTGTGTTAGCGGTGTTATGAAACCTAGCCGCTGGCCGGTTTCCTCAAGGTTGAAGTACCTTGCTGGGCCTCCGGTCGTGTGATCAGATTCGGTTAGCTTCCAGCGTTTAGCGAGGTCGCTCCGGATCATCGACATTGGTAAATACTGGTCGAGGCGCTGGTCGCCTATCTCGCCCATAGGCATGACCTCAATGAAGGTTAAGTCGAAGCCGCATTCGCCACACCAGCTGATTAGGCGGTCGATCTCGTCATCATTGACGCCGCGCAGCGCCACCGTGTTTATTTTGATCGCTAGTCCTGCCTTACGTGCGGCTGCGATACCGTCGAGGACCTGTTCGAGATTGCCCCAGCGAGTGATTGCCTTAAACTTGTTTGAATCTAGGGTGTCGAGGGAGATATTGATTCGGCGCACGCCGGCATCCGCTAGCTCGTCGGCATAACGGGCGAGTTGGGTGCCGTTCGATGTAAGGGTGAGCTCGTCAAGTGCGCCGGTGTTGAGATGACGTCCTAGCCGCCGGACCAACCACATGATGTTTTTGCGCACCAACGGTTCGCCGCCGGTAAGGCGCAGTTTTCGGACACCGAGATCTACAAAGGCGCTGCATAGCCGGTCTAGTTCCTCAAGCGACAATACCTCCGCCTTTGGCAGGAAGGTCATGTCTTCTGCCATGCAATAGACACAACGTAGGTCGCAACGGTCGGTGACCGAGACGCGCAAATAGCTTATCAGTCGGGCAAAAGGGTCAATCAAAGGCGCCGGAGCGCTGGTCGCGGCCCTATCCGGATTGTAAGCGTTTTCTGACAAAACAGTGCTCATAGACTTCTATGTAATCTATTTTGTAGTTTGAATGTAGGGCGCGAAAAGAATCATTCCAGCGAGGTTGGTATAAAACCAATGTTTTCCGATATTTTTGACCTGTATTTGGAAGTTTGCATGCACTTTTAACGGTCATTTTCTGCGCCGTGTATTTATTTTGTGGCCGCTGCTATCGTCATTCGGGAGGACGGGACGGCTTGGCACGTGGCGTTGGGACCTCGATACTGCGTGCCATGCCCAGCGGTGGTGGTGGTTTCGGAGCGCTCGGCTTGATCCGAGGGCGTGGCCCGGCAATATCTGCCCAGCCGACTAACGATCGGTGCTCGGGCGGCAGATTTTTCTCCAGAGATTTTGCATCGATTTTCGCTCGCGCATCTTGGTTGAGGATCAGATGGTTCGCTTGCGCGCGTTCGAACGGCACACTCGTGGCGGCGGGTTCTTCAAGGATCGTCGCTACGAGGTCGCCTAACTGGATGCCGACGCCGAAGGGCTCTACGACCATGGCCGCAACAGCCCCCCGGATTACGCCTTCTTCGTCGGTAGCGAAGAGCGGTATGTCGCTTCGTTCAGCTGCGGCGATCAGCGCTTCGACTTGCCCCGTCGGCAGCAGTGCGCGGTCAAGAAGAATGGCGCTTGTTGCGGGGTCGAGGTCAGAAATGTGACGGTGGACTTTGTTCTGCATGATGGAAATGGGGATTACCGTAATCGTTAAGCCGAACTGGCGCGCCACCGGAATCAAATCCTTTAGAGCCCTCTCAATTTTTCCTTCGGCGGCATCGATGGGAACCGCCACGGTTTTGGTGCTCGGTTTGAGCTTGCGGATTAGTTCTAACTGTTCGTTGTGGGTCGTGCCGAAGACAATGCCTGTTACATTGCGCTGCTGCCGCTTGCGCTTGAAGTCTTCGGCTATCTCGAGTGAAACGCCCGCGACAACTAGGGGGATGCGAGTGTCTGCGCTGACCACTGCGTGGATCGATGGCCTGTTGATGGCGATGAGGATGTCTGCTCCGTTGTTTACGAATTCCTGTACCTGTTTTACCCCACGTGTGAGATCCGTATCCAAAAAGGCAGTCTTGAGCCGGAAGGTTTCGCCTAGCCAGTGACTGCGAACGGCCAGTTGGTCAAGCATGCCGTCGATCATCGCTTGTGTTTCCGCGGTGTTGGTAAACGTTGTGACGCCGATAAATGGGGTCGTGCTTGCTCCGTCATGATCTTGTGCAGTCACCGGGTCGAGGCCGGTCGTCGCCATCGCTAGTGCAGCGGCGGCGATTAGGACCGAAAATGTTCGGGTTAGCCGTTCCATGCGCATAGCGTGTTGACCGGTTCGTGATGCGTCAATTTCGTTCACGGTGAGTTTTGCCGGCAGGTGCGAATGGCGGCGTACCGTTCACCTGGAAATTCGCGATGAAGGCCTGGCCAGCAGGTCCTGTAAGCCAGTCGACTAGTCGTGCGGCCGAGCGAGCAGAGACATGCGGATGCCGGGCCGGGTTTATGGGGATAATCGCATAGGGATTGGCCAAATACGGGCCGCGCGAAAATAGGATTGCGAGGTCTCCGCGGTTAGCGAAGTTAGTCCAAGATCCACTCTCGGTGAAACTGTAGGCGGAAAGCACGCTGGCCATATTCAGGGTTGCGCCCATGCCCGAACCGTTCTCGTGATACCAGCCATCCCGCGTAGACCATGGATATATGCCGGCGCGGGCCCACAGTGCACGTTCGGCGGCATTGGTGCCACTTTCATCGCCGCGGGAGATGAAATCAAATGATCCGGTCGCGATCCGTGCAAGCGCCGTCGCGGCGTCGGACGCCGATCGAACCTGAGCGGGATCTGCTGTCGGGCCAACGATTAGGAACCGGCTGGTCATAACCGGATGACGGGCCAGTCCATTGCCACTTGTCAAAAAGGTATTCTCCGCTGACGGGTGATGGACAAGCACTGCGTCGAAATCACCGCTACGGCCGAGCTGCAGGATTGCGCCGGTTCCTCGGACGACAGTCCGCACCTCGATTCCAGTATCCGCACGGAACGCAACTAGTAGCGGGTAGAGAAGTCCTGAATTTTCGACAGAAGTGGTGGTCCCCAACATTAGTGGGCGGTCGGATTTAACTTCTGCAGCCTGCAGGAATAGCGCGACCGAGACGGCTGGGATAAGGACGGTCCGGAGCAGACGTTTCACCACAGCAACTCCCCGGCGATGAAGGCGCGGCCCTCCTTGGTCTTGGGCTGCACGAAGAAGGCGGTTGCATCGCCACTTTCGAGCAGTCGTCCCTTGTGTAGAAATAGAATTTCATCACCGATCCTACGCGCCTGCATCAGGTCGTGGGTTGCCATGAAAATCTTAGTTCCGTCGGCGTGGAACCCCTCGATCAGCGCCTCGACGTAATGGGTGGCTGCTGGGTCGAGGCTAGCGCAGGGTTCATCAAGGAAGAGGATATCTGGTTCCGTTGCCCATGCCCGGGCGAGCGCGAGTCGCTGCTGCTCGCCGCCGGACAGGAGTCGTGCCGGGCGCCGGGCGAGCTCGGCTAGGCCGGCTATTTCCAGCGCTGACTCGGCGCGTGCCTTCCGTTTCTCACGTGCCACACCACGTACCGCGAGTGCGTGGGTTATATTACTAATGGTCGAGCGCCGCAGCATTACCGGGCGCTGGAAGACCATCGCCTGCTGGCGGGTTGCCCGCTGCGCACCGGCGGACCATTGGATTTTGCCCGATGTCGGCCGCAGCAGACCGTGACATAGACGAAGCAGTAGGCTCTTTCCCGCGCCGTTCGGCCCGAGAAGTACGGTTCGCCGCCCGGCCTCGAGGGTGAAGCCGACATCGTCGAGTAGTTGGGTGCCGTTTGCCTCGAATGCGAGGTGTTGCACCCGCAGAGGTAGGATTGAAACGGTGCTGCTCATCGTGCGCGCTTCATGCTAACGCAGCGCGTCGCTGTGCCCTGCTATTTATTAGCTGCACTGCGGCGTTTGCAGCGAGCGCCAGGGCCATCAGTACGATTCCCAGTCCGAGCGCGGTTGAGAGGTTTCCCTTGCTGGTCTCGAGTGCGATTGCTGTGGTCATTACCCGGGTGGCATGGTCGATGTTACCGCCAACGATCATAACCGCACCCACCTCGGCTATGGCGCGGCCGAACCCTGCCAGAACCACCGTAGCCAGAGAATAGCGGGCATCCGCGATCAAAGTTACGACGGTACCGAGAGGACTGGCGTTGAGGGAACGCAGATGCTCTCCGTATTCGATCCAGAGGTCTGAGGTGATTTGGCGGGTGAGCGCGGCGATAATTGGCGTAACAAGGATCGTCTGAGCGATGATCATCGCCGCTGGTGTGAACAATAGCCCCAGCACGCCAAGTGGCCCTGCGCGCGAGAGTAACAGGAACACTATCAGGCCAACAACCACAGGGGGCAGCCCCATAAAGGTATTAAGCAGTAGGGTGACCGCACCCCGTCCGGGAAAGTGGGTGAGTGCTACGATTGCTCCCAATGGAAACCCGATTAAGCAGGCTAGCACTACGGCAGTCAGGCTGATGCGCATCGACAGTCCTACGATCGACAGGAAGCCGAGATCGAAGGAGACCAGCAGGGCGCCAGCTTCCGCAAAAGCCGTTACGAAGGTGTCCATGTTTCTACGGGTATAAATTCACAAGTGAAATTCGCAATGCCAGTGATTAGCTGAGTTGAAACAGTATCTAGAGCGGCGAGTTCCAGCATGTCCACTCCCCATGCCCCTATGGCTGGATTAAATTTTGCTCATCCATAAGGGTATGCTGCGAAACCCAGCGATGCAGATACCCGCGACATAAGTAAAATTCTTTGTCGTCACCACCGGTTGCTCTAGGCTCGGACCATGCCCTCAGATGATAGCATCCACCCCGACCCTGACGATCCGCGCCTGACCGAACGGATCCGCGGATTTGATCAGGACGGCAATCCGATCGATACACGCGTCGTAGTAGAGCGTCCGTTGACGCTGTTCCTGAACGGGCAAGAGATTGTCACTATGATGACGATTGGTGACTATCCAGATTATCTCGCTGTGGGCTATCTGGCCAACCAAAACATGTTGATGCCCGACGACGAGATCACCGGTATAGACCACGATGACGACCTGGCGGTTGTTGTGGTGCGCACTGAACGGCAGACTGACTATGAAGCGCGCCTTAAGAAGAAGACCCTCACCAGTGGTTGCGCTCAAGGCACTGTGTTTGGCGACTTGATGGAAAGCCTTGAGGGTGCCGTCCTGAAGCCAGACGCAGAGCTGCGCACCTCATGGCTATATAAGCTGACCAAGGCTATCAACACCATGCCGAGCCTGTATCTCGCCGCTGGGGCGATCCACGGCTGTGTCCTTTGCGAAAATGACCAGCCGCTGATCTACATGGAAGACGTCGGACGCCACAACGCGGTTGACAAGATCGCTGGATATATGAGGCTCAACGGAATTTCAGGGCTCGACAAGATCTTTTACACCACTGGCCGACTTACATCAGAGATGGTTATTAAGACCGTACATATGGGCATACCCATCCTAGTCTCGCGCTCCGGTTTCACTGCTTGGGGCGTCGATCTCGCCCGTGAGATGAACCTGACACTGATCGGCCGCGCGCGAGGCAAACGCTTCATCGCGTTAGCGGGTGAAGAGCGGATCACGTTTGATTCGAATGACGGTGCCGATGATCCTCCGCGCGAGGGTGCAGTGTGACGTGCTGCGCATACAATTGTTTAAATCAGACCCAATGTGCGGTTACACACCGTTTCCACAAACGCCTTGCATATGGGTTCTAAGGCGTTGACTAGTTCGCCTTCCATTCTCGGCGTGATCCTCGCAGGTGGACAGGCGCGGCGCCTCGGTGGCGGAGACAAGGCGTTGCACGAGGTCGCAGGCAAAACCCTGCTAGCCCACGCAATCGGTCGGCTCCAACCCCAAGTCTCGTGTGTCGTGATTAACGCTAACGGCGATGCGTCGCGCTTTGCTGATTTCAGCTTGCCAGTTGTCGCCGATACGGTGGGGGGGTTCGCCGGGCCACTTGCCGGCGTCCTCGCGGGCCTCGACTGGGCGGCTGAGTGTGCGCCCGAATGTGATTGGGTTGTGACTGTGGCGACCGATGCGCCGTTCTTTCCGGATGACCTCGTCGTACGCCTCTTGGCGGCGGTTCATTTGGAAAATGCTGATCTTGTATGTGCCGAATCCGGCGGGCGGGTTCACCCGGTTTTTGGGCTTTGGCCGGTATCACTGCGCAACGATCTGCGCAGTGCGTTGGTCGACGAGGAAATCCGCAAAGTCGACCTCTGGACCGCACGACACCGTTTGGCGGTGATATCGTTTCCTGTTTCGGTGATCGACCCGTTCTTCAATATCAACCGACCGGAAGACATACGGGCGGCGTCGAAAATATTTTCTAGGCTGAAAGCCAAGAACGGGTACGAGACGTGAATTGACTCTTGTCTTCGGACTCACTTAAATCGCTTCGTTATAACAATGGCACTTATAGGAAATATGAGTGCCGCGCGCCGCACAGCTGAAAATCTGGCGGTGTGCAATACGGCCCGAGGGGGGGAGGAGAGTAGAGCACAGATGAGAAGCCGCCTGGCGGCTGACGAGCGGGAATTGGAGGAACAGAAAGTCCTGCCCGTGGAAAGTGCTCTCGCTTAGATCTGAGGGGCCCGGTGCGAATTCGCGCCGGCCCTTTTTCTTTTTTAGCCCCCTGCCATATGGCGCTTCCGCTTACGCAATTATAATTAGCCGAGTGTGGTGCAACCTGTAGACTACTCTCGGTATTGCCTTTGAGGCCCGTTTCTCAGGGTCTCCAGACTACCCTTATATGCCACGAAACGTTGCCGGCGTCATAGCCGCCGATGGCGTCGAGCATACTCAACTCTCTTCGCCGGAGATACGGTTGAAGGGGCAATATACGTCCGTCGGCATGCGAACCAAGTTGTGGGTACAAGGTTGGTTTCGTCCATAATTTCTGTGACACTTCTGGTGATTTGAGAGAAATTATTCTGCTGCTTTTTTCTCCGCGGCCTTCACTTTCGCGGCGCAAAACTTGAACTCTGGAATCTTCCCAAACGGGTCGAGTTGCGGATTGGTCAGAAGGTTGGCTGCGGCTTCGGCGAAACAGAACGGAATGAACACCATGCCCTCGGGAACATCGCGATCTGATCGCGCTGTAATCTCGATGGTGCCGCGGCGGGTCGTGACGGTGATCTGATCACCTGGCCAAACCTCTAGGCGTTGCATTTCACGCGGATGCAGCGAGGCTACGGCCTCGGGTTCTAGTGCGTCGAGGACCGTAGCGCGGCGAGTGATTGCGCCAGTATGCCAGTGCTCCAGCATGCGCCCAGTGGACAGCACCATTGGGTAGTCCGGATCAGGTAGCTCGTCCGGTGGCAGCAGCTCGGTTGGCACGAACTTGCCTCGTCCTGACGGGGTAGGGAAGCCCTCGGCGAACATGATCTCGGTGCCGGGCCCGTCCTCGTGGTTACAGGGATAAGTCACGGCGTCCTCTCGCTCGAGCCGTTCCCAAGTAATACCGTCGATCGACTGCATAGCCTCACGCAGCTCGCTATAGATGTCCTGCGGACCGGCGTAGGCCCAGTCAAGCCCGGTGCGGCGAGCGATCTCTTGAATGATCCACCAGTCCTGCTGGGCCATGCCGGGCGGGTCTAGGGCGGGCCGGCCGAGTTGAACCTGGCGGTTGGTGTTGGTAACTGTGCCGGACTTCTCCGGCCAGGCCGAGGCCGGCAAGATAACGTCGGCGTGGAAGGCCGTCTCGGTCAGGAAAATTTCCTGCACCACCAGATGATCGAGCGTGGCCAGTCCTTGGCGGGCATGATGCTGGTCTGGGTCTGACATGGCTGGGTTTTCACCCATAACGTACATCGCGCGGATATCACCGTCGCGCGCTGCGTCCATGATTTCTACCACGGTGAGCCCGGGCTCGGGGTTCAGGCCCTCAACACCCCACAGCCGCTCAAATTTCATCTTGGTGTCCGGATCGGATACCGATTGATAGTCAGGATAGACCATCGGGATCAGGCCTGCGTCGGACGCGCCTTGGACGTTGTTCTGACCGCGCAGCGGGTGGAGGCCTGTACCGGGGCGTCCCACCTGGCCGGTCATCAGGGCTAACGAGATCAGGCAGCGCGCATTGTCGGTACCATGCACATGCTGGGATATACCCATGCCCCAGAAAATCATGGCGCGCTCAGCCGAAGCGTATGTGCGCGCGATGGCCTTGATGGTCTCGGCGTCGATGCCGCAGACATCGGCCATGGCTTCGGGTTTGAACTCAGCTAGCGAGGCCTTGAGGGTTGCATAATCCTCGGTGTAGCCAGCGATATACTGTTCGTCGGCTAAGCCTTCGGCGACTATCGTATGCATCATGGCGTTGAGCAGTGCTACGTCAGTACCAGGCTTGAATTGTAGGAAATGATCGGCGTGACGGGTCAGCGCATACCCACGCGGGTCCATTAAGATTAGCTTTGCGCCGCGCCGTGCCGCATCCTTGATGTAAGTCGCCGCGACTGGATGGTTCTCAGTTGGGCGCGCGCCAATAACGATTATGCAGTCGGTGTCTTCCGTGGCGGTGAACGGCGCGGTAACTGCGCCCGAGCCGATGGTCTCCATCAGTGCCGCGACTGAACTCGCATGGCACAACCGAGTGCAGTGGTCGACATTATTAGTGCGGAAGCCGGCACGTATTAGCTTTTGGAAGAGATAGGCCTCCTCATTGGAGCCTTTAGCCGAGCCGAATCCAGCGACGCTGTTGCCACCATGTTTGTCACGCGTACGCACGAGCCCTGCGGCCGCTGCCTCTAGAGCTTCATCCCAGCTGGCAGGGCGGAAATGGGTCGATGGATTGGCTGGGTCCACCTGATCATCCCAGCGTTTTCCAACGCCGTCTTTCCTGATAAGCGGGGTGTTTAACCGGTGCGGATGGTGGACATAGTCGAGCCCAAACCGCCCCTTGACGCAAAGGCGTTTTTCGTTTGCGGGGCCATTACGACCCTCTACCTTCTGAATCTGCCCGCCCCTCAGGTGATAGGTGATCTGGCAGCCGACGCCGCAGAATGGGCAGACGCTGTCAACCGTCTGGTCGGCCTTAGGAACACCGACGCCGTCCTTGTCGACCATAGTCGCTGGCAAAAGCGCGCCGGTGGGGCAGGCCTGGACGCATTCGCCGCAGGCCACGCAGGTCGACTGACCCATGGGGTCGTCAAAGTCGAAGACGATCTTTGAGTTAGTGCCACGTGCGGCCATCCCGATTACGTCATTTGTCTGTACTTCGCGACATGCCCGAACACAAAGGTTGCAATGGATGCAGGCATCGAGATTGACGGCCATCGCTGGGTGGCTTGGGTCGGCTTCCGGTTTTTCTTCTCTTGCCGGGAAGCGGCTCGATGTCAGATCTATTCGATCGGCCCACTTCCAGAATTTAGAGTCCCCGTCATGAGCAGTTGCCCGGCTCGGTTGATCGGCCGCGAGCATCTCAATAACTATGGCCCGGGCCTTGCGAGCGCGATCGGCTTCGGTGTTTACGATCATCCCTTCGGTTGGCTGGCGCAGACAGGATGCAGCGAGTATCCGTTCGCCTTCAATTTGAACCATGCAGGCTCGGCAATTGCCGTCGGGACGGTAGCCCGGCTCCGGCGCGTAACAAAGATGGGGTATTTCCGTTCCCTCGCGTGCCGCGACTTTCCAGATGGTTTCGTCCGGCGAGGCGGCGACATCGCGACCGTTGAGTATGAAACGAATAAGCTTGCTCATGTCCAGCTTATATCATGCAAGCTGCCGGGGCGGCGCGAATCCGCTAGCGTATCTCAAGTAGTTCGACGTCGAATATGAGTGTGGCATTCGGTGGGATAACGCCGCCAGCCCCTTGCGCGCCGTAGCCAAGCGCTGGAGGAATGATCAGGGTTCGTTTGCCACCTGGCCGCATTCCCGCGACTCCCTCATCCCACCCACCGATGACGCGGCCGGCCCCGAGAGGGAACCTGAAGGGCTGCCCCCGGTCAACTGAACTGTCAAACTTGCTGCCCTTCTCACCATCAACATAGAGCCAGCCGGTGTAGTGGACGACTACGCTATCACCGGCACTGGCCTTCTCCCCCGCGCCAGCCTCGTGTTGCACGTACCGCAGGCCGCTGGATGTGGTGATTGTATCTTGAGCTTTGATATCGTTCGGCATGATAAGAACTACAGCTGCGGAAAGCATAGTCGCAGTTAACAGTTGATGGAAAACAAATAGCTTTGCCATGGGATACCTCCGGTGCGGAAAGTGCAAGCCAGAACTAGATTTAGCAGAGAAAAACTCAGTACAACATCAAGCTAGCTTAACTATGGGGCGTACAAGATGGAAAACGTGAAGTTTTTTCTATGGGCAGGAGACCTCGCGCTTGGGGAGGATGGTAATACCAAAAGATCTGAGTTTCTTACTAAGGCCTCCCGCCTTGTTGAAAACGATATTAATGACGCTGGCGGCATTGGCGGCAAAGATGCGGTTATCAACTTCGCGCGATTTCCTGCGGGCCAGGAGGGACTCGACTGTTTAGTGGCAGAGCTGAAAAAAGACCCTGACATCGCCTTTACTATCGGAGCCTCTACGGCCTACGCACTAAATCAATTTAAAGAGAAAATAGATCTCGATTCTCAAATAACATTTTTTTTAGGCCCACGTGTCGAGCATCAAAACAATTTCGAGGTCGCTCATTCAAGTCGAACTGCGAAAGTTACAGCAGTAAAAGACATATTATTGGAAGGCAGACAGGATGACCGCGTATTTTTTATCCACGACGGTAGGCGCGTTGCCGCATATGAGGACGATATTTTTGGATCACACCGAGGTGAATTAAGGTCTATCAATTTTGCGGAATACCAGGACCCTGATCAAATAGCCGAGAAACTGGATCCAATATTAACGGAAATTAATGATCAAGACGTGTTGGTATTAGATGTTGGGCTTCGTGTCTTTAGGAGAATATTTGACTATTTAAATGAAAACAAAAAAATACCACTAGTAATAAAATTGTTTGGATCAATAGATGGCCGTTTTCCAAAAATTGATTTTCCTATAATTGAGCTTTCTGGGTCAAACTTTTTTTCCTATCTCGACTTTGAGGATATCATAAGACGTTGCGGGATTTCCGTCACTGACACCGAAAAAATGTTTCTGAAAGAGGCATGCTGGCGCCTTGAGATTCCCTTATTAATTTCCTACGCCGCTCGGCGTTCGGGATGTACTGCTAATGAAAAAATTAGTTTTCTCTCGGAAATGCGAGACGCCCTCAATTCGATTGATGGGAAGCGCGACATTTTTATTGGGAAGCAGTTGTCTTTTGCGTTCAACAATAATGTAAACCAAATAGAGACAAACTATGCTTACCAGTTCCCGAAATCACTACAGAGGCCCTGGAGCTACCCAAAAATATTCTATCACCACCAATATCTGCCTCGTGATGGTGACGATGAAAAAGTTAAAGTAAATTATCTTTATATTGATATTTTACGAATTACTAATATTGATATTGGAGATGGGACTTGGTCTGGGGAGTTTTATCTCGACATCGTCTCTGTGCATGATGACCCAATTGATATAATCAAATTCAATAATTTGAGCTCAATCAACCCAAAATTTGAAGTTAGAAAAATGTGGGAAAGAGTTCAAAATGGTGACGGTGGGAAAACGTCCCGTTATTATGTAGTGGCTAATTTCGATTTTACACCAGAAGCAGATAACTACCCATTTGACTGGCAGCATATATTCGTTTCTTATAGCATTACCGACCGATCACGTTTTGGTATAATTCAACCGACGCCGGAAGCACTATTAGATAAAGAATTTCATATTCATGGCTGGAAATTGCAGGAAGCAAATTCGGGAATCCTGAGACGAAAGTCTACGATATATGAGGGTAGTACGTTGGAGGCAAGTCTTGATGTTCGTGAAGAGTCACGGGTCGGGTGGATGCTTTCGCGAGCAAATTCTGTTACGATATTGAAAATTGGTATTCCATTATTTTTTCTAATTTTCCTTGTTTACTATACGCTATTCGCACCCTTTGCGGGTGAGAGCGGTTCATTTGGTATTCTTACAACGGCTTTTCTTTCTGGTATTGCGCTTTATTTTTCTACTGAACGCCCGCAGCCGCTTCGGATGACGACAATTGATTTAATTTTTATTTATTTTTATATATTAACAGGTGGGACAATAATTTTGACCGCAGCCGGGTTTGCGCTGGGTCAAGAGGTTTATGAAATAATAATGTTATGTTTGAAGGTTTTTGTACCAATCGGCGTAGCGGCGTTTGTAGGATTTTTGTGGAAACGAATTCGGCTAAGCTCGTCCAAAATAAGTGTTAACCGATAGTAAAACGAAGTGTTCTTTCGACGAGGGAGAAGGCGTCGGTTGTTTTTTGGCTGTAAAGGCGGTGCGGGATTTTTTGGTATTAATTTCCGCGCGTAGCTTCCGGGAAGTATTTAATGATACTTTCGATGGGGTTTGGTGCTGCCTGACCTAAGCCGCAAATCGAAGCGTCGCGCATTGTCTGTGAGAGTTCGTAGAGAAGTTCACGGTTCCAAGTTTTCGTTTGGATCAATTTGACGGCTTTCTCACAACCAACTCTGCAGGGTGTGCACTGGCCGCAGCTTTCATCTTCAAAGAACTGCGTTAAGTTGAGTGCTGCGGCGCGTATGTCGTCCTCCTGCGAGAGGATAACAACAGCGCCGGACCCAACGAATGCGCCATGTTTTTCTAATGTGCCAAAGGCTAATGGGAGGTCGGCCATTGATGCAGGCAAGATACCCCCGGAGGCACCACCGGGAAGGTAGGCGCGGAGCGTATGGCCGTCGGCCATGCCGTCGCAATATTCCTCGATTAACTCGGCTGCGGTGATTCCATTTGGCGCGATTTTAACGCCGGGTGCCTTCACCCGTCCTGAGACGGAATAGGCTCTGAGCCCGGCGTGTCCCCGGCGACCCTGGGCCCTGTAATTATCAGCGCCGGTCTCCAGAATTTCACGGACCCAGAAAACGGTTTCCACATTGTGCACCAAGGTTGGTTGTCCGAAGACGCCGTTCTGAGCCACATAGGGCGGTCGATGACGGGGTAGGCCGCGCTTGCCCTCGATAGATTCAATAAGCGCGCTCTCCTCACCACAGATGTATGCACCCGCGCCGCGGCGGAGTCGGATGAAGCCATTGCTGATTATACCGGCGTCTTCGAGGGCTACGATTTCCCGTTGGAGAATTTCTCGCGCAGCCGGATACTCATCGCGCAGATAAATCCAAAGCGATTTCGCATTGACCGCCCAGGTCGCGATTAGCGCGCCTTCAAGTATCGAATGCGGCGCGCGCTCAAGGAACTGCCGGTCCTTGAAGGTACCCGGCTCGCCTTCGTCTGCGTTGATCACTACGGAGCGCGTGCCGTCTGCGGCGCGCACGTGCTCCCATTTTTGCGCAACCGGAAAACCGGCGCCGCCCATGCCGCGCAGGTCAGAGTTTTTGATGCCTTCATGAACCATTTCGTAGGTTCGTTGGTCCGAGATACAGGACTGGAGGATTTTGTAGGCACCTCTCTTTTGGGCGACATCGAGGGTCTCATAGGGCTGTACGTCCGGCGTTGTGTTACTTGCCGCGATTGTTTCGGTGATCTCTTTTACTGTCGCCCAATCGACATGCTTGTGGCCGACCTCGGCAATTGGCGCACGATCGCAGCGTCCCATGCAGGGAGCACGAACCACGCGTGTCGTTTTGGACGTTGCGTCCTCAATTGCGGCTCGCAACCTTTCTCCGCCAGCTTGAATGCAGGGCAAGCTGTCACACACACGGACCGTGAGTGTAGGCATACGAGTATCGTCGTCGGTTGCGACGTTGAAATGGGCATAGAATGTTGCGACCTCGTAGACCTCGACGAGGGAGAGTTTCATGAGATTGGCCAGTGCAGCAAGGTGGCGCGGGGACAAGCCGTGATATGCGTCTTGGATGCGATGTAGGTGTTCGATCAGCAAGTCACGGTCTAGGGATGCATCGCCGAGAAGCGCCCTTATTTCAGTAACGGCGTCTGGGTCTAGCTGCCGACCCTTCGGCGCTTGGATAGATGTTCGGCGCCCTCCGCCGGGATGGTGAAAGGGATGCGGCGTCTGTTCACTCATGGTGATCGGTTGCTCGATGGTGGTTGGTGGTACGGTAGAAAAATCGCATTAGATTGTTCAGTCGAGCCAGGGTCAACCAGTGGGGTGGAATGCTGTGGTGCCCGCAAAGCCTGGTGGCACGGACGATCTAGTTGCTAGTATCTGAACTCCTTGTGTCACGACCTCAGCAGCTCACCCGGTGCGGTGCAAGGTAAGATCGAGTTTCTAACCGAGTTCAGGCTACCGCCGCTCTTAGCCGGTCGGCACCTCGTCATTCCATTTTTCTGGACGTAGCGCGAGCTGCGCCAATCCTTCCATATCGGCAGCTTCCTCGGCAGGGAAGTTGAGTTCTACGGTGATTCCGTTGGGGTCGCGCACAAAGACTTGGTAGAGGTCTTGTTTGCTAGCCTGCTGTTCGAGATAGGTGATGCCAAGTTCCTTGAACCGGTCGGTCATCTCGACCCGGTTGGCTGCACGGAACGCGATGTGGTGAATTGGTCGGCTGCCCTGAGCAATCTCTTCGGGCGTTGCGTTCGGGTCCGGCGTTCGACGGACTTCATCGTCGGGGCGGGGCGGGACTACATGGATGATGTCGCGCTTGCCGAGATAAAGCCATGTGACCTCTACATCCGGGCCGAAGTCCGGATGTGGGCCTTTTTCAAAGCCCAGATTGTCAATGTACCATTGGACCGTCGCCTCATAGTCCTGGGCGACAACCAGGAAATGTTCGAGATGTGATATGGCCATACCGAATGCCTCTGCAGGAGATCGAGAATGCTCATAACTTAGCGGAATACTTAGCACCATAGAAAGCGCGCGCAGATGCCGCAGAAAAAACGGTCGATAAACCATCAACCGAATGTAATTCGGTTCGTTTGGTAACTATTTATCAGCCGGCCTTGGCCTTTTTCGTGTTGGGCTCCCTCATCGGATCTTCCATCAGGTTTTCACGCTTGCAGATCGTATAGATATCATTCTCGTTCTAGACCGCCGTCGAAATTTCCTGAAAATTGATTCTGTCGATGACGGCAGTCATACTTCTGTTGATACACTCGATCATCGAAAATTTGAGAAATACAGCACAAATGAAAAAGGGCAGGGGTGGTATCGGTGGAATATGAATATTTTGACCTTAACGAGATGTCACCGGCCTGTGGCGCAATAATCGAGGGTATCGATCTATCCAAGGAATTAACCAATCGGCAGTTCGACAAAATCCATTCCGCACTGCTTGATCGCATCGTTATTGTTTTTCGTAACCAAAACCTAACCCCTGATCAGCATGTCGCCTTTACCCGTCAGTTCGGCGATTTGCAGCCGTCCGCAGTTTCCGGATTCGAGAAGAGCAAGGACAATCCGGAAATCGACGTTTTGGAGTATGACGCGTCGAACCCGCCGCATGAGACGCTCGATCTCTGGCACACGGATTTTGCTGGTATGGAGATTCCGAGCATGGGCACGTCGCTCTATGCTCGGGACATTCCGCCACGTGGTGGCGACACGGTCTGGGTTAATATGGTGGCTGCCTATGAAGGACTGTCGGACCGGATGCGGGACCATGTAGACGGGCTTTG
>PBMH01000052.1 GCA_002722515.1 Alphaproteobacteria bacterium | reverse complement strand
CCAAGGCCGCAGTTGGCGGCGTCGCCGCGATGGCCATTGGTGACCCCGCCGTATTCGTCTCTGTCGATGCAATGCACCAGGGTCCACAAGGCGGCGGCCCAGTTATTGCTATCGTCGATCTGGGTGAGTAGCTGCTGTCTTTATCATTAAACGATTACTGACGTATCCAGCAGGGCAGGTTTATGGGAATGGGTCGCCAACTTCGCCGCTGCGTCGCGATCAGTGTAATCATCGGGGTTGTAGTTGAGGTTCGGCGCCAGCCAGCGCTCAACCGTCTCCACGTCAATGCCCTTACGACGGGCATAGTCCTCAACCTGATCACGCTCGATACGACCGACACCGAAGTACCGAGCCTCAGGGTGCGAGAAATAAAAGCCCGCTACCGACGGGGGCGGCCACATTGCGCAGCTCTCTGTTAGAGATACGCCCGTCGCCGCCTCAGCATCGAGAATGTCGAACAATGTCATCTTTTCTGTGTGATCCGGACAGGCAGGATAGCCGGGCGCAGGGCGGATACCCTGGTACTCCCCCGCGATCAAAGCCTCATTCGAGAGATCTTCCTCAGGCGCATAGCCCCATAACTCCGTGCGGACCCGCTGATGCATGCGCTCAGCGAACGCCTCAGCCAGACGATCGGCTAGCGCTTTTACTAGGATCTCGTTGTAATCATCATTGTCCTTTTCGTAGCGGGCGGCGATTGCATCGATCTCCGCACCCGCCGTCACGACAAAACCGCCGAAATAATCCCGCGCACCGCTATCAGCAGGCGCCACAAAGTCCGATAAACCGAAGTTCGGGCGAGCATTGTTTCCGCGCACCATCTGCTGGCGCAGCATGTGTATAGAGGAAAGCGGCATGTGCCTGTATTCGTCCCGATACAGCATGATGTCGTCGCCGACGGCATTGGCCGGCCAGAACCCTACCACCGCACGCGGCGTAAGCCATTTATCTGTAACAATCCAGTCTAGCATTTCCTGAGCATCGCCATACAGATCACGCGCAGCCTCGCCCACGATATCGTCCTGCAGAATATTTGGGAACTTGCCCGCTAGCTCCCATGTTCGAAAAAATGGCGTCCAGTCGATAAAGTTCCGTAACTCCTCAAGGTCATAGTCCTCAAAGACCCGCGTTCCGAGGAAACTCGGCACGGGTGCTCGGTAGTCAGACCAATCCATAGTCGCCTTATTAGCCCGCGCACCCGCCAGCGTTTGGCGTTTGGACTGACGACCGCTACCGGCATGTGTTTCGCGCGCATTTTCATATTCAGATTTGATCGACGCCACAAACTCGTCCCGGACCTTTTCGGAAAGCAGATTGCTCATGACCCCCACAGCCTTCGAAGCGTCATTTACATGGATGACCGGCGCATCATAATTCGGGGCGATTTTCACTGCCGTGTGTAGTCGACTGGTGGTCGCCCCACCGATCAGAAGCGGGATATTAAACTGCTGGCGCCGCATCTCATGGGCAAGGCCAACCATTTCGTCGAGGCTCGGCGTGATGAGCCCAGAAACACCTATCATATCGACATTCTCCTCGCGGGCCGTCGCGAGAATCCTATCGGCGGATACCATCACGCCAAGATCAACTACGTCGTAGCTATTGCACTGGAGCACCACACCGACGATGTTTTTGCCGATGTCATGAACATCACCCTTCACGGTGGCCAAAAGAATCTTGCCGTTGACCGCTGACGCGCGGTCTCCCGCCGCGCGTTCCGTTTCCATATAAGGGGTAAGATAGGCCACGGCCTGCTTCATCACGCGTGCGCTCTTCACCACTTGGGGCAGGAACATCTTTCCCGAACCGAAGAGGTCGCCGACAATGTTCATCCCGTCCATCAGCGGTCCCTCGATCACGTGCAGGGGTCGCTCCGTCGCCTGTCATGCTTCCTCAGTGTCCTCGATGACGAAGTCGGCGATGCCATGAACAAGGGCATATTCGAGCCGCTCCGCTACGTTGCCATCACGCCATTTGAGGTTTTTCTTCACCGCTGCCGTGCCAATGCCACGATGATCATCGGCTACCTCGAGCAACCGGTCCGTTGCGTCTGCGCGTCGGTTGAATAGAACATCTTCGATACGCTCAAGAAGATCAGCAGGAATATCGTCATAGACCATAATCTGACCAGCATTGACGATGCCCATGTCCATACCCGCGCGGATAGCGTGATAGAGGAACGCCGCATGCATTGCCTCACGCACCGCATTGTTACCTCGAAACGAGAAGGACAGATTCGACACCCCTCCAGACACATGGGCGTGGGGCAGTTCCGCGCGGATACGCTTGGTCGCCTCGATAAAGGCAACCGCATAATTATTATGCTC
Source organism: Alphaproteobacteria bacterium (assembly GCA_002722515.1). Lineage (GTDB taxonomy): Bacteria > Pseudomonadota > Alphaproteobacteria > UBA6615 > UBA6615 > UBA8079. Next base: position 20,112 of record PBMH01000052.1, on the reverse strand, counting down.
CTCGATTCCGGTCGCCACGGCGAAGATATTCGGATCGAAAATGATATCTTCCGGCGCGAAACCAACCACCTCAGTCAGCAAGTTGTACGAGCGCGCGCAGATATTGAATTTGCGGTCCGCTGTATCTGCCTGCCCCGCCTCGTCGAATGCCATGACCACAGTCGCGGCACCATAGTGACGAATTCTCCGCGCTTGCTCGAGAAATAGTGCTTCGCCTTCCTTAAGGCTTATCGAATTCACAATAGACTTGCCCTGAACACATTTTAGTCCGGCTTCTATCACCGACCATTTTGAGGAATCGATCATTACCGGTATCCGCGCGATGTCGGGTTCTGATGCAATTAGATTAAGGAAGCGAACCATCGCAGCCTCGGAATCGAGCATTCCCTCGTCCATATTTACATCGATAATCTGAGCACCACTCTCGACCTGTTGACGCGCGACCTCTAGTGCCGCCTCATAGTCATCGCCGGTGATCAGATCGCGAAACCGCGCCGAACCGGTTACATTTGTCCGCTCGCCAATATTGACGAATTGGCTGCCACTCCCATTCATACGCCAGTTTCCTCGTCCGTCGGGCCCCCAATGGTGAATGGCTCCAGCCCCGATAAACGCATGGCAACTGGGCGGTCTGGGATAGTGCGCGGTGCAACTCCGTCGACCGCAGCACGGATGGCAGAAACGTGCGCCGGCGTAGTTCCGCAGCAGCCACCGACTATATTTACAAGGCCGGCTTCGGCCCATTCGCGTACAAGACCTGCTGTCTGCGTTGCCTCTTCGTCATACTCGCCAAATTCGTTGGGTAGACCGGCATTGGGGTATACGCAGATATAGGTGTCGGCCACCCTGGATAGCTCAGCAAGATGCGGTCGCATGCCTTCCGCACCCATAGAACAATTAAGGCCGATTGTGAGCGGTTGTGCATGACGCAATGAATTCCAGAATGCCTCAGGGGTCTGGCCGGTAAGGGTGCGACCCGAAAGGTCTGTGACCGTGCCCGAAATCAAAACAGGCCTCCGTTCCTCGCTTTCCTCGAACAATTCCTCCAATGCAACAATGCAGGCCTTTGCATTCAATGTGTCGAAGATGGTTTCAAGTAAAAATAGGTCGACACCGCCTACGAGGAGCGCTCGGGACGCCTGCTTATAGGACTCCTTTATCGTTTCAAAATCGATTGCTCTATATCCTGGGTCATTTACATCAGGAGAGATTGAGGTGGTTTTGTTGGTTGGGCCAATCGCGCCTGCCACCCAACAGGTGCGCCCTGGCGTGGCGTCCATAATGTGGTTGCAGGCTTCATAGGCCAACCGCGCGCCCTCGGCGTTTATCTCTGCAACACATTCTTCCATTGCATAGTCGGCCTGAGAGATTGTCGTGCCGTTAAATGTGTTAGTCACAACAATGTCTGCGCCGGCGGTGAGATAGGACAGATGAATATCGCGGATTGCATCCGGAGCGGTCAGGTTGAGGATGTCGTTGTTACCCGTCAGGTCACTACCGAGTCCCTCGAAATACTTACCGTGATAATCGGTTGATACGAGTTTGAGCGCCTGGATCTCAGTACCCATAGCACCATCCATTATAACAATGCGTTCTGACAATTCGTCTGCGAGCGGTTTTTTTGAATGCAACTTGATCATTTCAAGTCTATCTCCGGGCCGCCGCCCGTCACGCCGAGGTTGGCGCATACAGCGCCGGTTAGTTCCGACCGGTTCAACGTGTAGAAGTGAAAATCGTTTACGCCGTTGGAGCACAAGTCGAGGCATTGCTCACTCGCCAGGCGCTTACCAACCTCGGCTCGTGCGGCGGGATCGTCATCAAGCCCTTCATAGGCTGCGGCCATGAGGTCGGGCACGCCCGCGCCACAGGTATCTGCAAACCGCATCATATTCTTGAAGTTGCCGACCGGCATGATGCCCGGCACCAGAGGAATTTTGACCCCGGCGGCCACGACCCGGTCGCGGAACCGAAAGAATAAATCATTGTCGAAGAAAAACTGTGTGATTGCACGCACCGCACCTGCGTCGACCTTGCGCTTTAGATTGTCGATATCTAAGTCGGAACTGACCGCCTCGGGATGGGTCTCGGGATATGCTGCGACTGACAGTTCAAACGGTGCAACCGCGCGAAGTGCCGCTACAAGGTCCGCGGCATAGGCGTAGCCGTCGGTATGCGGCACATATTTTGTTTGCCCCGTTGGAGGATCGCCACGCAAGGCAACTATATGACGCACACCCTCAGACCAGTAACCGCGCGCAACTGTTTCGATTTCTTCCCGAGTTGCATCGACGCAAGTCAAGTGCGCGGCGACTGTCAGTCCAGTTTCCTTAACGATTCGTGACACAGTTGCGTGGGTGCGCTCGCGCGTCGTCCCGCCCGCGCCGTAGGTTACAGAGACAAACGCCGGTTCGAGGGGCGCGAGGTCACATAACGCATCCCAGAGGGCCTTCTCCATCTCCAGTGTTTTTGGTGGAAAAAATTCGAAACTGACAGAGGGTTTGTCTGCTTGAGAAGCCATCATCTTCCTAAACGCTGGCGTGCGAACCTGCGGATGTATCGATCCGTAAAACCTCCGCCGGTCGCCGGGGCTTCCAAATTGTGACGTTCAATGAGGATCCCGGGAGACTGCGTACATCGGTTGTCTGAAGGCCATGAGCGCCGGCCCACCCCTCAACTTCGTCAGCTCGGAAACCGAGGCGGCGATGCGCATGCGTTTCGCGCAGCTCTTCAACCTCGTGTGGAGCAAAATCTATAATGACAATGTGGCCTCCTGGCGACACCACTCGCGCGGCCTCTCTGATTGCGTTGGCTGGCTCGTCCGCAAAATGCAATACCATGTGGAGGACAATTAGATCGAAGGATCGATCGTTGAAAGGCAGCTGATACATATCGGCCTGGCGGACATTACAGTTACGATACTGCGGTTCCGAGAGGTTGGTCCGTGCAACAGCTAGCATGTCACGGGACTTATCAATGCCGACGGCGTGCTGCACCCGGTGACTCAACAGTTGGAGCATCCGCCCGGTACCCGTGCCTATGTCTAAAAGCGCAGCATGCGCGTCAACAGACAGAATATCCTCGATGGCTGCCTCGACCAAGGCCTCATCAACATGCAGTGCACGTATCTCATTCCATGAGGCGGCCGCATTGCGAAAGTACACCTCCGCACGCTGTGCTCTAGTCGCCTTGATTCCAGCCAAGCGCTGCGCATCACGAATCAGTTCCGTGTCGGAGGGGTCTATTGCGTCCAGCAACACGCTCAGAACCTCGGCGACAATTGTTCCCGAGGCCAGGTGGAAGAATGCCCAGCTACCCTCTTGAAGACGCTCGAGAAGACCCGCATCACAAAGGAGCTTGAGATGACGCGAAATACTCGGCTGGCTCTGGCCAAGAATCTGAGTCAGTTCGCTGACTGTCAGATCACCCTGTGCACAGAGCACTAAAATTCTGAGTCGGGTCGGCTCACCAGCCGCCCGCAACAGTGCGAGGATTTGATCCAAGGCGCGTCTGTCTCCGTAGATAACCACAGCCAAAACAAAAAAAACGAGTCGATTTAGGGCAGGACAATCCGATTCGCGGCGCAATATATATAAACATATGGTGATATATTAATATTGACTAGAGGTTTCTTTCCGTTGCTACCGATTCGTTTCGTAAAAAATGTATCAATTTTGCAACAATACTTATTGCACCTCCCAATAGGCGGCGATGGACATTGGCGCCTACCCAACCTCTGTGGTAGCAAATTGATCACATGACCTGACCAAAGCTTGTCGTGAGAGGTGGCATGCTAGGGTTCCCGCGAGGGCATCAATGCATGATGAGGTGGTTGTTTTATGTGCAGGTTGCGTAGTCGGTCACTCCGGACTAAGGAGCCGGACTTGCGGTGTGGACGAGAGATATATGCTGAAAACAATCACTAACCTTAAAACTTCACGTCTTTTGTTCGCAGCGCTGCTGATGGGCACGCTTTCGGCCTGTGCCATTCCGGTGAACGACAACAAGGATACGAGAGCTGAGTTCAAAGAAGCCAATGATCCGTTCGAACCCGCGAATCGTGTGATCTTTTCGGTCAATGTCGCGGTCGATCAACTAATCCTCCAGCCAACGGCTGTAACCTACCGAGATCTATTTCCCAACGAATTAAAGCCGCCGGTTGAGAACTTCATCACTAATCTCTTAATGCCACTCAGTTTCCTGCATTCGCTCCTCCAAGGGGACCTGGAACGGGCAGATCAGGCCGCAACTCGTTTTTTCACCGCTTTGCCAACATTACTGCTTGCAAACACTATGCCAGACAAGACACCTGTTTTCGAAGATGGCGGCCAGACGCTCGCCGTCTGGGGATTCGAGGAAGGCCCTTATGTGATGCTTCCGTTGCTCGGACCTTCGTCAGTGCGCGATACCGTCGGCACCATTGGCGATTTCTTCCTCGACCCGGTCGGCCGGCTCACGGATACACCCGTCAGGGTCGGTCGAGCCGGCAGCAAGGTGGTGGTCGCACGGTCCAAAAATGTGGATCAGGTCCGCGACCTCCAGCGTAATTCGCTTGACTACTATGCCGCCGTTCGCAGTCTCTACCGCCAGCAGCGCAAAGCGCAGGTGCGCAATGGCGATGGCACCGACGTTCAACCCGCTCCCACACTTGGACTCGAGGAAGGTTTGGACATCAAAGAAACCGCATTGAGTAAGTAGGATCTAAGCAGATGATCGCGCGCTTCATTCCCGCGTTCGTCCTTGTCGTCTCGCTAACAATCGTTGCGCCTGTAGCAACGGCAGATGAGCATTTGGACAAGTCGGTCGCATTTATCGAATCCATGTCCGTCCGGGCGATATCCACCCTGACGGATGCCGAAATCATGAACGAGGAACGTCGCGCGCAGTTTCGGAGTCTATTCCGCGAGGGATTCGCAATACACGGCATCGCTCGATTTGCACTCGGCCGCTACTGGCGTGGGGCCTCGAAGGACGAGCGGGAAGAGTACCTCCTCCTCTTTGAGGACGTAATCGTCAACACTTGGGCCGACCGATTCTCGCTCTATTCGGGACAGAAGTTCGAGGTAATAGACGCCACGGACGAACCCACAAATGGACCCGAGAAGGTCGCGCTCGTCTCTAGCCTCTTTTTCACCCGTCCATCGGCGCCAGTTCGCATCGAATGGCGCGTGGCAAGCCAAGGTAACGTTATCAAGATAGTCGACGTGAAGTTCGAAGGCATTAGCATGGCCAACACACAGCGGGACGAATTCAACTCGGTAATCCGCAACAACGGTCGAAAGCTTTCGGCATTGCTAATCCAACTGCGCAAGATGCGCGATGGCTAATGCTTAAGCACTTCGTCTACTCAGCGCTGGAGCGGTTTGTATTTAATCCGGTGCGGCCGATCTGCATCTGCGCCCTTCCGTCTCTTCAGATCCTCAGTATATGCATCGTAGTTCCCCTCGAACCAAACAACTTCACTATTCCCCTCAAATGCAAGGATATGGGTCGCAATCCGGTCCAGAAACCATCGATCATGGCTAACTACGATCGCACAACCAGGAAAATCTAGTAGGGCCTCTTCAAGCGCCCGCAACGTGTCGACATCCAGATCATTGGTCGGCTCATCAAGCATCAGAAAATTAGAGCCTGACTTTAGTACTTTGGCGAGGTGGACACGGTTGCGTTCACCACCCGATAGCTGGCCAACCGGCTTCTGCTGATCGGAGCCTTTAAAATTGAACCCGGCAACATATGCACGGCTTTGCACGTTGCGCCTGCCGAGTTCGATAATATCGATCCCTTCCGAGATCTCCTCCCAAACGGTCCTATCATCGGATAGCGCATCGCGGCTCTGGTCGACATATCCCATCACAACGGTGTCACCAACCCGGAAGTCGCCAGAATCGGAGGAGTCCTGGGACGTTACCATTCGGCAGAAAGTGGTCTTGCCAGCACCATTTGGACCGATTACTCCGACTATCGCGCCGGGGGGCATCTTGAAACTAAGATCATCGATCAGCAGATGGTCGCCAAAGCCTTTACAGACACCATTAGCCTCGATCACCAGATCGCCCAGACGCGGGCCCGGCGGAATTGTGATCTGTTGACGCTCTGGCGCCTTGTCTTGGCTATCGGCAACCAACTTATCAAAGGCATCGATACGGGCCTTGCTCTTGGCCTGGCGTGCACGCGGGCTCTGCCGAACCCATTCCAGCTCTTGCTTGATTGTGCGCTGACGCGCGGTTTCTTCGCGTTCTTCCTGTGACAGGCGCTTTTCCTTTGCCTCTAGCCACGCGCTGTAATTGCCTTCGAACGGCATTCCCTTGCCGCGGTCCAGCTCTAGAATCCACCCCGCCACATTGTCTAGAAAGTAGCGGTCATGGGTCACAGCTACGACGGTACCCGAATAGTCTTCCAGGAAACGTTCAAGCCAAGCGACCGATTCCGCGTCTAAGTGGTTTGTTGGCTCATCCAGCAATAGCATGTCCGGACGCGATAAGAGCAAGCGGCACAGCGCGACGCGGCGGCGTTCACCGCCCGAGAGATTTGACACATTGGCTTCACCCGGTGGACATCGCAGTGCATCCATAGCGATCTCGATATGACGGTCAAGTTCCCACGCATCGCTCGCATCGATTTTATTCTGTAATTCCGCTTGCTCTGCAATCAGATTATCCATCTCCTCGGCCGTCATGTCTTCGCCGAAGCGCATACTCACCTCGTTGAACCGATCAAGCAGCGCCTTCGTTTCGGCCACGCCCTCCATGACATTGCCGATCACATCCTTATCGGGATCGAGCTCGGGTTCCTGAGGCAGGAAACCGACTTTCAACCCGTCGGCCGCCCAGGCCTCACCCTGAAACTCGGTGTCAAGACCGGCCATGATCTTAAGAAGCGTCGACTTGCCGGCGCCGTTCAAGCCCAGCACGCCGATCTTGGCGCCCGGCAAGAAGCTTAACCAGACATCCTCGACGACCTTGCGCCCACCCGGATAGACTTTGGTTAGACCCTTCATCACATACACATACTGGCTAGTATTCACGGCGTGCTCGGTAGTTTGGTTAACAGACGGGCGCCTATGTAAGCCGCTCACGCGACGAGCGCAACGATTCGTCTAAGCCCGGGGGCCACTCACACAGGCAACTAATAAATGCTGTAGGACCGACCGCGGTAAGTGTCGATAAGGCTATACAGGCTAGCCTCGCAATATGGCTCGTGCACAAGTATTTCCTCGGCCGCATCACGATAGCACCACTAGATCAACATAATACTTCAGACCCATTCATACTGACCTGTCTTCTCTTCGCTCATATTTGAAGATACTAGTGTTGCGCCCCGCCCGAGGGTTCCTCTGGCGTCCACTCCGATCGCACGTAACTGTCGGACTCTTCGCGTAGGTGCACTGCACGGACATCCGCAAACTCGCCCGCAGGCAAGAGGCGCCATAGAGCCCATACGGCTGCCCCGCGAACCAGCGGTGACTCATCCCGGAGGCATTCCTGAGCAGCCACGGCAACCCCATCACCACCAACATTTCCAATCGCAATCAAAACGTTGCGGACAAACCGGTCCCGTCCCACCCGCTTTATCGCAGTTCCGGAGAAAAACGCACGGAACTCTGAATCATTCAGACGTGCGAGATCTGATAACTGCGGCGCGGCAAACTCATCACGCGCCCGCAGATCAGTCACCGGTGCAGTGGCGGCGAACTTGTTCCAAGGACAGGCCGCCAGACAATCATCACAGCCGTAGATTCGGTTTCCGATCAGCGGACGTAACTCGCGCGCGATTGGCCCTTTGTGTTCGATCGTAAGATAAGAAATACAGCGCCGTGCATCGATCTGATAGGGAGCGGGAAATGCATCCGTCGGACAGGCATCGAGGCAACGGCGACAGCTGCCACAATGGTCCTTCATATCACTATCATCGCGCAGTTCGAGCGTTGTAAAAACCTCGCCAAGAAACAACCAAGAGCCGTGGTCGCGCGACACAAGATTGGTATGCTTACCCTGCCAGCCCAGACCGGCGGCCTGAGCGATCGGTTTCTCCATCACTGGCGCTGTGTCGACAAACACTTTCACATCTCCAGGGAATTCCTGACAGATCCAGCGACCGAGAGCCTTGAGGCGCCTCTTAACCACCTCGTGGTAGTCCCGCCCGCGCGCATAGACCGACAGATGTCCAACACCGTCCCGGTCCAGACTGTCAAACGCCGATTCTTCGGGCGTATAGGTCATCGCAAGTGCAATCACAGAGCGCACGTCAGGCCAGAGGGCGGCAGGCTCACTTCGGCGATCGGCCTTCGTCCGCATCCAGTCCATCTCTCCGTGCCGGCCTTCGTCGATGAATTGCGCAAAATGCTCCCGTATCTCGGGTGCCAGATGGATAGGTGCGAACCCTACCGCATCAAAACCCAACTCGTGCGCCATCGCCCGGATTCCTTCACGTACGGCGACGGAGGCCCCATCCTGTTTCACAATGTTACCCATACAGGCTCGCCCTCTGGGTCTATCCGCGAGAACATCATCGCATAAACCAGTCCCGGCCAGACATATCAGGCGCGCGCAAGAAGCGTGGCATCACCATACGAGAAAAACCTGTATTCCGACTCAATTGCATAACGGTACGCCGCCCGCATGCAGTCCGTCCCGGCAAACGCGCAGACCAACATGAACAGCGTCGAGCGAGGCAGATGGAAATTGGTTAACAGCTGATCAACGGCACGAAACTCAAACCCGGGAGTGCATAATAGGCGCGTATCTTCGTGAAACTCTGACACTCGTCCTTCCGCATTGGTCGCGGACTCGAGGACCCTCAACGCAGTCGTCCCGATCGACACTAAAGGCCGCCCCGACGCCCGGGCCGCGTTTATTCGGGACGCCGTATCGCGGTCGATTTCGCCATACTCGGCATGCATCTTGTGTTCCTTAACATCCTCCACTGCTAACGGCAGGAATGTACCCGCCCCAACATGGAGTGTTACGGTCGCTAATTCCATGCCCGCATCTTCCAGCGCTGTCATCAGATCGGGTGTAAAATGCAGGCCCGCCGTGGGCGCTGCGACGGCGCCGTCACGCGCCGCAAACATCGTCTGATAGTCGTGGTTATCCCGATCATCAGGGCCGTCACCGCGCTTGATATAGGGTGGCAACGGGGTACGTCCGTGGCGCATCAAGGCTTCGTTAAAGGCGTTAGGTGTCATGTCGAACCGCAGACACACCTCACCGCCCTCGCGCCGCTCCAAAATTATGGCAGTAAACTCATCTGCGAACTCTATAGTATCGCCAGGTCTCAGGCGTTTGGCTGGGCGCGCAAACGCCAACCATTCTGTCGCAGATTGCCGTTTATGGAGGGTGACAGAGATCCGGCCCTTCCCACGCCGACCTTCTAGTTGCGCCGGAATAACGCGCGTGTCGTTGACCACGAGTAGACTACCCGGCAAAAGCAGTTCAGGCAGGTCGGCCACAATCCGATCACTAATCCCTTCACGAAGATCTAGCAGGCGCGCAGAATCGCGAGGTTCAGCGGGACGCTGCGCAATGCACTCCGGCGGCAACTCGAAATCGAAGTCCGCTGTCTTCATGTGCCGAACTCCGATCGCGATGCCAAAGATTGACAGTGAGCGCGCCATCCTGCCATTAGCCTGCTCCAAACGAACCAGCATAAAACCAGTGACTGTTTAATGCCCGGATTAACCACACGCTTCCTCGTTATCACTGTCCTGTTCGTCACCTGTCTGATGGTTTCGAACATCACGGCCGTTAAGTTGATCGATGTAAACGGATATTTACTCACGGGTGCCATCGTGATCTTCCCGGTCAGCTATATTATTGGCGATGTTCTGACTGAAGTTTACGGTTTCGCCAAGGCCCGCTTGGTTGTTTGGGTCGGGTTCGGAGCCAATCTACTCGCGGTTATGACATTCGCCTTGGTCGGCATTCTGCCCGCAGCCGGTTTCTGGGAGGGTCAGGCGGCATTCGATACGATCCTGGCTGCAACACCGCGAATCCTCGTTGCCTCCTTTCTCGCCTACCTAGTAGGCGAGTTTGCTAACTCCTACATTCTGGCCCGTCTGAAAGTCATCAGTGCCGGACGCATGCTTTGGCTCCGCACAATCGGGTCGACCATAGTCGGCCAGGGGCTCGACTCTATCGTCTTCGTCTTCGTGGCATTCTGGGGAATTCTATCCACGGATGTGCTGATCGGGACGATTGCGGTACAGGCTATCGCTAAGATCAGTTATGAGGTCTCAGCTACACCGGTTACCTATGCAGTGATCAGCTGGCTAAAACGATCGGAGGGGATCGACCATTACGATCGCGAGACCCGGTTCAACCCATTCGCTGTCAGTCGCCTACAGGACTGATGCGCCGCGCGGTGGGCCCAAAGGCCCGCGTCATCGGGGTGGTATTTTCAGTGTCGATGCAGACCTTTGCGGCCTGCAGGCTCATGTTAAGATTTGAATGCTTGCACGATCATGCGGGCAAGACAGAATTATGGGAGAGGAAACATGACGAATCTCAACCTTCGCATTGACGGAATCGCCGATGGCGAACGCATCCCCGAGGAATTCGCGTTCGGAATTCGGACCACCAACGAACCGTTCACCTTCGGTGCCAACGTCAGCCCCGCGATGCACTGGGACGCCGGCCCGAAGGATACTAAGTCTTTCGCGGTCATCATGCACGACCGCACTGTGCCTACCGTCTTCGATGACGCCAATCAGGAAGGTAAGACGATCCCCGCTAATCTGGCGCGCATGGACTTTATGCACTGGGTTCTAGTCGACATCGCGGCCTCAACAACCAGCCTACCGAAGGGTGCAGAGTCCAGCGCAGTGGTGGCTAAGGGAAAGGCAACTGGCCCCTCAAAATACGGCGTGCGCGGCGCAAACGACTTCGGCATGTTCATGGCCTCGAACCCAGAAATGGCAGGCAATTATGGGGGATATGACGGGCCGGCCCCGCCCTGGAATGACGAGATCATGCATGAATATGTGTTCACCGTGTACGCTCTCGATGTCGAAAGCCTGGGACTGAATGGCGTTTTCAGCGGATCCGACGCGCTGGCGGCGACAGTCGGCCATGTGCTCGCCAGTGGTCAGGTGGTCGGGAATTATACACTGAATCCCGCGCTCATCTGAGTTCAGTCATCTGCGCCGGAATAGTCGACGAGCCTCGTCTTATAGTCGGTGCGTGGCAGGCTGCCGAATGGCACGATCTCAACCCTCGTCGTGACCACAAGCCTGTCGCGAATTGATTTTTCGATGGCTTCCGCTAGACCGTCGCCAGGCATCATCCCCTCCGCGGCTTCGACCTCTATTGGCAGCGGTGGCAGCTGTTGAACCCCCCTTTTCATGGGACGCACCAGCATGATCCCGCTAATGTCGGGTCGGAACGTATTGATCACCTCCCGCAACGCACTGGGGAAGACATTTACACCGCGCACAATCAGCATATCGTCGGTCCGGCCTATGCATCGAATGCGCGGCCCAGTCCGTCCGCTCGCGATGGGGCCCATGCTCACGGTAACATGGTCGCGTGAACGAAAACGCAGTAGCGGCGCGGCTTCTTGCATGAGATGAGTATATACCGGCTCGCCTCGTACGCCATCCTCGAAGGGCAACAGATCCTCCGTCTCCGGATCGATCAGTTCCATATGGATATAATCACGGGCTAGGAAGTTCATGACGTCCTGCTCCGGGCCTTCCCCAAACATCGAGATAGACAGCTCTCCAAGACCAAGAACTTCATGAACCTTCGCATTAAAAGCTTCCTCGATCTGACCACGAACCTCGGGCTCGCCACCGCCGGGCTCCCCGCCCGCAACCAAAGTTGCGAGTCCGCAAGCTGCCGGGTCAATACCGCGTGCACGCGCTGCCTCAGCAATATAAAGGAAGTAGGATGGCGTCCCGGGAATGGCCTGGACCTGAAAGCGCGACAATGCCGTAATCAGGCGGTCAGTATTGCCGCTGCCCACGGGAACCATACGGACCCCCAACGCGATCATGGATTCATGCACCGCACCTGCGGCAAATGGACCGGAATTATATGTGGTCACAACCCGGTGATGTGGCCGAATACCAGCGGCGAAATAACTTCGGTTAGACGTGTGGATCCACCTATCGAGGTCGCCGCGGGTCACGGGGATGTATAGCGGCGAGCCCGACGTGCCGCTTGTAGAGTAGATGCGCACCACATCATCCAATGGAGCAGCAAGCTGCTTGCCTAGCGGCAGATGATCAGCCTGGCTGGCGCGCAACTCGTCCTTCACGGTGAATGGCAGATGCCGAAGATCATCAAGGCCACCAACAGATTCTGGCGTCTTAAACCCAGCCTCCGCAAGCTTCTCGCGATAGAATTCCGAACGAGCGAACAGATATTTGATCTGCCTGCGATAGACCGGCTCATCCTTGCGCTTTTGGTCTGCGACACTCCGGGTTTCCGCCTCTGGGTCAAAGAGCTCCGGTGCCGACATCAAACCTAGTTCCCGTCATACTCGATAGCTTCCTCACCATGGTGGGCGAGCAGAAAACCTATAGGTCGCTCGGTTTCCTCATTTAGATGGCCGATCAGGCCCACCGTTCGAGCCAAAATCGGGATGCCCCGGATCGCTGCCTTCGGATAGTCGAGATCCAGCAAGACAGCCGCCATCGGCCCCTGCAGGTTCATCGGGAGCGTCTTGCCCCACACTTCAGCAACCGCGTCGGGGAATGCGCGCAATGCATTGACGTAGCGACCAGACACACCCCGTTCCTCGGCCAACTGCAGAATGCGAACAGCACGCGGGTCAACCGGATGATGTATCGGGTGTCCGAACCCCGGGATGAACCTCCCCGCTGCCTTATATTCGTGCGCAATCGCCAGCGCTGCCGCTTCGGCAGTTTCTCCCCCCTCAACGCGCGCAGCGGCATCGTCGAGCATGTCGCCGCAAACATCCGCACTACCTAGGATTACCGAGCCGACGCCGAGCAACCCGGCGGCTACCGCCCCCTGTAAAGCCTCAGGCGCTGCGGCCAGGGTCATTCGTGCAGCCTGCACGCTAGGTGTAAGCCCATGTTCGGCCAGCGCGACCACCAGAACATCCATGAAAAAGGCCTGGTCGGAAGTCGGCTGGCGCCCGGTCAAATGCAGGAAGAAGAACTCTCCGATAGAGTTATGCCCCATAACCTCGTTGCACAGATCTTTTCCACGCACCGTGATTGAGTTCGCATCGGCCGTCTCGATAGCGGTTTTGGCCTCGCCCTTTTTCCCAATCAACATGGCCCTCTCTCCTAAGTTTAGCGAAACGATAGGGTCAAAACATCGTCGCCACAACTTTTCACATATTCGAAAAACTTTTCTATGTTTGGAACTGGATTGACTCCCTACAAGCCCCTGCGCCTAGAATGATCCTCTTAGATCGACGAAAACGCTAAACTGCCGCCCGATGTCTGAATCTTAGGGAGAATGAACTTATGAAATACGGAATGTTCAGTATGCCGCTCCGTCCTCCCGGAGGAGACGTTAACGGCAACTATCATCGCGACATTGAGACCTATATTCACGCCGACAGGCTTGGATACTCCGAGGGATGGATGGGTGAGCATTACACGATCCCGTGGGAACCAATTCCCGCAACCGACTTGTTTGCCGCAAGTGTCTTCGCTCAGACCGAACAGATTCGGGTCGGAACTGGCGTTGTTTTGCTTCCAATGCACGACCCGCGCCTTGTGGCGTTGCGAATCGCTTATCTTGACCACCTCTCCAAGGGTCGCCTTAACTTCGGCATCGGCGCAGGCGGCGCCCCAACCGATTTCCACTTCTTTGATATCGACTATCAAGAAGGCGAGCACCGCGAGCGCATGCGCGAAGCGATCGGGGCCATCAAACGTCTGTGGACAGAGGAAGATCCGTTCGAACACAACGGAAAGTTCTGGCAGTTCAAGGTGCCCGAGCCCATGCCGCAGATTCCGCTCTATCACCACGTTCGCCCATATCAGGACCCGCATCCGCCAATCGCGGTGGCTGGGCTTCACAAATACTCGGAATCGCTCATGACTGCTGGCCGCGAGGGCTGGATGCCGATGAGCGTAAACTATCTGCCCGCTGCGAACCTCAACACCCATTGGGAGGCGGTCAAACAGGGTGCGGCCGAATCCGGCCTTACGCCGAGCCGCAAGGACTGGCGGGTCGCCCGCGAGATCTATGTCGGAAAAACCGACGCCGAGGCGCGGGACCATGTGCTGAACGGTGGGATGGCCAAGGCCTACAACGACTACATGTACAACGTCCTCAAATCTCTCGGCGTCGTCGATCTCTATAAGGAAAATGACGACATTAAGGACGAGGACCTTACCGCCGAGTATATCTGCGACAACATCTGGGTCGTAGGTAGTCCCGATACAGTCACGGAAAAGCTCCGCAAGCTTTACGACAACACAGGCGGCTTCGGTACGGTGCTGCAGGTCCAGTATGTTTATGACCCTTTCCAAGACTGGCTAGACAACATGACGTTGTTCGCCAAGGAGGTGATGCCAAACCTAGCCGATCTGGTCCCGGACGATGAGCTGCCGGCCGCAGCTGCTCAGTAAAGCGGGTCACATAACGCAGTCCGTCTGCCCCGCATCGTGGTGCGGAGCAGACGGAAATAAGCATCACGGAGGCGCACATGTCCGTTGCCGCTGACATTGAACCAAATGTTTCCCCTGAAATCGCACAATGCATCGTGGAGGAGCGCATCCCGATCGTCGATGTTGGGCCTTTTCTGTCCGGCGACCCTAACGCGCTAACACAGTTCGCGACTGACCTCCGCGCGATACAGGAGAGCCTCGGCTTCTACTGCATCGTCAATCACGGGATCGATCAGGACCTGATCGACCGCAGCTTCGAGCAGATTGCCGAACTATTCCGGCTTTCCGATGAAATCAAGATGAAGTACCGGGTGGATTTCCACCACCAAGGCTACATCCCCAACAAGTCTCTGATTTTGCGATGGTCAAAGATCGCTAAGAACGAGAAGAAGGACCTAAATGAGGCTTGGGCGTTCATGCGCGAACGCACCCCCGACGACCCCAAGGTGAAAGCAAACATCAGACATCGAAACCTTAACCAATGGCCCGACGAAATTCCCGGATTCAAGGCAACCCTGCTCGAGTATCAGGAGACAATGGCAGAACTCGCGACAAGAATGCTCCCAGCATATGCACGTGCGCTGGAAATGCCCGCCAACTATTTCGACGACAAGTTTTCGCATCCGGAATATTATAACCGGTGTGCATGGTATCCCCCGGTGGATGCCGAGGAAGGCCAGTTCTCCCTTTCACCTCATTCCGATCATAGCTCGATGACTTATCTACCCTTGATGGACGTAGCAGGGCTGCAGGTTATGGGCCCGTCGGGTAAGTGGATGGAGATTGAGCCACTGCGTGGTGGAATCGTTGTCAACACTGGTGAATTCTTCAACCGCTGGACCAACGGTCGTTTCATCGCCACCCCGCACCGCGTGATACCACCAATCGACCATCGCTATGCGCTGACTTTTTTCTACAATTGCAACGACGAGACCATTGCGGACCCGATACCAACTTGCATCGAGGTCGGCGAAGAACCGCTATATGAACCGATGTCGTTCCATGACTTCTTCATCAGCTATATGGACGGCAACTATATTTATCGCACCACAGAGATGGACGAGGATTGAACCCGTCCGAGCGGCCCTTCGGCCTTCCATCCATATATTTCCCGTGTTGAAAGCAGTTGAATGAGCGCTGAACATCTTCTGACCGAAACCCGCGACCGTGTGCTTCATATCACCATAGACCGGGTGGAGAAGCACAATGCGCTTGCGACTGCGATCATCGACGCTATCGGCGAGACGTTTCGTCAAGCAGCGGGGGACGACAGCCTCGTCGCAGCCGTTCTAAGGGGTGCCGGCGAAAAGACGTTCGCGGCGGGCGGTGACCTGCACGAACTAGCCGGACTGCGTACCAAGACCGCGGCCGAAAACATGGCTCTCAACGCCAAGGCAGCATTCAACGCGATCCGCGATTTTCCCGTGCCAGTGATTGCTGGCCTAAACGGTAATGCGTTTGGCGGCGGTGCTGAGCTCGCCGTATCTTGTGATTTTCGTGTCGCTGCGGCCCATGCTCGGATCGGCTTCGTTCAAGGACGGCTCGCGCTTGCCACTGCCTGGGGCGGCGGGCCGGACCTTCTCGACCTAGTTGGACGGGCCCGCGGCCTCAGACTTATGAGCACCGGCGAGATGATTGAACCCATGACGGCGCTCGAGATAGGCTTATATGACGCTGTTGGCCGAGAAGACGAGGACATCGATGAAACCATCGACTCCTTCCTCGAACCCATCCGCAGACAGAAGCCGCAATCCATGCGCGCGTTCAAGGCAGTTAGCGACGCACACCGGCGCAGAGATTCCCGTATACAAATGCACGACATCGAGACTCGGATGTTTGTGGAAACGTGGGTACATGAAGATCATTGGGAAGCTGCGGAAAAAGTGCTTCCGGCAAATAAGGGCTGAACCAATGGCCGACAGTTCCAAACAAAAAATAGACGGAACCCTCGAACCAAGGCGCCAACCGCCGACGAAACCTTCGACTACGACCCCGTCGGGAATAGAAGTTCCCGTGGTCGTCACGCCGGATATGGTATCCGACCGTACGCCCGAGATGCCCGGCGAGTACCCGTTTACGCGTGGCATTTTCCCCGACGGCTTTCGTGGTCGCCTTTGGACCATCCGCCAGTATTCCGGATTTGGCACGGCCGAGGAATCTAACGCGCGCTATCGCTTCCTGCTCGACCAGGGACAAACTGGCCTATCCGTCGCCCTCGATCTCCCCACCCAGTGTGGTTATGACCCGACAGACCCGCTCGCGCGGACAGAAGTAGGCAAGGTAGGTGTATCACTCTCAAATCTCGCCGAAGCGGAAATATTATTCGATGGAATCGATCTCGGCGGCATCTCGACATCCTTCACAATCAACGGTACAGCCTCAATCATCTATGCGATGTACTGCGCCGTGGCCGATAAGAAGGGCGTGCCGCGTCAAAAGCTGACGGGTACTATCCAGAACGATATCCTCAAGGAGTATGTAGCGCGCGGCACTTGGATATTCCCAGTACGTCCGTCAATGCGTTTGATCGCCGACACAATCCTGTTTTCCTACGACCAGACACCACGCTTCAACGCGATCAGCATCGCCGGCGCCCATGTCCGTGATGCAGGGTGCACAGCGGTTGAAGAAATGGGTTACACGCTCGCAAATGGCCTAGCCTATATCGACGAACTGATCCGGCGGGGCGGCGATGTCGAGAAATTCGCCCGCAGGCTCAGCTTCTTCTTCTACGTGCACATGGATTTCTTCGAAGAGGTCTGCAAATTCCGCGCGGGCCGGCGCCTGTGGGCAAAACTCCTGACCGAACGTTATGGAGTGAAGGACCCCAAAGCGTTGATGTTCCGCTTCGGGGTAGTATGCGGAGGCTCCTCCCTGGTCGGCGCTCAGCCCGACAACAACGTCGTACGCGTTGGCATCGAGAATATGGCCGCCGTCATGGGTGGGGCGCAGTCGATCTTCACGGCAGCCTTTGACGAAGCCTATCAGATCCCAACCGAACATTCAGCCGAGATCGCCGTTCGCACCCAGCAGATCGTCGCGCATGAGTCCGGTATCGCCCGCACCGTCGATCCGCTCGGCGGCAGTCACTATGTGGAATGGCTAACCAACCAGATGGAAGACGAAGTAATGAAGGTCATCGACGAGATTGAGGCCTATGGCGGCGTCACCAAAGCGGTCGAGGACGGTTGGCTGCAATTAAAAATAGCCCAGCGCGCGACCGAGCGAAAACGCAAGGTAGACAGCGGCGAGACGGTAGTCGTCGGGCAGAATTATTTTCGGCGCGAGGATCAGAAAGACGGTGTAGCGGAACTGTTTAAGCTTGACCCGCAAGCTTCGGCACGGGTTATTGAGAAATTCGAGAAGGTCCGCGACAACCGAAACGATGGCGCTGTCGCCGCTGCCCTCGCTGCTCTGGAGAGCGCCGCCGCCAAGAATGGTGAGAATCTCATGCCCTACCTTATCGACTGCTGTCACGCCTATGCGACGGTCGGCGAGATGGTCGCCACGCTGAAATCGCAATGGGGAGAATTCGAAGAGCCGGTGCGGCTATAGGATCTGGAAAATGAGTCTGAATGGAAAACGTATCCTGATCGCAAAACCAGGCCTCGACGGGCATGACGTCGGCGCCAAGATCATAGCCCTAGCACTGCGCGACGCGGGGGCGGACGTCATCTATACTGGTCTACGGCGCAGTCCCGACTATATCGCTAGAGTCGCGGTCGACGAGGATGTCGACGCCGTCGGTTTGTCCATCCTGTCAGGCAGTCACAAGGAGTTGGTAGAAGAGACCGTGCGCTGTTTGGAAAACCTGGACGCGGGCGATATCCACCTGTTTGTAGGTGGCACCATTCCCGGCGAAGATCATGACGATCTCCGCGATGCCGGCGCACGTGGTATCTTCACAGCTGAAATGACCATCGACGCAGTCGTTGCCGCGATCGAAGCGGATCTACACACGTGACTGGCGGGCCGCTCGCCGGCATCCGCATCATTGAGGTTGCTCACGTCCTTGCGGGGCCTTTCTCCAGCATGATTCTAGGTGATCTAGGCGCCGATGTGGTCAAGGTAGAGCCGCCGGGCGGCGATATGGCACGCAACATCACCAAGCAGTTCACCGGTCCCTACAACGACTATTTCGCCAGCCTCAACCGTAACAAGCGCTCGGTCATCCTCGACCTAAACACACAGGCGGGACAGGCGGAACTCGCTGCCCTAGCCGCGACCGCCAGTGGTCTTGTAACAAATCTTCGGCCGGCCACGATCCGTCGCTTTGGCCTGACTTATCAAGATTTGAAACCCCATAATGACCGGCTTGTTTGCCTCGCACTGACCGGGTTCGGGTTAGACGGTCCCTACGCCGACAAGCCAGCCTATGACTACATTGTACAGGCGCTGACAGGTGTGATGACCCTGACGGGTGATC
This sequence comes from Alphaproteobacteria bacterium, assembly GCA_002722515.1. Taxonomy (GTDB): domain Bacteria; phylum Pseudomonadota; class Alphaproteobacteria; order UBA6615; family UBA6615; genus UBA8079. The sequence goes on along the minus strand of PBMH01000052.1, from coordinate 1,093 downwards.
CGGGAACATCGCCAACCAAGGCCGGTTATTCGGCTGTCGACAATTCGACAGGGATGATGGGCGCCATTGGCCTGCTGGCAAAAATCATCGAGGGCAAAGGCGGCCAAGTCGATGTCTCACTGTTCGATACCATGCTTTCACAGCTGAACTATCTGGCCTCGGGCTATCTCAATCATGGGATCTTGCCTCGGCGGACTACCGATAGCGCCCATCCCTATATGGTTCCTGCCCAGGTCTTCGAGACCAGTGACGGATTCCTCATGTTGTTCGTTTCAACTGACAAGTTCTGGCGGAAATTCTGTGACGTTGTCGACTGGTCCGAACGCGCCGATGACCCGGCCTTCGCCACCATAAATGCGCGCGCGGAAAACCGCGACACCGTGATTGCGGCTATCGGCGAATTAATTAGTACTGATACCACGGCTCATTGGGTCGGGCTTCTAGGCGACGAGGGGATCGTCGTCTCCGGTATTGAAACCCTAGACAAGGCGCTCGACGGGGACATGGCCGCCACACGGGAGATGATTGCTGTTATTCCCACGCCCGACGGGGTGCTTCGCGTTGTCGGAAACCCGATCAAGATGTCCGACCACCCGCCCCATTACGCACCGCCACCGCTGCTGGGCGAACATACCGAGGAAATTCTCGGTACTTCTACCACCGCCACCGCGAAATGAACGATAACTCTCGAAATCCGCGGCGTAATCTTAGCCGCGCGCTCTCCCAGATTTCCAATTCTGACGTACGCGAAACTCTTTTACATCAGCGGGAACAGCCGCCCGGAAACTTACCACGGATCGGTATCACGGGGGCGCCCGGCGCCGGAAAGAGCTCGCTCATTGCTCGGCTAGCCGGCCTGAGGAAGGCGCACGACCGCAAGGTAGCTGTCCTGGCAATCGATCCATCCAGCCCGGTCTCCAGGGGTTCAATCCTCGGCGACCGCATTCGGATGGACGCCATCGCTGATGATCCCGACGTATTTATCCGTTCAATCCCGTCGCGTCGTGCCCATGATGGACTCGCGGACAACACTGCGGACCTCCTGAACGCCATAGAAGGAAACGGTTTCGACGAGATCATCTTAGAGACGGTG
>PBMH01000051.1 GCA_002722515.1 Alphaproteobacteria bacterium | reverse complement strand
ATGGCGTTGACCCGGATGCCTGCGCTACCGAGATCGACCGCAAGGTAGCGCACGCTCGCCTCTAGCGCGGCCTTTGCGACGCCCATGACGTTGTAGTGGGGCATTACCCGCTCTGCTCCGTAATAGGTGAGCGTGAGTAAGCTGCCGCCGTCGGGCATGATCGCCGAAGCGCGCCTGCAGACCTCCGTAAAGGAGAAGCACGATATATCCAGAGAGCGCTGGAAATTGGCGCGGCTGGTCTCGACATACCTGCCCTTGAGCTCGTCTTTGTCGGAATAGGCGATCGCGTGAACGACGAAATCGAGCTTGCCCCAAGTCTGTTGGATTTCTGCAAAGACGGCGTCCATGCTCGCTTCGTCTGTGACGTCGCAGGGTAGGACCATCGTGCCCCCGACGGATTCGGCGAGCGGGCGCACGCGTTTCTCCAGCGCCTCACCCTGATAGGTAAATGCGAGCTCTGCTCCATTTGCGGCCGCGGTCTTGGCTATGCCCCAAGCGATGGACTGGTCGTTTGCGACCCCCATGATCAGGCCGCGCTTGCTGGCCATTAGTTGCTCTGCGCCGCTCATGAAATCCCCGTTGATCGTACCTATGCCGCATTGGGAATGTATCCTACACCATCTTACGGATAATGTAGTTTCTTGTTTATTTTAATATAGTTAGGGGGAATAGTGCGAGGGCAGACATGAAAAAAAACGATTTACTAGCGCAACTGATGCGTTTCGGTTTGCGCAGTCCCTGGTCTGGCGGTTTCCCGGGGTAGTGTCATCGCCGTTAGCGGCTCAACGTGGCCGCCTCCATGGATGATAAGCATTACGGTGACGGTACCGAAGCCACACGGGTGCTTGATGCCCTCGATCCGGTTCGGGCGGGTCGGCTTGCAGCTCTCGACCAGTTCCATGTTGGCGGAGTGCGCGCCTCGCGGCGGTTGGCTGGGCGAGCAAAGATAGGTCATGGCCAAAGGGTTCTTGATGTCGGATCGGGGCTTGGCGGGCCGGCACGTCTCCTTGTCGACGAGACCGGGGCTGATGTGACGGGAATAGATTTCACACAGCACTTTTGCTGGATTGCCCAAGCCCTGTCGGTGCAGACAGGCAACGCGGACTGTACGCGATTCTGTGCTGCCGACGCTTTGGTCCTTCCATTCGCCGACGATGTGTTCGATGCGGTCTGGACCGAGCATATGGCGATGAATATAGCCGCCCGCGACCGTCTCTATCGGGAACTCCGGCGTGTAGCTCGTTCTGGCGGTATTCTGGCGCTTTACGATGTGGTGGAGGGGTCGCAGTCCGTGGGACTTCTGTATCCGGTCCCTTGGGCCAGTAACGAGGTAAACAGCCATCTCGTCGACGCGGATTCGCTTCGTCGCGTCATCTTGGATGCTGGATGGACGGAGCGTATCTTTGTTGATGAAACCGCAGCGGCGCTAGACTGGCTGTCAAATGTACCGCAGTCCTCGGGGTTTGAGGGACCAACCCTGCGTGATGTTATGGGCCCCGAATTCCCGACGATGATTGCGAACCTTCGTGATAATTTCGAAGCTGGCCGCCTCGGTGCGGTGCAGGCTATTTTTGAAAACTCATCTGCATCGATATGATAAGGCGCATTGTCCGGGTAATTTTTAGAGGCACAGCAGGATTATGTCTGAGACCGATCCGTTCCGAAAGTTCAACATTTGGTTCGAGGCTGCCGTAGCGACCGAGCCGAAGCTTCCTCAGGCAATGACGTTGGCTACCGTGTCAGCCGATGGCCGTCCGTCGACGCGAATGGTGCTGCTGAAAGACCATGGTCCCCAAGGGTTCGTATTTTACACGAACCTTAAGAGCTCCAAGGGTCGGGATCTCCGTACTAATTCTAACGCATCCTTGTGCTTTCACTGGAAATCCTTGGGCCGCCAGGTTCGGATCGATGGTTCGGCGATTCTCGTATCGGATGAAGAGGCGGATGCCTATTTCGCCAGCCGCCCCCGCGGCAGCCAGATTGGCGCCTGGGCATCTGAGCAGTCCGCCCCTGTTAATACCCGGGACATGCTCGAGGCACGGGTCCGTGATATTATGGCGGCCTATGAGGGTTGCGATGTGCCTCGACCACCGCACTGGTCTGGGTTTCGCGTGACCCCAGCGCGGATAGAATTTTGGCAGGATCGTCCCGACCGTCTGCACGACCGAGAACTTTTCGAGTGCGACGGGGGCAATTGGCATGCGATAAGATTGCAACCATGAGTGATAGTCGCCGCAGCCTGATCCTGACCGGTGCGAGCCGTGGAATCGGTCACGCTACCGTGAAACGATTCTCCGATGAGGGCTGGCAGATCATCACCTGCTCGCGCGATCCTGTACCGGCTCATTGCGAGCGCGATCCGAACTGGACGTCTCATATTCCAACCGATCTTAACGATCCGGACGATGTCGAACGGTTTATCGACGAGGCCAACGCGTTGCTCGGCGACGCGCCGCTTAACGCGCTGGTAAACAATGCCGCAGTGTCGCCTAAGACGGACTTTCAGGAGCGGCTTGGCTGTTTGAACGGCCCACTGGAAGACTGGCGCGAGGTGTTCCAGCTCAACTTCTTTACGCCACTTGCGCTCGCACGCGGTTTTGTGCCGGCGTTGGCGCGGGCTAGCAAGATGGATGAGGACAACCCACATGTCTCGGGCGCCGAAGGTCGGGCCTCGATCGTTAATATCACCTCGATCGCCGGTCACGCGATCCATCCCTTTGCGGGCTCTGCCTATTCAACGTCCAAGGCGGCCCTATCGGCGCTGACCCGCGAGATGGCGGTCGAATTTGCTGGACTTGGAGTGCGGGTGAATGCCGTAGCGCCGGGCGAAATCGAAACGGAAATGGTCGGTGATGAATACGAGCCGCTGGTCAACCGGATCCCGATGCACCGTATGGGCACCGCTGATGAGGTTGCCGCAACGGTCTTTCAGCTCTGCAATCCGGACTTTTCGTACGTTACCGGAACGGAGATATTTATTACCGGTGGTCAGCATCTGTACTAGCCCCTGGGAAATCAAGGAGGACAGGATCATGGCAATCGAGGTTTTCCGTCCCAAGCGGGGCGAGGTTTTGGAATGCGTTGCGCGCTTCGAAGAGCTGTCGTCGACCGACAAAGGACTTCCCGACCAACCGGTCGAAGGATTTCACCGTGAATTCCGGAACGTCCTGGGATTTCAGCAGCCGGAGGGCGAGGAGACCTATTCGCCGATTGGTGACGACGCCAAGCCACATATCGGTCACCTGCAAGCTGGGTTTGGCATGGGCTATGTGTCCGCGCGACCGGGGCAGGGTGTTATGATGCATACCCATGACACGAACGAGACCTTCGTTGTTATGGAAGGCACCTGGATGTTTGAGTGGGAAGGCGAGGACGGGGACGATCATGTAATATTGGAAGAACAGGATATTGTATCCTTCCCGCCGGGTATTCATCGTCGCTTCGAATGTCAGTCCGCGCGAGACGGGAAGAGCCAAGGGATGATCCTTGGAGTGATTGGGGGCAACACGCCTGGAGCTGAGTTCTCGCCGGAATCGGTTGAACGCATGAAGGCTGCCGGGACTTGGCCAGACGTCGCCGAGTAGGGTTCTTCAGAGGGTTGGGCTGACCGTCTCCAGCCACTTGAGTCGGGCCTCAACTTGGGCCAGCTCGAGATCGAGCCATGCCTCGAACTGGCCGGGCTCGGCACCGTAGCGTTTCTTGAGATCCACGAGCCGGGCATGTTCTGTTTCACTGATCTCGAGCATGCGATCAATCTGATCCTTTGCATCTTTGTCCGATAGCAGGTGCAGGAAGCGAAGTTTCAGCGCAAAAACGAGTTGTGAGTTTCCATCGAACGGACTGCGTAAGTTTGAGGTTAGAAGCTGTTGTAGTTCGGTATGGCCTGCTTTTGTGAGGCAGAGGATCCCACCCGCTGGACCGGTTGTGGGTTCCGATTCAATAGGTTCCATGAGACCGTCCGCGCGCAGAACTTCGATAGAGAGCCCCATCATCTCTAGCGAGGGACCGACGATACGGCTGGCAAATGTCCGTACCTCCCGTGCCAGTTCAGCATAGCTGCGGGGTTTAACCGCAAGCGTCCCGAGCGCGCACAGGCGCAGGGCCTCGGTAGGGATTAGGGTTTTGTCTCGATACATGTGCGTCAGGCAGCAGAGCGCAGTTTTAGACGGGTCCAGACATCCTCGAATGCCGCGACCAACGCATCCATCATATTATCGTCATGTAGCGGTGTCGGGGCGATTCGAAGCCGCTCTGTGCCCCGCGGAACTGTTGGAAAGTTAATCGGCTGCACATAGACGCCATGGCGGTTGAGTAATTCGTCAGATGCCACCTTACAAAGGGCGGCGTCGCCGACGAAGACGGGTACGATGTGGCTTACCGACTGCATGACTTCCATGCCGGAGGCTCTGAGGCGGCGCTTAAGGGTTGCGGCACGCTCCTGGTGGCGCTCACGGATGGAATTGTCGGCTTTGAGGATTTGGATCGCGGCTCGCGCGCCCGCGGCGACGTGAGGCGGCAAGGATGTTGAAAAAATGAACCCTGCGCCATTTGAGCGTACGAAGTCGACTAGGTTTGCCGAGGCGGCGATGTAGCCGCCGACATTGCCGAATGCCTTGCCGAGTGTTCCCTGAACTATGTCGATCCGATCCATTACTCCGTCACGCTCTGCCACACCACCGCCGCGTTCGCCATACATGCCTACGGCATGCACCTCGTCGAGATAGGTAAGGGCGTTATGTTTTTCTGCGACCGCCACGATATCCGCGATCGGTGCGATGTCTCCGTCCATCGAATAGACAGACTCGAACGCCACTAGCTTGGCCCGATCAGGGTCCGTTGCCGCAAGAATCTCGTCCAGATGCCTCGGGTCATTGTGACGGAAGATTACCTTTTCCGAGCGTCCGTGGCGTATACCCTCGATCATCGAGTTATGGTTTAGCGCATCAGACACGACTAGGCAGTTCGGGAGCATCGAAGCGAGGGTGGACAGTGCTGTCCAGTTCGCTACATAGCCCGAAGTAAACAGCAGGGCTGCTTCCTTGCGGTGCATATCGGCCAGCTCTTCCTCGAGCAATACGTGATAATGATTGGTCCCTGATATATTGCGTGTACCACCTGCACCGGCACCGCATTTTTCGATTGCGTCATGTATAGCGTTAAGCACGTCTGGGTGCTGGCCCATGCCGAGATAATCGTTCGCGCACCAGACGATGATATCCTGGGTGGTGCCGTCGACATATCGTACGGCGCGCGGGAAGTCACCCGACGTACGCTCCAGTTCTGCGAACTCGCGATAGCGCCCTTCGGCACGCAGGCCGTTCAAATTGTTCGAAAAAAACTGCTCGTAATTCATTAGCCGGATTCCATATGCCGGTCTTGGCGGTGTGGCAAGCCGCCGACGATTATTTCAAGACCGAAATATAGCACCCGAGCCTGAAACATGCATCGCGGCGCCTCGCCGCAGCCTGAAAAGCTGTCGACTTTTGCGGTCACCGGGATTTTCTGTCAGACCGGCATGCCCGGTGGCGGATTGCAAGGCTTGGTATGCATTTTTGCGGGGATTGAGATCTCGATTAGGTCGAATGTGTCCGATGTGCCGGTCTCGTTGTGGGGCACGCCGCCTGGGATATAGATTGAATCTCCGGGTTCTAGATGAATCGTGCCGTCGGCAAAGGCTAGGTCGAGCCAGCCCTCGAGCATGTAGACAAACTGCCCATCGCAGATATGCGTGTGCCAGCCGGTTGGTTCGACGAGCCCCTGCTTGGCACGGGTGATCTGCACACGTATCTTGTCGCCGCTGGCCTCCTGAGTGCCGAGATCGATATACTCGAAGAAGTTGCGTCGCCCCTCTACGAATTGCGGATCGTCCTTGCGGCGTACCTCGTATTTCGGCATCTCCACACCGTCATCTATTACGACTGCCTCGCTCATAACCCTTGTTCCCCTTGTCTGTTTGTTGTCGTGGCAGGCCTTGCCTGCTAGGCCGAAAAAAATATCGTCAAACTAGTCCTGCTTTCTGCACATGCGCCCAGGTCTCGTCCAGCGCCTTAGAGAATCGTTCCATGCACACGCCGATCTGTTCCTCTGTAATGATGAGTGGCGGGCAAAGCGCGATGCCATCCGACGGGAGTGCCCGTGAGATCAGACCGTGGGCCTGGGTCCGCGCCATCATGCCGGGCGCCACCTTGGCAGCCGGGTCGAACAGACCCTTGTTTTCCTTGTCCGGCGTGAGTTCGAGTGCCGCGAAGAGGCCAATACCGCGCACCTCTCCCACCAACGGATGATCGGCGAACTGCTGCATCTGGTCTTGGAAGGTTCCCATGACCGAGCGCACATGGCCGAGCGTATCGCGCTCCTCATAGATGCGCAGTGTCTCTAGCGCTACTGCAGCTGAGACGGGATGCCCGGAATACGTGTAGCCTGTATTCCACATGCCGAATCTGTCGCTTCCGTCACGCAGGACCTGATATATTTTATCTGTCATGAGAACGGCCCCGATGGGCAGATATGCCGATGACAGGGCCTTGGCAATCGACATCAGGTCGGGTTGGATGTTGTACGTTTCGCAGGCGAACATATTGCCTGTCCGCATAAAGCCAGTGATAACCTCGTCGGCGATCATTAGCACGTCGTGCTTTTTCAACACGGCTTGGATCTTCTCGAAATAGGTCTCGGGTGGCGGGATCAGGCCACCCGCGCCCATTACGGGCTCGGCGATGAAGGCGGCGACCGTGTCGGGGCCCTCCTTTACGATTAAATCGTCTAGCTCCTGCGCTAGCCGGGCGGCGAACTGCTCCTCGCTTTCGCCGTCCTCGGCTTCACGCCAGTAATGTGGCGTGGTGACATGCAAGAACCGGTCGAGCGGAACATCAAAGCCCTTTTGAGCGTATTCGACCCCGGTCAGGCTGGACGCCGCTAGGGTGATGCCGTGATAGGCTTTGTGGCGGCCGATGATTTTTTTCTTTTCGGGTTTGCCGCGAGCGTTGTTGTAATACCAAACGATCTTTACCTGGGTATCGTTGGCCTCAGAGCCCGAGTTGGTAAAGAATACCTTGCCCATCTCGACAGGTGCCATCTTTACCAGCTTCTCTGCCAAGTCGATAGCGACCTCGTTGGAGCGGTGGGTGAACCCCTGAATGTAAGGCAGACGAAGCATTTGCTCATATGCGGCCTTCGCCAGCCGTTCTTCGCCAAATCCGAGCGAAGTGCACCAAAGGCCGGACATGCCCTCGATATATTCCTTGCCCTGGTCGTCATAGACATAGATGCCCTTGCCCTCGTTGACGATAAAGGGACCATTCTCCTCATGCACCTTAGGGTTTGTGAAGGGGTGCAGGTAGTATGCGATATCCCGTGCGGCCGGAGAATTAGGGGCGAACTGGGTGTGGTCGGAGGGTGCCATGGCGTTTGCCTTGTCTGAAGTTTATGTTTTCCCGCAAGAACGTTAGGCGCACGCGGCGGCGGCGGCAAGCGGCGTGAGTGCAGCCCCTGTATTCAGGAAGTCTCCAACCGCTCGAACTCGTCCTTTCCCGCGTTGGGGCCGGCCTGCACTTCAATCAGTGTAAGGGCCCCGTTTTCCGAGGTTGCCAATGCATGGGCGGCGCCGGCCGGGATCGAGATGGACTCGCCTGGGTCCAGTAGCTGGGTTTCGCCTTCTAGAGTGACTTCGGCCGTTCCATCGACGACTATCCAGTGCTGTGCCGCATGCCGATGGCGGCGAGGATTGATTCGACCGCCAGGGTGAACCGAGATTCGTTTGACATGGAAGTCCGATCCCGAGGTAAGGGTCTTATACCAGCCCCACGGCTGGTAGCTCTCAGGGAAGGTGACCGCCTCCGGACGCCCCGACTTGTCAAGAATATCAACGATGTTGCGCACTTGCTGCACCTCGTCCTTGGGTGCGACCAGAACAGCGTCGGCTGATGCGACGACGATGAAATCTTCGAGTCCGATCGCGGCTACTAGCGTGCCGTCGCTGCGCAGATAGCAGTCTCGTGTGCCCATTTGCAAAACATCGCCGACCACTACGTTCCCGTTATTGTCCTTCGCACCAATTTCCCATAGTGCACGCCAAGATCCGACATCGGACCAGCCAATATTAACGGGCACGACTGCGGCGCGGTCCGTCTTTTCCATCACTGCATAGTCGATGGAGGTGGCAGGTGCAGCACCAAAGGCGTTGGCATCCATACGGAAGAAATCGAGGTCCTCTGAGCCGCGCGCCAGGGCCTCGCGGCAGGCGATGCCAATGGCGGGTATCAGCCGATCGATTTCAGCGACCAGTACGTCGGCGCGAAACACAAACATGCCACTGTTCCAGTAATGGTTTCATTCATCTACATAGGCTCTTGCGGTCGCGAGGTCGGGTTTCTCAACGAAGCCATCCACATTGTGTACTCCGTCCATGTTAGCTAAGGGCCCGCCAGAGGCGATATAGCCAAAGCCTGTATCGGGTGCGCGCGGTGTAATCCCGAATGTGACCAGGTGTCCGATCTGAGCCGCCGCGGTGGCTGTATCGGCCGCTTCGCGGAACGCGGCGGTATTCTGCACCACATGGTCTGACGGCAGCACGAGCATGATTGCGTCGGGGTCACGCTCGAGGAGCCACAGAGCTGCAGCTGTCAACGCTGGCGCCGTGTTGCGCCCGACGGGTTCGAGCAGAATCGCCTGGGCTGGCTGCTCCTGACGACGTAGTTGCTCGGCAACCATGAAGCGATGTTCCTCATTGCAGACCACGAGGGCGGGAGCGAAGCGCTGAGGTGCGCCCACGCGCAATGCGGTGTCCTGTAGCATCGTCTGGTCGCCCACGAGCGGCAGAAACTGCTTCGGATAGTCCCTGCGGCTCATTGGCCACAGGCGGGTGCCCGCGCCGCCGGACAGGATAATGGGGGTGATCAGGCCGCTTACCAATTGAAATCTCCTTCTTGCTCGCCCTTGCTAGCGAAATTTTGGGTGTAGGCCAACGCTGGTTTGGCGTCGGTAAAAACATGCTGGTCTGCGGTACGATGCGAGTATGAAGACTAGGCCCGAATAGATGAACAGCAGAAGCGAGAAACCTCACTATCATCGAACAGGCTTGCGTGCTCCCAACGCAGGCCGTGGAGGCTGATGGTGCTGACACGCTGGTGCTTCCCAAAGTTTTTCCCTTTACGGCAAACACTTCGGACTGTGACGACTTGATCATAGTGACCCAAGCCCTAACCTTGAAAAACGTGTAAAGGCTCGTAAGCGGGCGCTGTTCCGCGCGCGCCGGATCGGAATTTAAGCCTGCATCGGCGCGACCGCAAAGATGGATACCTAATCGCGAGGATAAAAATGAGTGCTCGAGCTAGTATATTCGATGGTCGCCCATTACTGAGGCATATTTTTGTTTAGGGGTTCGACAGTATCGACAAGGCGACAAACTGGAATATTTTTATGCGGCACGGCAACTTATCCCCTTCGCCAAATACCGTTTTCTGCACGACTATCGGAATGAGGAAGAAATGAATATCAAGGATGAGATAGCCCACGACCATGCGCTGCTCACGGAATGGCGCCATGACTTCCACGCTCATCCGGAGCTCGCCTTCCAAGAGGAGCGCACGTCGGCGCTCGTCGCCGAGCGCCTGCAGGGCTTTGGTGTTGAGGTTCATCGCGGTCTGGCTAAGACGGGCGTGGTCGGTCAACTCACCGTCGGCAAGGGAAACCGCGCGATTGCGTTGCGTGCGGATATGGATGCGTTGCCCATGGAAGAGGGAAACGACTTCGCTCATGCGTCGATGACGCCGGGTGTCATGCACGGCTGCGGGCATGATGGGCACACAACGATGCTTCTGGGCGCGGCCAAATACCTGTCTGAAACTAAGCAGTTCGACGGTACAGTTTATTTTATCTTTCAGCCGGCTGAGGAGGCCGAGGGCGGTGCTGAGGTGATGGTCAAAGAAGGCCTGTTCGATAAATTTCCGGTCGAATCCATTTATGGCATGCACAATTGGCCAGGGATGCCGGTCGGCGAGTTCGCCATTGCGCCTGGCCCAATGATGGCTGCTTTCGATATCTTCGACCTCGTCATTCGCGGCCGCGGCAGCCACGCGGCAATGCCACACCAAGGCATAGATAGCATAGTTATGGCGTCGAAGGTGGTGGATATGCTGCAGAGCATCGCGAGTAGAAATGTCAACCCGATAGATTCCCTCGTTGTATCGGTCACTCAGATTCATGGCGGTGACGCCTACAATGTCATTCCCGATGAGGTTGTCCTCCGCGGCACGGTGCGCTCATTTAGCGAGGCTGTGCGCGATGGTGTCGAGCCCACTATGAAGCGAATCGCGGACGGAGTTTGCGCGGCGTTCGGGGGCACCGCGGAGCTGCACTACGAGCGTCGCTACCCGGCGACGGTAAACAGCACCGAGGAGACCAAGCATGCCGAGGCTGCTGCATCCGCCATCGTCGACGATGCGAAGATCGACCGAAAACCTCTGCCGAGCATGGGGTCAGAAGACTTCGCTTACATGCTACGCGAGAGGCCGGGCAGTTATGTTTGGATAGGAAATGGCGCGTCTGAGGGCGGGTGTATGCTTCACAATCCTAGCTATGACTTCAATGATGAGATTATCCCGATTGGAGTGACCTATTGGTCCGAACTGGTGGAACAGGTGCTCTCGATTGATCGGTCTGAATAAAACGGCAACTGTCTCAATCGGCGTTGATCATGCAGTAAGGCTTGGGCGGTAACCAGGGTTTAGTGGGTGACATCGCGCGCTAGTACATCAAGAAGGTTCTCGATCGCGAAGGGGTTGGCCTGATCGTTGAGGTGTCCGGTTTTGAAATTGATTTTTGTCAAGGCCACCTATTCGATCAGTTGCGGCAGAGCTATGCCGACTGATGTGTAATGCAGGACAGGTGCTTTTCTCACGATGTTGAACATGGCATATGCGTGTCTATGCACACTGAACTGCTTCCCGGATTTAAAAGTCTCTCCGAACGTTACGATCGCTTGATCGTTGACTTGTGGGGCACTCTGCATAATGGCTTATCGCCGTTGCCGGGTGCCATAGAGTGTCTTCAGGCTTTCGGCGCTGCTGGCGCCAGGATCATACTATTGTCCAACGCGCCATTCCGCGTGTCCGGCGTGCGCGACGTCCTAGCCCAGATAGGTATCCCGGAAACTATCTACGAGGATGTCTTCTGCTCCGGAGAGATCGCCTGGCGGGCGATCCGCGATCGCTCTGACCCTTGGCATAACCGATTGGGACGCCGCGCGGCCCTTATTGGCCCGGACCGTCACATGCCTATGCTCGACAATCCCGGCATCGATGCAGCGGTTGAGCTTGGTGATGCGGACTTCGTCATCTGCACGGGCCCACGCGAGGCAGGCCACACGTTGGACGACTATATGGCCGAACTTGCGCGTGCCGCTGCAGCGAAACTGCCAATGGTCTGCACTAATCCCGACCGCGAGGTGTTGCGCGGAGACGCGCGTGAAATCTGCGCGGGTGCCCTGGCCGAGGCCTATGAGACCCATTACGGCGGTGATGTTGCGTGGCACGGTAAGCCCTATCGGCCCGTATATGACGAGGTGTTGCGAATCCTTGATAATCCGGAGCGTGATCGTGTGCTGATGATCGGTGACGGTCTGCGCACCGATGTGGCTGGGGCCGCAGTAGCCAGTATTGATGCGGCATTCATAGTTGGCGGTATTGCCGCCGAGCGCCTAGGTGCTTCTAAGGGTGCGCTGCCCGCCGCAGAGAATCTGGCGGCACTTCTTGACGAGGTTGGTCAGGCGCCCCGCTACGCCATGCCGGGATTGATCTGGTAAAGGTCCCCTACCACGCACTATACTTTGGGTATCCTGATCAGGGCGGTGTGAGCCGGAAACATGGCGGAATTTCCGAAGAACAATCTTGGCGACTGGACCGAACGAGCCGGTGCGGAGCTGGGTGGGCGTGCGCCCGAGGACCTTGTCAGCGATACCCCCGAGGGAATTGCAATCAAGCCAATCTACACGGCTTTGGACCTGGAAGAGATTTCCTGGCTCGACAACATGCCCGGCTTTGCGCCTTTCGTCAGTGGACCCAAGGCGACTATGTACGCAGGTCGTCCTTGGACAGTACGTCAGTACGCGGGGTTCTCGACGGCGGAAGAATCTAACGCCTTCTATCGAAAAGCGCTCATGGACGGGCAGCGCGGCCTGTCGGTCGCATTCGATCTCGCAACTCATCGCGGTTATGACAGCGACCATCCGCGCGTGGTTGGTGACGTTGGCAAGGCTGGTGTGGCGATTTATAGCGTTGAGGACATGAAAATCCTGTTCGACGGTATCCCGCTCGATGAGATGAGCGTATCGATGACCATGAATGGTGCGGTGCTGCCGGTGCTGGCTAGCTTCATTGTCGCGGGCGAGGAGCAGGGGGTTTCGATTGAGAAGCTTTCTGGGACAATCCAGAACGACATTTTGAAGGAGTTTATGGTCCGAAATACATATATTTACCCGCCTACGCCCTCTATGCGGATCGTTTCCGATATCATTGAATATACTGCCGAACACATGCCCCGATTCAATTCAATCTCGATTTCCGGCTACCACATGCAAGAAGCAGGTGCCACAGCAGTTCAGGAGCTAGCTTTCACCCTCGCTGATGGGATCGAGTATGTCCGGACTGCTACGGCCAACGGCCTCGACGTAGACAGGTTTGCGCCCCGCCTATCATTTTTCTTTGGCATCGGTATGAATTTTTTCATGGAAATCGCCAAGCTGCGTGCGGCCCGCTATTTGTGGGCACACGCCATGCGGGATATGTTTCATGCTGCCGACGAGCGTTCACTTATGCTGCGCACCCATTGCCAGACATCGGGTGTCTCCCTAACTGAGCAGGACCCACACAATAACATCGTGCGCACTACGATTGAGGCGCTGGCCGCAACCCTTGGGGGCACCCAGTCGTTGCACACAAACTCCTTCGACGAAGCGGTTGCGTTGCCGACCCAAGCTTCGTCGCGGGTCGCGCGCAACACCCAGCTGATACTGCAGCACGAGGCCGGCATCACCCAGGTCATTGACCCGTTGGCGGGCTCCTACTATTTGGAGAGCCTAACGAATGCGCTGGTGACTGAGGCGCGCAAGATCATTGACGAGGTAGAGGAGTTGGGGGGCATGACCCGCGCTGTGGAGTCCGGGATGCCGAAGCTACGCATAGAGGAGGCGGCGGCGCGGCGTCAGGCACGTATCGACCGGGCTGAGGATGTGATTGTCGGCGTTAACCTTTACCAGCCAGATACAGCCGAGGAGATTGATGTCCTTGATATCGACAACAGCCGAGTTCGAGATGCACAGGTTGCGCGCCTGAAGGTGGTACGGGAGACCCGGGATTCCGAGCGATGCAGCGCTGCGCTCCAAGCGCTGACCCGGATCGCACAATCTGGCGATGCCAATCTGTTGGCAGCCTGTATCGAGGCCGCGCGAGCACGTGCAACGGTAGGTGAGATGTCGGATTCTATGGAAGAGGTATTTGGTCGTCATAAGGCCACAGCAAAATCGATCTCCGGAGTTTATGCTGCCGCCTATGAGGGTGATGAAGGGTTCAATGAAGTCCTGGCCGAGGTCGGCGCCTTCGGTGAGGAGGAAGGTCGACGACCACGGATGCTGGTCGTCAAGCTTGGTCAGGACGGGCATGATCGGGGCGCTAAGGTGATCGCCACGGCGTTCGCCGATCTCGGCTTCGACGTGGATGTGGGGCCTCTGTTTGCCACCCCGGAGGAGGCCGCGCAGCAGGCGGTTGAGAACGATGTCCACGTTATCGGTGTGTCGACCCAGGCGGCAGGACACAAAACGCTGGTCCCGCAACTGACCAAGGCACTGGCTGCGGCACATGCTGAGGAAATTGTTGTGATCTGCGGCGGGGGCATTCCAGCCAAGGATTACGATTTCCTTAAATCAAGGGGCGTCTCGGCTATCTATGGACCAGGAACAAACATTCCCGCAGCAGCCCGCGAGGTTCTCGGTATGGTCCGGGCGCGCCGTGGTAAAGCCACCTGAAGGCATATGCCTGTGACTGTGGTGACCGGTTCAAAGTCAGCATGACATGCGGCGGCGTCGAGCAACCACCATATAACTTGGCACCTCGTAGAATATATCCTCACGGCTTACGAATTTGATCGCCGTTATCCGGGTGTGGCACCTGTATGAGGATAATGACGATTTCCGCAACTTGGTTAGCCGCCATCTACGCAGACTATAACGATTGATCACACAGCCGGGCGCGGCAGTCCCGCACTAGCGGTAAGCATTTGCCGGCTGGCTGCGGCCGTCGGCAGGGGCCGTTTACTGCTCGCGCGTGCCTAAATTAGCCTGACCTGAGCTGGTGCCGTCTTGAGCCTTGCTTTTGTCACGTTTAATGAATTATAAATAAACGAATGGCAGATAATAACAGAAAATAAAAAACATTTGTAAATTGTAATGATAAAAATATATAATTTTGGTAAAACATT
>PBMH01000050.1 GCA_002722515.1 Alphaproteobacteria bacterium | reverse complement strand
GAATCGGCAGGCTCTCGGTCGCGGTTAACAGCTGGTGATCGGCAGTGACGATGCAGCAGGAGAAATCCCGCGCCATGTTGAGCACCCCGGAGCGCCCGGTACGCAGCAAAGTGTTGGCCATCTTCTTTACGACGCCGTCGAGGCGGTTCGACAATAGGGCCAGCTTGACGCCGTCGAAGGCCTCAACAGTTGGTGCGGTGTCACCCATCAAGCGCTCATCTCGGCGCGGCGCCCTGCGGTCGCTTCTGCATCGATGTTTCCCGTTGCATCGACAATCACGCCGTAGATCTCCCGTGCCCGTTCGACCGAGACATAGCCCTCGACAACGTCCCGCGCGACCATCTCCGGGTCACGGTCCGTGGGCTTGCCGTATCCGCCACCGCCGCAGGACTGCGAACTAATCAGTTCTCCAGCCATTAGCGTGACCACCGCGCAGTTGGGCAGGTCCTCGCGCTCGTTGTTCCGGGTAATCTTGTACTGGCCGGACACCGAACCGCCGAGACCGCCGCGAACGCCCTTCGGTCCATTGATTCCGCCGTCGCTGACATAGGCAATATCAAGATTACCGACCCGCGGACCAAACTCCGTATATGCGGACCGGGCTCCACAGAACTTGCCGGCACCCTCGGTATCAGGTGCAAAGGTACGGGTCTTCACGTAAATGGGCTGACGCAGTTCATCAAGCTCAATCGAATCCTGATAACAAAGCCCACCGTTACCCACATGGCAGATGGACTGCCAGCAATCCGCATCCGGCGCGCCGGCACCACCCGTGAGACCAAGGAACACTTGGTTGACGAACGGCTCACCCCGTTCCGGATCGGTGCCCGACACCACGCCGACGGCCGGCGGGATGATCGCTCCGCACTCGGCAAGCCCAAACCCGTCCGCGATCTCGGCGATGGCGGCCTGCGTCGGGTTAGCGACCCGGTCGGCGATATTCGTAGTCGCTGCAGAACAGGATGTGGGGTGCTTCGGGATTCCGCAAACCGAATCCTCGCGCAGTAGCACCTTGATGCGCCGAAACGAGCCGGCGTTCTTGGGTACAGAATGGTCAATCGAATTAAAGACCCCCACCATTGCCGCGGTCCGCGCGCAGGCCTCGGATAGGTTGAGGCCGCAGGGCTGGGAGTCAGGATTTTCCATTAGGTCGACCGTTACATTGGCTGCATCCGGATCCACCGTAACTTTGCTCGTAATTGTGATGCCGTCGTCCGGGGTACCGGGTATCGCGTCGTGGGTCGAGGTCCGTGTTACACTACCGGCCGGCAAATGCCTGATCGCTCCAACCATCCTTTCCTCAGAGTAGTCGAACCATTGCTCGTTGAAGGCCTCGAGCGTGTCCCAGCCGACTTCTCGGCCGAGCGCCAGAAGCTCGCGCTCGCCGATGCGCGCCGCCCCCATCATCGCCAGATAGTCCCCCCACCATTGATCCGGGACCCGAATCCGCAGCCGGCACATACGCACGATGTCCATGTTGTGCTCGTAATTCTCCTGCACCTTCACGGCCGGAAAAATAAGCGCCCCCTCCTCGTAAACGTCGCGCGCGGTACCGTGGTAGGTGGTAGGGATCGAGTTACCTATATCGGCCTGATGCGCCTTCACCGCCATCGTATAGCGATGGATACCGTCATCATCGATCACCGGCACTAGGATCGTATGATCGGCCGGGTGTGAGCAGCCGTGGTAGGGCGAGTTGTGCAGGAATGCATCCCCACGCCTCAGCTCAGGGTGATACTCCTTCATCGTCGCAGCCATCATATCAGGTCCGGACAGGACATGGATCGGTAGGCTCTCTGCCACCGCTGCAAGCCGATCGTCGGCGGTGAGGATGCAGCAGGAGAAATCGCGCGCGATGTTGAGCACACCAGACCGGCCTGTGCGCATCAGCGTATTGCCCATTTTCCGCGAAACACCCTCAAGGCGATTGGAGAGTAGCGCTAGCTTCACGCCGTCAATTTCGTCCGCCATCGAACCGTCCCCCTACCGCGCTGCTCGAGGTGCGCCGGGTACTATCGAAACGCTACCCGACCCGCGCCGCTCAGCAGTCGCCCCGGGATCCACCACCACGGTAGTGAAGGGCGATTCGATAATCGCCGGACCAGGAAGCTCCTCCCCCGCCGTCATCGCCTCGAAACGCCGCACCTTGGCATCCACATACCCGGTCTCGGCGAAGTAGACCTTCCGGGTGCCATCGACGAGAGCTTCCGTGTTCGAGTCCACCAGCGAACCACTTTCGCTGTCCTTAATCTGGCACTTCACCGAAGCGGTCCAGCCAACCACCTCGATCCCGGACCCTGGATCGTTGATGGCGAAGATATCTTCATGGACCTTGTGGAACTCCTCGATCAGCGCCTGCAGGTCACCGTCACTCTCGAAACGCCTACCCGCCAGCGGCACCTCTATCTCCCAGACCTGTTCGGGATATCGCGCCTCAGCGAAGAACTCGATGGTTTGATCAATCGAACCCTGCCCGGGGCCGTCAATGAATGCGTTACAGCGTGCCTCGAGCTGGTCAAGAATCGCGTTAACGCCGTCGGCGTCAAAATCCTCGGACGTGGCGAAAAAGGTCCGCGTGTACTGCGAATGCAGGTCAGACATCATCGCGCCGGCTGCGCTCAAAGCGGCACCGACCTCGGGAATCACGACCCGCTCACTGCCCAACCGTCGAGCGATCGCGGTCGAGTTCAGCCCCGCCGCACCGCCGCCCCCGATCAGGACCGCATCACGCGGATCGATACCTTGGTTTACCGTGATGTCGACGATGGCCTGCACCATGTTCTCGGTCGCGATGGCGACAATGGCAGCCGCGGCATCCTCCAGACCAATCCGCATTGGCGTCGCCACATCACGTTCAATTGCGACCCGTGCGGCGTCGAGATCGAGCTCCATGGAGCCCCCGAGAAAGAATTCCGGGTCAAGATAACCTAGAACGAGTGACGCATCTGTAACGGTAGGCTTATCGCCACCGTTTCCATAACAGGATGGCCCCGGTACCGCGCCCGCACTCTGTGGGCCGACATGTAGCATGCCGCCATCGTCAACCCAGGCTATGGAACCACCACCCGCTCCGATCGACTTCACATCAACCGACGGGAAGCCGGTCATGTGGCCGCGGTAGGGCTGGCCGATCCAAGTCTCACGCGTCCAGGGAATACGGCCGCGCCGTACTAGGCTAACGTCGTATGTCGTTCCGCCCGTGTCGGCAATAACCGCTGTGTCGGAACCCTCATCCTCACGAGCGAAGTAGCGGCCGGAAACCGGAGCCATTGACGGGCCGGAGTTGATTAGATGGATCGGCTGCTCGGCAACATCGCCGGCGTCCATCATGCCACCCTGGGAGGTCACAATCAGAACACGCCCGCCAAACCCTGAATCAGTCAGCCTGCCGGTGAGGTTGTGCATATAGGCACTCATTAGGGGCTTCAGTGAGGCGTCGATCGCCGCCGAGGATGCCCGGCGATACTCACGTAGGGACGGATTGAGTACGTGAGACAGTGTGTACGGGATGCCTGGCAGATGCTGTTCAATCAGTTCACCGACGCGATCTTCATGGGTAGAGTTGATGATAGACCAGAGCAGGCAGACCGCAACCGCCTCGACCTCCTGCGTCTTGAGTTCTTCAAGAATCTTTATCACCTGCCCCTCGTCCAGGGGATTCATCTCCGAGGCGTCTGCCAAGATACGGCCGGGCACTTCGTAGGAGAGAGCGCGCGGCAGATAGGGTTGCGGATAGGGTACGGTGAAGTTGAACGGCTCCATCCGGCCACCCTCGCGATAGACCAGGATATCACGGTGCCCCTCGGTAGTCAGAAAAGCCGTTTTCGCAGTGTTACCGGTCACGATAGCGTTGATCGCGTGGGTCGTGCCGTGAATCAAAAGGTCGCCTTTAGCCAAGAGAGAATCCAGACTGAGCCCAAAATCCTCCGCCGCCAGCTTGAGGCTGTTCAGTACACCGTTGATCGGATCGTCCGGTGTCGTCGAGGCCTTATACATGTGGAGACCATTGTCATCGTCCTCCACAATCAGATCAGTAAAAGTCCCGCCCGTATCCACTGCAAAACGCATCACACCCTCTTTCCTCGGCATGCCGTAGTTTCTGTTTATTCGCCTTCAGCACCAAAGGCGTCCAATCGGATGCCGAGAGTAACAGTCGCCTGACCTCTCCACCAAGCTTAGATCGGTACAATCAAGTTGGCTGTCAACACGCCAAGTAAATGCACTTGCCGGGCGCAGATAGCCCCGCGAACGAATAAACGCACTAACCCTGCGAATAGTTATCGCGACGTGGGCCCTATCGATCTATGAACTCGAGGACCGCCCGGACGAATGCGTCCTTCGACTGAATCTGCGGACAGTGTCCGCAATCCGGAATCTCGACCAGCTGAGCGCCAGAAATTCCCTGATGCAGTGCATACGACATATCGGGTGGTGTGGTCGTATCGTCCAAGCCAACCATTACCAGCGTATCGTTTTCTATCCTGCCAATCTCTGCAGACATCTCCACCCTTGCGAGCGCGCGCGCCGTCGCCGCGAAGGCTGCCGGATCAGCAACGGCCAATGCCTCTTTGCGTTCTGTCACTATGTCGGGGTTTGCTGAAATGTAGGAGCCAGGAAACATACGTAAAATAGCAGCATCCAGCACCGCACCCATGCCGTCCGCCTCGACCCTATCGGCGAGCAGATGCAGCGGCTTCTTGGCAGGCTCTGGAAATCCCGAGCCTGTATCAGCGAGAATTAGTTTTCCAAATCGTTCACCGTGATAAATGCCGAGCGCAACGCACATGAAACCGCCGGCCCCATTGCCTAGCACAGCTGTGTCACAGGAGAGCTCAGCTGCATCCATGACACCGACAAGGAAATCAGCAAATTCGCGCACGTCCGGAGTTGTATTGTTAAGACGTGGCGTACCCCCATACCCGGGAAGGTTCGGTATAGTGACTCGATGCCCCTTCGCCAGTTCAGGTAATGCACGATCGAACGCGCTTCGTTCCGCCAGCAGTGAATGTACAAGCAAGAGATCTGGCCCCTCACCGGCCTGAACAACATCCGCGTTCGGCACGTCGATTTGACGTACTTCCATAGCTAAAGCTCCCCAAGGTTCGTTTTTTTACCGCCGTTTAACAATCCTGGTTCAGAATCGCTTCGGCCATGCTCGCGCCATCTTCTCCACCGGCAGCATTAGGCCCGAGCCAGACCATAAGAATGTCGGCATCGTCACCGTCCATTGCGACAAGCGTGTGCGCCATTGTGCTGTCAAGGTAGGCACTGTCACCTTTGTCAAGGCGGACCGGCGTATAATGCTCTGTATGCACCTCGATAGCACCGTTCAAAACAAAGAAAAATTCTTCGCCGGCATGGCTGACCATTCCATCTAGCCGGCTGGGGTCATCAGCCTTCACCCTTTCTATCAGCGGCGTCATACGCTTGTGGCGTAACTCCGAGCAGAGGGCATACATGTCGTATTTCGGCGTTGAGCGAAACCGCGTGTCTTCCCTGCGACTGACAGTAATGCGCGAAGACGCGGCAACCACTTCGTCATTAAGGCTTACCAGCCCGCTTAGTGATATCTGAAGTCCCGCCGCCAAGCGCATTAGGTTTGCGAATGTAGGAGACACCTGGTCATTCTCAATTTTAGACAATGCGGAAATGGAGAGCCCGGTTAATTCGGAGACCTTTGCCAATGTATGACCCTGTGATTTGCGGCGCGCGCGCACTTTCGCGCCAAGAGTTGCACCATCGATGGCCAACAAACCCGCACGCAAATCGTCCATAATTGCAGCCCTATTTTCTTCTATAATTTGACTTACCAGTCCGACTCGTCCGCTAACAACCTAGAGGATATGTCCGTTTATCAGTTACTGGCTTGCTCGCTGGTTTGCGGTAAGCTTTAAAGAGCACTTTCGTATTGAAGAAAACTTTTCCTATAGTGCAAAAGTGTTGTAACGTTCGATCAAGGTCCGCTGTTCTGCGGGTACCGAAAATCTGTCTGGACAAGCATTTGTTTTAGACAGGAACTGGGAGGAGAAATTTATGAGTGAAAAGAATCCAAAAATTTCACGTCGTAAGGCGTTGAAAGCAGGCGCCACCGCGGCAGCGGTGGGTGCTGTCGGGACAGCTGTACCCGGGAAAGCTATCGCAGGGTCTGAAGAGGATGCAATTATTGCTGCGGCAAAAAAGGCTTATCCGAAAGGACAGGACCTCACCGGTATTATGTGGTCGAACTACCAACGCGCGGTGCAGCCAGTTCGCCAAGAGTTCGCTGCGGCTACGGGTATTGACATTAAAAAAATGCAAGACATTTCGGTGTTCGATATTCCAGCGCGTGCAATGGCGGAAGCGCTCTCCAAGTCCGGAGAGTTTGATTTCTTCCACATGGACTCAAACATGATTCCTTCGCTCGCTTCCGCTGGCCTTCTTGAGCCACTGGACGCGTATATGAAAAAAGCCAATTTCAAGCTTAATGCAGTTGGTGATTTCGCTAAACTTATGACCTACAAGGGAAAAACCTACGGTATTCCGACCGACGGGAATGTCATGGTCCAGTTTATGCGTAAGGACCTCATGGAGGATCCAGAGGAGCGCAAGGCATTTGCCGATAAGCACGGCAAAGAAATGGCGTGGCCAGAGACTTGGGAAGACGAGTTAGAGCTCTATAAGCACTTCTACCCCCGATACCATTCTGGGAACCTTCGTGACCGCGGTTCATCAATGGCCTGGTGGTACATGTACCTTTATAGTGCCGGCGGCTTCCCGTTCACCGACGACGGTGACCCAAATATCGATAATGATGCGGGTGAATACGCGGTAGAGACGTACCTTAAGTATAAGGAAGTATCTCACGCTGAAGCGCCGGGTTGGGGAACACCTCAGATGATCCCACGCATCGTCGGAGGTAACGTTTTTGCCTGCCAGTATTGGGACGGCATCATCGCATTGGCAGAAAACCCGAATAAGTCGAAGACAACAGGGAAATGGGCCTATGGCCAGATCCCTGGTTCGAGGCACTCGGGCAAACTGCTGAAGCGCTCTGTTTCGACGCCTGTCGTTAGCTTGCTGGTTAATAAGCACAGCCCCCGTAAGGAAGCGATGGCTTACTTGGCAATGTACACCGCCACCGGTAAAAACTCCGATATCGTAACGGGTGACCGGGTAAATACATTCCACGATCCATGGCATGTAGACGCCTTCAAGGACGGTTCACTCTCACAAACCGCCTACACTCCAAACGGGGTACAAGGCATTAATGATTGCCTGCAGGTCACCTGCCCGGCTTTGTTTGTGACTGGTCTTCTCGAGTTTGAAACCGAGCTCAAACGAAACCTTTCGGAAGCTTATACGGGCGGCAAGTCTGCTAAGGCTGTAAACAAAGATACAACCGATGCATGGGCACGGGCTGCTCGGCGGATTGGTAAGCGGCGTCTCAGGGAAGAGATCGCCACTTACAAATCTCTTATGCCGACACGTGACGTGCCTGCTTAATAAGTAATCTTTGTGAAACTAAGGTAACCCCAAGGTGTGATGAGCACCTTGGGGTTGTCGCATGCATTTTCTAAGAGGGCACTAATGTCCACGACTGATGCGTCAGGTATCCCGGCTAGTGCGTCGCCTGGAAACAAACGACAAGTAACACGCGAACAGGGAATTCGAAGATTTAAGTGGACGGTGCTTACCCCGCTTATTCTTCTAATGGCATTCCTTCTGCTGCCAGCTTTCCTATTGCAGGGCTATTTCTCATTTTTTGCTTTCTCGATTTTTGACGCAGGCGACAGTTCAGGGTTTTCATCCTACTTTAAGGCATCAGAATGGGTCGGCCTTGACCTTTGGAAGGATGCCTTCTCTGACACCAAATTTTTCAATGCCATACTAAGGTCATTGCTCTTTTCTGCAGGCACAACGGTTTGTTGCTTTGTTTTAGGATTTGGCCTAGCACTCCTTATGTATCGCCCGTTCCGCGGTCAGGGGTTTTACTACGTATTCTTTATATTGCCGATGCTAACGGTCCCGATCGTTATCGCATACACCGGCGAGATGATCCTTTATCAAAATGGTCCTCTTAACGATATTTTAAGCCGGATTACCGGCCAACGCGTTATGTTCCAGTTTCTCTACGCGAAAGAGGTAGCCTTAACCACAATCATGTTCCTTGAAACGTGGAATTGGACACCATTCAGTTTCATTATAATGATGGCTGGCCTCGCTTCACTTCCGAAAGAACCTCAAGAGGCGGCCCAAATATTGGGCGCCAGCAAATTGCGTATCTTTTGGGAAGTTCAAGTTCCGTTGTTACGCCCTGTTATCTTGCTAGCGTTAATTTTACGGTTTTTGGAAGCGATGGCAGAGTTTCCAAAAACCTGGGGGCTTCTCCAGGGTGGACCGGGTTCAGCGACGGAAACGATCCCCATCTATATCTTCCTTAACGCATGGCAATACTTCGACATCTCTTACGGTGCCGTTTTGTCATACATCGTCATGTTCTTAATGATTTTCATCATTATGGGCGCAATTTGGTTATTGCGACGTGAAAAGAAGAACCTCGACGATATGTATCAAGCCCCTAATCAGGAGGGCTAATTCACATGGCTATGACTAAATCTCAGCGCCAGTTAAATTTTTCGATCTTCCGCTATCTTGTGTTGACCTTCTGGCTCTTTATTGTTGCGTTCCCAATCTTTTGGATGGTTGGTACGTCCTTCAAGCCAGATATCGAGTGGTTTGCTTGGCCACCTGTCTACATCACAGAGAATGGCACCCTGCAAAACTACTTAGTTGTGTGGGCCGATGCCTCCGAATATTCAGAGTCTGTTCACACTCAATCACTCCAACGCCCATGGGAAGCACTCGGAAATAGTACGCTAATATCATTAATATCGACGACGTTAGCGGTGCTTTTCGGATCGGTTCTTGCTTACGGTGTTTCGCGTTATCAAATTCTTTCCGAGGGCCGGATGTTCCAGCTTCTTATGCTGCGAATGGTTCCGCCAATTGTACTAATCGCTCCAATATCTATTTGGTACCGAGCTTTAGACTTGCTGGATAGCGTTCCAGGATTAGTGATGTTGTATTTCATCACGACCCTTCCCTATGCCGTCTGGATGTCAAAGAGCTTCATTGATGAAGTACCGCGCGAAATGGAACAAGCTGCGGAAATCCTGGGCGCCAGCAAATGGCAAACAATATGGGAAGTGGTCTTGCCTTTGGTAAGGTCTGGCTTGGTAGCGACATTCCTGTTCATCCTGATACTCACTTGGAGTGAGTATCTGATGGCTCTACTATTGTCTAAGACGAATGTAGTGACGCTTCCGATTGAACTTTCAAAGTATCAAGGCTCAACCGAAGGGCGTGTTTACGGCCGCCAGGCTGCCCTTTCCGTTGGCATCACCCTGCCATTGATTTTGGTTGGCATAATAATCCGCAAACATCTTGTTAGAGGGTTTAGTTTCGGAATGGTGAGGAGATAAAGAGCGTGTCTCAAATAGAGCTTAAAAACTTAAGAAAAGAGTTTGGCAGCCTGGTAGCTGTTAACAATCTGAACCTCACAATTGAAGACGGTGAATTCATCGTGTTTGTGGGCCCGTCGGGTTGCGGCAAAACAACTACATTACGGATGATTGCCGGATTTGAAGACCCAACTTCAGGTGATATCACCATAGATGGGAAAGTTGTAAATGAACTGGAACCAAGAGATCGCGATCTCGGAATGGTTTTTCAGAGTCACGCCCTGTTTCCGCATAAAAATGTAGCAGACAACATCGCCTTCGGCCTTCGAATGAAAAAGGTCAAACAAGATGAACAAGCGCGGAAAGTGAAGGAAGTTTCCGAACTGGTACGAATAACTCATCTCTTGGGCAAGATGCCTGGACAGTGTTCGGGTGGAGAATCACAAAGAATCGCATTAGCCCGAACTCTCGTGACGGAACCTTCCAACTTCTTGCTGGACGAACCGCTATCAAGTTTGGATGCAAAATTACGCAGAGAGCTGCGAGCAGAATGCGACCGGCTCCATGACGAACTCCAGAAAACTTTCATCTACGTTACGCACGATCAAGAAGAGGCAATGACGCTTGCCGACCGTATCGTAGTAATGAACCAAGGAAAAATTGTGCAGATGGGTTCACCGCTCGAAATCTATGGTGATCCCGTGTCATATTTTGTAGCTGATTTCTTTGGAAACCCGGCGATGAACCTAGTCGAAGGAGAATTCGTATCGGGAGATTCCGGCCTGCAATTTAAAAGCCCTCAATTCACGATCCCGCTTCCAAGTAAGTATTCACAAAAACAGCCGGGTAAGGGCACCCTAGGAATACGCCCGGAAAACGTCACTATTGGTGCCACAGACGCAGCTGCCAGTATTAATCGAGAAGTAGAACTCGTAGAGCCACTTGGCAAAGATACGCTTTTATACTTTGAGACTGGTGCAGAACGTCCTTTTGTCGCTGTCATTGAAGGAACCCAGTCGGTAGAGCGTCATGCTAACGTTGACGTTGGCTTTCCTGACGATGCAATTTTCCTGTTTGATGAGACAGGCGCACGCATCCGGTAGGGGCATTTATTTTCTGCAACGTTAAGACCGCCGCGTGACCTACAAGGTCCGCGGCGTTCTTAATTCTAAAGGAGGAGCGTTGTGACCATAGTAAATACGGGAAAATACGATATTAACTACATTGAAGAAGGCACTGGCGACCCAGTCATACTAATCCACGGCCTTGCCGGCGACCATACTGCATGGCTGCCTCAAGTTGCAGCCCTTAAGGACCGGTACCGCGTTATCGCCTTTGACAACCCGGGCTCCGGCGACAGTTCTCCCGTGGCCGAACCTGTAACCACCAACGACCTGGCCGACGCTACTCTGGGCCTAATGGATCAGCTCGACATCGAAAGTGCACAGATCATCGGACGCTCGATGGGCGGTGCAGTGGCCCAACACATGGCACTGACGGCGCCAGAACGAATTCGGTCCCTAGCAATGGCTGCCTCCTTTGCGCGCCTCGATCCGCTAGGTGCTCAGGTTATCCGAAACCTACAACAACTTCTTGAATGGCGACCAAATTGGGCGGAATGGGCGCCACATGCGGTCTATCTATTCGTCGCTCCCGGCTTCTTCAACGCCAATCCGGAGCTCATCAAGAAAATAACAGCACTGGTCAGCGATGAGGGTCGGGACATGGTCTCCTACGACCATCTGGCTACAGCCTGCATCAAGCACGACGTTGTCGATCGGCTCCCGGAAATACATGCACCGACACTCGTCATGGGTGGGCGCTATGACCCAATCTGCTCGATGACAGCACAGAACTGGATGATGGAGAATCTACCGAACGCCGAGTTCATACTGTTCGAGGAATCAAGTCACTTCTTCCTGATGGAAGAAGGACCAAAAGCCCTGGCCACGATCGAAGGCTGGCTGGCTAAGAACGCCGCCTGAGCACAACAAGGACTCTCAGATATGCCCCTCACCAACTGTGGCCGTTTCAACGTGAACTATGTCGAAGAAGGAAATGGCTTCCCGATCATCCTGATTCACGGGCTAGCCGGTGATCATACCGCGTGGGCCCCGCACCTCGCAGCCTTCAAGGACCGGTACAGGGTTATTGCTATGGACAATCCGGGCTCCGGCCAGAGTTCCCCGGTTGATACCCCCTGCACGACGGAAGAACTGGCCGACACAATGATTGCGCTCATGGACAATCTCGGCGTCGATAATGCGCATGTGGTCGGCCGCTCACTAGGCGGGCTGATCGGCCAGCATATGATGCTACGCGCGCCCGAACGGATTCAGTCGATGGTGCTCGCCGCCTCAACCCCAAAGGTCGATCGGATCGGGAAACGCATACTCGAGAATATGCGCGAAGTTTTGGAATGGCGCGACAGCTGGGAGGACTGGGCACGGCACTCAGCTCATGTTTTCGTATCACCGGCCTTCTACAACGACAACACCGAAGCTATCGAACGCATCGAGGCACTGGTCGGGAACGAGGCGCGCAGCAAGACTTCATATGTAAACCTTAATCATACCGCACTCAGCCATGACACCAGCGATCGGCTAAGCGAGATCACCTGCCCCACTCTGATCATGGCTGGGCGCCAAGACCCGATCTGTTCGATGCAGGGTACGGATGAATTGTCGGTCGGAATAGCCGATAGCAAGACGATCGTATTTGAGAATTCGAGTCACTTCTTTCTGATGGAGGAATTCGACAAGTCGATGCAAACCCTCACTGACTGGTTCGCCGAGCACTCCCCGTGAGGAACTAGAGGCGCGGCGTGTCCTGCACCGGATAGCGCGTGTACTGGCTGATCCAGTCGAAACCCACATAATCTACATATGCGTCCATTAAGCGTCTCGTCACGGGCCCCGGCACCGACCCGTCACCGAATAACCGCCCGCTGATACTCCGGCACGGGCAGATGCAGAAACTCGTCGAGGCGATAAAAGCTTCGTCTGCATTGTAGGCGTCGAACAGGTCGTAGTCTTTCTCGGCACACGGGACACCGAGTTTCTCTGCCAGATCCATGACCGTCTGCCGGCTGATACCCGGCAATACATAGCGTTCCTGTGGCGTATACAGCCTCTCCTGAGAGACAAAGAATACGTTGCTACCCCGCCCTTCGGCGACATTGCCGTTGTGATCTAACATCAGAGCATAGGCCTCGGGGTTCTGCGCCGAGACCTCCTCATCGGCCATAATCAGGTTCAGGTAGTTATGGGTCTTTGCTCGGGGGCTCAGCATGTCCGGCGCAGTCCGACGAACCGACGAGACAATCATGTCGATACCGTCCCGATAGACCTTAGCGCGGGTGGATAGTGGCAAGGGTAAACATTCGACAATCACAGTCGGCCCGACATATTCCGGCCAAGCGGATCGCTCATTCGGATCGACGATACCGCGGGTAATTCGCTGTGAGACCCAAAGGTCCTCGTCGGCTGCTATGGTTGGCAGATTACAGCGGACCACCTCCTCAGAGACCGACGCCATCTCGTCGAGGGACAAGCCCGGATCGATCCCAATATATTTCAGCGACCGATAAAGGCGCTCCAAATGTTCGCGCAGCTTGAAGATTTCATGTCCAAAGGTCCGCGTGGTATCAAACACCGCATCGCCGTATTTAACACCGCGATCTCGAAACGGCAGCTTAGCTTCATTTTCGGGAATGTAATCGCCATTTAGATAGACAATGCGCTGGTTCGGTATAGACACTGTTTTCCCCCAAAAAGCTTCTGATTCTAACAAGTATTACGATTTCAGTGTCGCACGTCAGCACTGTTCGTTTCATAATACCCTGAATAAAAATTTTGGGCACGGGGGATGACATGTCGAAATATGGAGTTGGCCAACCGGTAAGACGTACCGAGGATCCACGGCTTCTAACGGGCCGCGGCAAGTTCAACGATGATATATCCCGCGACGGAGAGGCTATGAGCTTTGTTCTTCGCTCTCCCCACGCCCACGCGGATATCAAATCCATCGACACCAACACAGCGAACGCCATGCCCGGCGTTCTGGCCGTGCTCACGGCCCAGGACCTAGAGGCAGAGGGTATCGGCGTATTTCCTGGGCCGCCACCCTTCTTTGCCGATCTGACAAAGCCCGACGGCTCGCCACTCATCTACCCTCCGCAGTACACACTGGCATCGGATCGTGTGCGCTACGTCGGCGACCCCGTGGCCTTCGTTGTAGCCGAAACCCTTGAGCAGGCTCGTGACGCCGCAGAATATATCGTTGTCGACTATGCGCCACTGGCTTCCATCGTAGAAACCAACCGCGCTATGGACGATGACGCAGTTCAGCTATGGGACGACGTACCAAACAACTTTCTGTTCCAAGCCCAGATTGGTGATACGGCAGCGACTGACGCTGTCTTTTCCGAAGCCGACCACATTTCCACGGTACGCCTAGTCAATCAAAGGGTTGTCCAGAACTCGATGGAGGTGCGCGGCGCAGTCGGCAGCTACGATGCTGATAACGAACGCTACACAATATACACCTCAAACCAGAATCGCCATCTGCTGCGTGGCTGGCTCGCTGGCGCCTTCTTTAAGTGCGAACCCGAAAAGATAAGGGTCATGGTCGATGATGTCGGCGGCGGGTTTGGTATGAAAACTCACCCGTATTCAGAACAGGTACTCGTATTAGTTGCAGCCAAACGTTTGGGTCGCAGCGTGCGATGGATCAGTGACCGAACAGAGGCTTTCCTAACTGACCTGCATGGCCGCGATCAAATCTCCGATTGTGAGTTGGCCCTCAACAAGGAGGGGAAATTCCTTGGGGTACGTGTGAAGACAATCGCGAATATAGGTGCCTATTCCTGTTCCGCAGGAGTAGCGGTTCCAACCCAGATGGGCCCCAAGATTCTAACCAGTGTTTATGACATCCCCGTCGTTGACCTTGAAGTAAAGTGCGTTGTTACCAACACCACACCAGTCGGTCCCTACCGCGGCGCCGGAAGACCCGAGGCCATCTACGTGATGGAGCGGCTGGTGGACATCGCAGCATATGATCTAGGTATCGATCCAATCGAGATTCGACGGCGTAATCTTATTTCGGAAGACAGCTTTCCCTACACTAACGCGGTTGGAACGACTTACGACAGCGGCGCGTTCGAACAAAATATGGACCTAGTGGCGAGAATGGCTGACTGGAACGGTCATGAGAAACGGCGGGTAGCAGCGCACAAGAGCGCAAAGCTGAGCGGTATTGCAGTCAGCCAATACCTGGAAACTACAGCGGGTAACCCGACCGAGACAGCTGAGGTTGAGGTGACCGACAACCAGGTGATCGTCCGGGTTGGCACACAGCCCATGGGCCAGGGTCACGACACCTCATTCATGCAACTGGTATCCGAGAAGCTCGGCGTCGAATTCGACCAGGTTCTGATCGACACGAGCGACAGTGACAACCTACCAAATGGCGGCGGCAGCCATGGCTCGCGCACCAGTCACATCGGTAGCGTCGCGACACTAAACTCCAGCGATGAAGTAATCTCGAAGGGCACCCTGATTGCGTCCGAAATGCTGGAGACAGCGAGCGCAGATATTGAGTTCATAGATGGCGAGTTCCGGGTTGCTGGTACCGATCGCAGCGTCTCCCTTTTTGATGTCTCAAAACATGCTCGCACGACGGCAAACCTGCCCGAGGAGATGAAGGGCCCGTTGATGGGTACTGACACCCACACTATCGAAAATTGGAGCTACCCGAACGGTTGTCACATTTGTGAGTTGGAGGTCGACGTTGATACTGGCGCTATCAACATCGTACGCTATTCCGCCGTTGACGATGTCGGCACGGTAATAAACCCTATGCTCGTTGCTGGACAGGTGCATGGCGGCGTGGCACAGGGCGTCGGGCAAGCGGTCCTTGAGAACACCGTTTACGATCCGAGCAACGGGCAGATGATAACCAGCTCTTTCATGGACTACACCATGCCGCGGGCCGACAATCTCCCGATGATCGAAATGGACACCAACGAGGTGCCGTGCACGACGAATATCTTAGGGGTCAAGGGAGCGGGCGAAGCCGGCGCGCTTGTCGCACCGCCAGTTGTAATCGCCGCAATTACCAATGCGCTGCGGGATTACGACGTGTCGCATATTGACATGCCTGCAACCCCTGAGCGTATCTGGGCTTTAATGCAGAAGAAAACCGCCGCCTGATCTCCCACGACATAAACAAGCAGCCTAAACTTGGCTACGCGCCCAAATAATAACTCTTCACCATCTCGTTCTCGCGGAGATCTGTTGCATCCTTACTGGCAAATGCAATTTCTCCGTGCACGATGATGTAGCCTTTATTTGCGATTTTAATAGCCTGATTAAAGTTTTGTTCGGCCATTAAAATTGTTAGGCCACGGCTGTCACGAAGTTCACCAATTTTTTCGATCATTTGTGACACTAGGATTGGTGCTAATCCAACTGATGGCTCATCAATCAGCAATAGTTTTGGGTTGCTCATTAAGGCCCGCGCAACCGCGAGCATTTGCTGTTCACCACCGCTCATACTACCTGCTTGCTGGGTCCTGCGTTCGCCTAAACGCGGGAAAAGAGTGAAACAAAAGTCGAGGTTATCGTGAAGAGTGTCACGCGCCTCCCTCCGATAAGCTCCCAGTATTAGGTTGTCCTCTACAGTAAGCAGAGGGAAAAGTCGGCGACCTTCCGGTACCAGCGCCACACCATGCTCAACAATCTCTCTAGGGCTGCAGAGCGTTAAATCGATGTCGGTGCCTTCGTCCCGCAACGTGATACTGCCTGCAGTCGGCTTAATCAGCCCGGTAATTGACCGCATCAGGGTGCTTTTTCCATTTCCATTGGTGCCAAGCAAGGCAACCGTCTGCCCCTCACCAACATCTATAGAAACATTGTGGAGAACACTGACATTTCCATATCCAGCAACGAGGTTATCGATGACGAGCTCTACCATGATCAAACTCCCAAGTAGGCTCTTTCTACGCCTTCGTCCTTTACTATTTCCTCAGGTACACCCTCGGCAATAAGCTCGCCAGCATCGAGACAAATAACACGATGTGAAAATTGCATAACCGCCCGCATAATGTGCTCGATCATAATGATCGTCATACCCTGTTCATTAAATTTAATTAGGATCTCCAAAACTTCGTCAACTTCGGTACCAGTTAAACCTGCCATGGCTTCGTCGGAAATAAGCAATTTAGGTTTCGCAGCGATAGCGCGCGCTAATTCGAGTTTCCGAAGTTCAATCTGGGTCAGACCCGCTGTCTCTTGATTTGCTTTCTCTGCCATTCCCATCGTCTCGAGAATGTGCATTGCCTCGTCCGCAATCTCCGTTTGAGTTGCTCCAGGCTTACTAACGAACTCTACCGGTATCTTCAAATTATCCATGATCGTCATGGTGTGGAACGGTCGTGGAATTTGAAAAGTCCGGGTGATACCAGTGGCCGTCCGCTTGTAAGCGGGCATTCCGTCGAGTTGGTGGCCGTCGAAAATAATTTTTCCACCATCATTCTGCAACAAGCCGGAAATACAATTAATGAGGGTTGTCTTGCCGGAGCCATTCGGGCCAATCAGACCAAATCGCTCTCCGGAGAGGACCTCCGTGGAAACATTTGATAAAGCAGTGAAACCACCAAAAGTTTTGGTTACGGAGTTGATCTCAAGAAGAGTTTCAGACATTGCCCGCCACTCCTTATTTATTCTTCTTCATGAACCAGCCTACAATTCCATGTGGCGCAACAGTAACAAAGATCACAAGGAGTACGCCCAATATCAGCAAGTTCAGTTCAGACGAGATTGTAACAATGGCGATCTGCTGCACTGTGCCGAGCAAAACGGCACCAACTACAGGCCCAAGCCAGGTGAAGGTCCCACCAATCATTGGCATCGCTAATGAATTCACTGCGAACTCAAGGTTAAATGCCGTGGGTGGATCAACGAAAGTCATGTAACTTGGGAAAATTCCGCCTGCCGCGCCCATAAGAGCACCACTAAGGGTTGTAGCAATCAATTTTAGGCGGAGCGTGGGAACGCCCATGCACTCCGCCGCCTCTTCGTTGTCTTTGATAGCATTAAGGCCACGGCCCAGTTTTCCCCTTTCAACAGTTCGAGCGACCCAAACACTAAAGATCGCCATAGCTGCCATCAGGAAAAACAGGAACTCTTTGCTATTGCTAAAGATACCATCGCCCTTGCGGTCAACAATTAAAATCCCTAGCAGTTCTGGCTTTCTCGGCGGCAAAATCGAAATGCCAGCAGCCCCACCTACGAAGTCCCAATTATTTACAATAGTTTCGAGAACAATCGCCAAAGCGAGTGTCGCAATCGCAAAATACACTCCCTTAAGGCGCAGAGTGAAATAGCCGATAAATAGGCCCAAAAGCCCCGCAACAACCGCCGCCGCAACAACCTGCCAGACGATGGCTGCATCACCCCATTCGATCAACCCGATCGCGACATATGAGCCAACGCCAAGGAAACCCGCGGTTCCAAAATTGATATATCCGCCATATCCGCCAAGGATATTCCAAGCTGTCGCAATCATCACATATTGGAGGATCGCAAAGCCCGCGAAATAGTAAAATCGGTTGAATTCCGCCTGCGTAGCGAGAAAGGCTAAAGCCAATACAAGAATGCACCCGATCTCAAACTTATAGCGGCCAATCATTAGCGTGTGTCTCCTACACCAAGCAATCCGGTCGGCCTAAAGGCCAAAACACCCAACAGGATTCCGAATGACACCGCAGGAGCCCATGATGGTCCGAAGAACGTCGACACCACGCTCTCAGCAATACCCAAGATCATAGCCGCAATCAGAGTCCCACTGATCGACCCCAAGCCACCAAGGACAACGATGGCAAACACATTCCCAATAAACAGACGTCCAACTGCAGGTTCAATTGGGATTACAACGATCATGAGTGCGCCGGCGAGCCCGCATGTGCCCAAGCCTATCGCAAATGCGATGCGCTTGATGGCGACAGGATCAACTCCCATCAACGAGAGCGCCATCATATCTTGATGAACAGCTCGGGTCGCACGCCCGAAAAACGAGCGATCAAGGAACATCTGCAGGCCCAAAGTCATTATCGCCGCGACGGCAAACGCAACAAGAAGACGATACGGTATTGAGACATCAATAGTGCCCAAGCTCATACCCATGGATTTACCAATGTAGGCGGCATTAACCAGGCGATGATCGACCCCAAACACCATGATTAGGATAACTTCGGTTATAAAAAGAAGCCCAAAGAAAAACGCCAAGCCACGAAGCGCTTCAGCGCTATTCTTCTCAAAAAATTGGTAGTAGGCGGTGTAAATCACCAAGCCAATAACGAAGAATACCGGTGTGATAAGTACACCAGCTAAAATGGGGTCAAGCCCGAAAACGTCATTTAACAAGAATGTACAGAAGGCAGCCGCAACTATCAGTGTCGGGTGGGCAAGATTAACCGTATCGAGCAGCCCGAAGCAGATCGAGAGACCAATTGACAGGGCTGCAAAAAACCCCCCGAGCAGAACGCCCGCTATCAGCGCATTGATTAGCAGTTCAAGGAAGTCCACGACGCCTCACTTATGAACATATTCGTTCATTAAGAAGATCGGAGGACGATTACAACGGTGTGCAACCGTCCTCCGTTATGTTTGGTTCCAGTGGCCGAACTAGCGGAGTGCGTTAAACGGCTGCACGTCGCCCGTCTTGATATCCTCCGGCAACATGATCTTACGAGTACCGGGCTTCGCGAACTGACCAAGGTCATTATTTTTAATACCCTGATACTGAACCACGATTGTCCGGCTTTCAGTCCATTCGCCGTTATCCCCAAACTCGACATCGCCCACGACCGTGGTGAACTTCGTTTTGTGGATGTATTCGGCGATAGCATCGTGATCAATCTTGCCAACTGCATTGACAGCCTGACCAAGAATATCGACGTAGGCGTAGGCCCAAGGCACAAGGTAATAACCTAATGCATCAGTCTTTAGTCCCTCTGTCTTGACCTTTTCTTGGTAACGTTTGATCAACTCGCTAGACCCCGGATAAATCGCCATAGTCGGCTCCGGGACGTAGAAGTCATAGTTTAGGATGCCGTTCAAGTTCGGGCCGAGACCAGCCATGATCCCTGCGAACTGCAAGCCGACCATACCGCCGCCTATCGCTTTCGCATCTGATCCAACCTCAGCAAGCGCCCGGACAATACCGGCCGAACCGTTAGGATAAGACGCGATATAAAAAATATCAGGTTTTTTAGCGTTAACAGCCCGAACGATAGGTGTGAAATCAGCAGTTTTGGGCGGGTAGTTCTTGTTATATACAATTTCCAAACCCATCCGTTTGGCGTTCGTCACCGCACCCTCTTTTAGGTTACGAGCAAACTCCGCATCGGCGGCAACGAGAGCAATAGTTTTCGGCTTAAACGACTTGATGGCTTCGAACCAGTTCGACGAAAAACCAACAGCCGGGTCTGGTCCAGCCGGAAGAATCTGGAAATACTTTTCATATTTCCACTTCTTATTATTGTTCATACCGAACAAACCCATGAAAACAACTTCACGGTCAATCGCGACCGGCATAGCAGGTGCAATTAGGTTTGTTCCATAACCACTGACAATAAAATCTACTTTGTCTACATCCAGAAGCTTGGCATAGATCCCAGGAACATTTTTCGGGTTAGTCTGATCGTCATAATATACGAGATCAACTTGGCGACCGAGCATGCCGCCCTTGGCATTAATATCGTCACGCCAAATCTTCATTGCCTCAAGCGCCTGCTTACCTCCACCGGCCAAGGCACCAGTCAATGCCATGCTGAAACCAACTTTAATTGGCCCCTTTTGGGCTTGCGCAGCATTTATAAACGAACCCGACAGTACAACGGACGACACGACAAGGCCCGCGACCAGCCAAATGCGCATTCGGTTTGCGAGAATTCGGATCATTTGCACCTCCCTATTTTTACGTTTCTATAAGTGCACTTTAACGTTTTTTATTAAGGGCTTATTGTTTATTCTTTAGGTTTTACCCTAATCCTTCTTGGCCCATTTAGCGTCCCTAAATGCATTACCTATTGAGGAATTTTTTTAATTGTTAATAAGCCCATTAATCCAGTTTGAATAAAAATTCACAAAAAGCCTATAACAAAATGAATAAATGTCGAGTCAACTTCTCGAAACCGAAGAATCCCTTCAAAGCACAAAAACCTGCCATATCCCCATTGCACAGAGCCCTATGCCTAAATAGCTTGGCGATACACTGAACAAGGGTGTGTGGGTATAAATTCTTTTGGGGTAAATAATGGCTAAACACATTTTGCAGGGCCGCAACGTAATTGTTACAGGCGCCGGTCGCGGCCTCGGTCGCGCGATGACCGAGGCGCTAACCGAGGCTGGCGCAAATGTCACCGCCGCAGCACATATCGATGATGACTTTCCGGACCTCAAGGCGAGATGTGCGGATTACAGCGGTAAAATACACTGCATAACAGCGGACATCCGCAAATCAAAGGATTGCGACCGGATCGTCTCCGAGACCATTGAAACCTTCGGGGGAGTTAACGGCTTGGTGAACAATGCGGGCCTGACTTTTACCTATATTTGGCCAGATGGACACAAACGTCCCGAGTGGCGCGCAACCGGTGAGATGCCAAAATTCCATGAGGCCAGCGACGAAGTCATACAAAATGTGATGGACGCGAACTTCGTGGGTGGCGACAAGCTGGCCCGCCGGGTTGCCCCGTTAATGATCGACCAAGGCTGGGGCCGAATTATTAACGTAACGACTATGTATCGGACCATGACCAAGCAGGGCTCCTCCCCATACGGGCCATCCA
This sequence comes from Alphaproteobacteria bacterium, assembly GCA_002722515.1. Classification (GTDB taxonomy): domain Bacteria; phylum Pseudomonadota; class Alphaproteobacteria; order UBA6615; family UBA6615; genus UBA8079. The sequence continues at coordinate 22,820 of PBMH01000050.1, read as the reverse complement.
AGGCCGCACTGGAATGCGCAACGGAGATTTGGCATAAGGATCTCGTGGGGACAGGTGTCACCGTTAATATTCTGAACCCTGGCGCCGGCGCATCAACCCCGGGCATGTCCGACGAAATGAAGGAACGTGATAAAACTCTCGACAATCCGGTTCTCATTGAAGCCGATTTGATGAAAGCGCCAATAGTTTGGCTAATGTCAGACGCCACTAACGAAATCAGCGGCATGCGCTATGATGCGAAGCCTTGGGACCCTACACAGCCGGCCAAATCGGAAGCTGACCGGATAGGCGCCCAGGCTGGGGTCCTTCTGTACTCCATGCCCAGTTATTAGACAGGACAGAAAGCCAGCTCATGCGTGAGAGCGCCGGCTACATCGGCCCTACAGTCCTGCTCACGCTTATTCAGGCGATGATCTCTTGGGCAGTCTTCGCTCCCCCGGTTTTAGCCAAGCAAGCGCTTACCGAGATGGGTCTAGATCCCGCATGGATTGGGTTACAGCCGACAATTCTATTCACAGCCGCAATGTTCAGCTCAATGATGTGCGCTGGATTATCCACCCGATTCAATCCGATGCGCGCATCACAAATGATGGTTTTACTCTGCGCGGTTGGCAGCGCATGTATCGCAACAGGAAGCCTCGGTCTCGTCGCGCTTGGAAGCGCACTAATTGGGGCTGGGCTCGGGCCCGCCACCCCGGCAAGTTCACATATTCTATCAAAGACAACGCCACGCCACCTCCAGCCGCTTGTTTTTTCTATTAAACAAACCGGCGTCCCCATAGGCGGTGCAATGGCTGGCTTCCTCGCCCCGCCCCTTATGCTATTTTGGGATTGGCAAACCGCAATGCTCGTGGTGGCCATGGCCTGTTTGGTCACGGTAATAGTCACAGAAATCTGGTCAAGCGGATACCAGCAGTATGCCGATCCGACAATCCGGGTAAAGCTAGAACTGATCGGCCCCGTGCGGCTAGTGCTGAACAGCCCGATCCTCCGTTGGTTGCTGGCGGGCTGCGTTCCCCTCGTGATCGCTCAGTATGCGCTGACAACCTTCATCGTGCTCTACCTGCAGGAGGATATTGGACTGTCGGTATTGACCGCTGGCGCTGTCCTCGCGATAGCTCAGGCCAGCGGCGGAATCGGGCGCATCATCTTCGGGGCGATCGCATCACGCTGGTTTTCTCCAACCCTCATGCTGTTACTTCTCGCGGTTCTGGCATCTGCTGCCGCTTTCCTAACAGCCTCACTCACATCCTCTTGGCCTCTCAGCCTTATCTATGGCGTCGGCGTGATTTTCGGTGCCGGTGCTGCGGGATGGAATGGGGTTTATCTGGCGGAGGCGGCGCGACGCGCACCCGGTGGCGAGGTCAGCCGCACCACGGGCGCGGTCGGCTTTATCATCTTCGGCGCCATCGTGCTTGGCCCTGCCATCTTCGGGGGCATCGTCGCATCCGTATCGTTCGAGGTTGCCTATGCAGGGATCGGCCTCCTAGTTCTGACGAGTGTGTTCTCATTCCTGCGCACGATGCACCATCTCCGCGCAGTTCAGACCCACTGATCGTTCACTTACCCAAGGTATTGTTGGCGGCAAGCGCCTCGAAAATTATCGACAACTCCTTCTCGAGTAGGCCCATCTCCGCGACACGCTCATAAAGATCACGGGTGATGGTCGAAACGGGAGCAGGCACACCGAGCGCCTCGGCATGTTCGACAATGTATCGTGTGTCTTTGTGCACTAACCGTGCGGGCGCCGTCGGGTCGTCCCATTTGCGTTCGGCTATCAAAGGGCCGCGCAACTCAAACTGGGTCGACGTGGCAACGCTAGGCTTGACCACGTCAATGATCTGCTGCGGGTCTAACCCGGACGCAATCCCCATATTCAGGGCCTCGGCTGCAACGAGCACATGGTTCGTCACCAGCGCGTTAAGAACAAACTTGAGCTTCATCCCGTGACCAAAGGGGCCGACATAGGGCGTGTTCGGCGCTAGAATCCCAAGGACCGTGCGCACGGTCTCGCAAGCTACTTCGTCGCCACTCAGCATGATCACGGCACGGCCCGTCTCCATCGCCTGGGCTGTGCCGCTGATCGGCGTATCAAGGGCAACTGCTCCATTCTTTTGCAACGCGTCGCGGACCCGTTCCTTAAGCGCGATCGCGAAGGTCCCCATGTCGGCCACCGTCAGAGCACTGTGGGCACCTGCCACGAGCCCGTCCGGGCCGAATACCGCCTCCTCGACCGCCCCCTCACTAGAAAGCGCGGAAATGACGATATCGCAGGTGCCAGCGAGCGACGCGGCATCATGAACCAGCGTGCCCCCTGCCCCAACCAACCAAGTCGCGTTTGGGCGGTCGACGGCCGATACCGCGTACTCTTCAGATAGCAGAAGCCGAGCGGCGGTACCGCCAATTTCTCCCAAGCCCAGGATACCGATGCGTGCGTTCATGGTTTTCCGCAGGCGCACTAAACAGCGCGGTCCTGGCCCTCCCAGAATTTTTCACGCATGTCCTTCTTGCGGACCTTACCTACCGGCGATCGGGGTAGCTCGTTCCAGAACTCGACGGTCTTGGGAGCCTTTACGCTGCCCACCACCTCCTTGCACAGTGCGATAATCTCGTCCTCAGTCACACTTTGGCCGGGCTTGAGTTCGACGATGGCCTTCACCGCCTCGCCCCATTTTTCGTCAGGCACGCCGATCACGGCGCAATCCTGTACGGCCTTATGACCCCAGACCACCTGCTCGATCTCCGAGGGATACACATTGAACCCCCCCGAGATGATCATGTCCTTCTTTCGGTCAACGATATAGATGAAGCCATCCTCGTCCTTTAGACCGATATCGCCGGTGCGGTGCCACCCTTTGGAGGTGGAGACCTCATCAGTCGCATCCTTATTCTTGTAGTAGCCGGCCATAACCAGCGAACCACGCACCACAATCTCGCCGCGCTCGCCGGGCCCCAATATATTTTCATCGTCATCCATGATCTCGACCGGCGTTAACAGGCAAGGCTGGCCGCAGCTCGCAAGTCTGTGAACCTTGTTCGTTGCAATCGCCTCCGTGTGCTGTTCCGGAGTCAGATAGGTGCAGATCATCGGAGCTTCGGCCTGGCCATAGCACTGGGCCATAATGGGGCCAAACACGTCGATTGCCTCCTTGAGCTTCTCCACAGACATCGGAGCGGCCGCATAGACGAAATACTCGAGGGACGAATAATCGTATTTGCGTACGTCGGGATGAGCCAGCATGACGTAGATCGCGGTTGGGGGCAGAAATAGGTTAGTGACGCCATGTTTCTCGATACTCTCCATAACCTGGGGCAACTGCACACCGTTCATGATGATGTTCGTTGCGCCATGCGCCATAAGCGACAAAGCGACCACCCCCGCCGCGTGAGTCATTGGCGCCGCGCAGAGATGCACAGGCCGCTTCTTCGGAGGCATATGTGCCCCCATCGCAGCGACCATGGTCTCGAACAGCTGATTTGTCCAAACAATACCCTTAGGTCGACCGGTCGTGCCGCCCGACGGAAAAATACCGCAGATGTCCTCAGGTGCGTCCGGGAAGTCCGGTGCACGCCCGCTTTGGTTCGCGACAAATGCCGCGAAGGACGGCGCATCTGAACCCGTACGATCGAGACAGACATAATTCCTGATACCCGGGCACTCTTCCTGTATTACCTTAATACTATCCTCGAACTCACTATGATAAAACAAAAATTCTGTATCATTATTATTAAGAATATAGGCGTTTTCGGCTACTGCGTTACGGGCGTTGATCGGCACCCAGGCTCCGCCCGTTCTATAGATTCCGAGCAGAGCGTCGAAGGCACCCGGCGCATTCGGGCTATAGATAGCCGCATGCTTCCGGTAGCCGAAGCCGGCCGCGATCATGGCCAGCGCCGTACTGTGCGAAAGTTCGAACGCGTCACGGTAGGTCGTAACCGCACCGTCCTCGGCGATCATGAAGGCACGGTCTGGTTGGAGCAGCGCCCCGCGGTCGAAGAAATCGATCACGCGCATGGTGTCTTCCCCCAGCCGGTTCGTTACTGGCCCTTAGGGGGCCAGCATGCTAATCCCACTTAACTTACGGGATTCTACATCCCTGTGCAGCTTCGCTGCATCTTTCAGCGGATAGCGCTGCCCGACCTTTACCTTCACTTTGCCCGTGCGGATCATCGAAAAGACCCGTTTCGAACTGTACAGAAGGTCCTCGCGACTGGCCGTGTAGTTGAATAGCGAGGCACGGGTCAGCTTCCAAGCCCGCGCCATGTAGCGCAACTCGTTCAGATTAACATCCGGCACCGGTCCCGACGCTCCGCCGAAACTGGCGAGCAGACCACGATCCTTGAGGCAGGCCAGAGACGTCTCGTAGGTATCCTTGCCGACCGGATCAAAGACAACACCCACGCCCTGCCCCTTGGTGATTTTGGCGACTTCCTTGGCCACGTCCTTTTTAGACGTGTCGATGGCGTGCCTTGCGCCCGCGCGGATGATCTCCTTGCACTTAACGGTTGACGAAGCCGTGCCAATCACAATCCCACCGCGGGCCTTAGCCCACTGGCAGAGAAGTAGCCCGACGCCGCCAGCGGCGGAGTGCATCAGGACGATGTCACCTTTCTTCACTTCGCCAACCCTCTCGACCAGCATCTCTGTAGTCATGCCCTTGAGATGGGTAGCCGCAGCGATCTCGTCAGAGATGTCGCGCGGAATCGGCACGCAAATCGCGGCCGGGACGTTCTGCGCCTCGGAATAGGTGCCGACGGCGCCGATATAGACGACCCGCTGGCCAACCTTCAGGTCTCTGACCCCACGGCCGACCGCCTCGATCACACCAGCCGCCTCGGAGCCAATACCGGTTGGCAGATCAAGCGGATAGCGGCCCGTGCGGTGGTTGATGTCGATGAAGTTGAACCCTATGGCGGTGTGCCGGACCGAAACCTCTCCCTTCCGGGGTTTTGATAAGGTGATGGTCTTCCATTTCATGACCGACGGACCACCGGTCTTCTCGATCTGGATCGATTTGATTTCCATGAAGCTTCCTCTTGATTGTTCTCGCAAACAAGCTAAGCCGATGTGCGGCCCGCATCGACTTTCAACAGTGTACCGGTCATATGCGGTGCCTCGTCAGATAAGGCGAACGCCACAAGCGCGGCGACTTCCTCAGGCTCGACGATCTCACCCATGGGAACCGCCCTCAAACCGGCCTCGATGTATCCATCTACGCCCTCAACCGGCGGTGTGCGCGCCATGCCCGGCACGACAGTGTTAACGCGAATCCTGTGCGGGGCAAGTTCCACAGCCAGTGCACGCATCATTTGGTGTACGCCGCCCTTGCTCGCAACATACGGGATAAGTTTGGGCCCCGGGCGTAGCGCGGTGGATGAGCCTGTCGCCAGAAGCGACCCTCCTTCACCTTGGGAAATAAGTACACGCGCCGCAGCCTGCAGGGTCATAAACACCCCCGTCAGGTTGACACCGAGGACCCGGTGCCAGTCAGCGTGGTCCCAGTCTTGGAAATCGGTCCAGTCGACGAAAGCGCCGGCATTGGCAATCACTGCGTCGAACCGCCCAAATTTTGTGACCGCACCGTCGATAAACGCCGCCACCTGGTCCGGGTCCGTCACATCGGTCGGAATTGCAATGCCGCCACCCTCGAGGTTCGACATTGACGCTACGGTCTCCTCGAGCCCCGCTTCATTGAGCCCGCCAACTGCAATCCGTGCCCCGTCTCTTGCCGCGCGCAACGCCATCGCGCGCCCGAGCCCCGATTCAGCACCCGTAATCGCCACCACTTTTCCAGCCAGAAGCCCCGCCATTTGGTTACCCCGAAATATTATGCCAATGAATTTCCTTCCCGAAAGACTGTATTACATCGTGAGCACCCGCGCGACCGCTTGACCTGCGGTGGCGATCATCCAGTATCGAGGTGTTTTGAAGGAGACAGGCGAGCGATGGCAGACATTAACTACCCCAACATGAATCCGGACCTTCTGGTCGACGCTGACTGGCTGGCGGCGCATCTCGACGATCCAGATCTCCGTGTATTCGACACAACCACCTTGCTGATACCAGATCCAAAGTTGGAATACCGGGTAGAGGGTGACCGGAGCGGCTGGGCAGACGGGCATATTCCCGGCGCGGGTTATATCAACTGCCAGGACGATCTGTCGGTTACCCCCCATGAACACCGATTCATGCTGCCAGAGCCCGACGAATTCGCGGCACTTGCCGGCGCGCTGGGTATCGGTGACAACACGCGGGTGGTCTTCTATAGCCGAACCCAGCCCTTCTGGGCGACCCGCGCCTGGTGGTCCCTCTACGCCATGGGTTTCAGCGGCGGCATGGTGCTCAACGGGGGCTATCGCGCCTGGATCGCGAGCGGCCGCCGTGTATCCAAAGGCGCGGAAACAATCCCCGCAGCAACCTTCACCGCTCGACCACGGCGTGGGGTGATCTGCAACAAAGATGACGTGCGCGCAGTACTCGACGACCCCGGTGTCGCCTTGGTCAACGCGCTGTCGGCCGAGCAGTTCCATGGCACCGGCGGCCTTGTTTTCGGCCGCCCGGGCCGAATCATGAATAGCACTAACGCGCCTTATGCTGAGGTATGCGACATGGAAACCGGGATCTTCTCGGATGCCGGGGCGTTGCTAGAATTGTTCACCAGCGCCGGCGCCACACCTGACAAAAAGGTCGTCAACTATTGCGGCGGCGGTATATCTGCGACCCTCGGCTTTTTTGCCCAAAAGGCGATTGGCTACGAGGACGTGGCGCTTTACGACGCATCGATGCAGGAATGGGGCAAGGATGAGAGCCTACCCATGGAAAAGAGTTAAAAACTAGTCACCCCCCTAAAGGTACCGGAGCAACCTCAAGCATGTTCTTCAATCCCCTCGAAGTCGGCATGAAGCCCGACCCCTTCAAGTACACCGTCTACAACGCACTAGTGGTACCGCGCCCTATTGGCTGGATTTCTACGATCAGTGCGGACGGGGTAGTAAACTTGGCACCGTTCAGCTTCTTCAACGCGCTCAGCGGTGACCCACCCTGCGTAATGTACTGTCCAAACGCGGTCAAGCCGGGCACCGAAGAGAAGAAGGACAGCTACACCAACGTACAGGAGACCGACGAATTCGTGTTCAACATGTGCACTTGGAGTCTGCGCAACGAAATGATTGCAACGGCCGAGCACGCACCGTCGAGTGTCGACGAGATGGCCATAGCCGGACTCGAGGCCGCCGAATGCCATAACGTGAAGCCGCCCCGCGTGAAGGCCTCGCCGGTCGCGCTCGAATGCAAGCACCTGCAGACCATAGACCTACCACCGGGCATAGCTTCCCAGTCCCATATGATAATCGGTTCGGTCGTAGGCATTCACATCAACGATGCGTTGATCAAGGACGGTATGGTCGACATGGAAAAGATGGATATGATCGCGCGGCTCGGTTATCTCGATTATGCCAAAATCGAACCCGAGAACATCATCGCCCTGAAACGGCCGGACAAGGGCACCTACGCCCAGCCCGACGCCGACAGGAACGATTAACGCGGCCTGCGGGCCCGCGTAAAGGAGGAGGACATGTTAATTACAGACTCACAGGTACATCTCTGGAGCTTCCGCGGAGACGGCAATCCCTGGCACCGTATGGTCGAGCAGTACACTGCCGCTGAACTGATCGCCGAAATGGACGCGGCCGGTATCGATCGCGCCGTCGTTGTGCCACCGATGTGGATGGGCAACGACAATTCCCAGGCCTGCGCTGCCGCGTCCGACTATCCGGACCGGATCGCAGTACTCGGACGCCTCGACCTGTTCGACCCGTCGGGTGCCGAGAAGCTGCAGGACTGGAAGGCGCAGCCCGGCATGCTTGGCCTGCGCTTCACCCTAGGTAAACCCGAGGAACAGGAGGCTCTGAAATCCGGCGCACTCGAATGGCTATGGTCGGCTGCCGAGGCCGCAGATCTGCCGGTGATGTTTATGCTAGCCGGCAGCGCGGCGGAAACGGCGAAGGTCGCAACCGCACATCCAAATCTGCGGCTGACCGTTGACCATCTCGACCTGCCCGGACGCACGACCGACGAGGAAGCCTTCGCTAACCTGCCTGTGCTGCTGAACCTAGCCCAATACGATAACGTCTCGGTCAAGGCCTGCACGCTCGGCGCCTACTCTTCCCAAGACTATCCCTGGCCCAACACTAGCGATCCTCTGAAACGCGTCGTCGACGCATTCGGACCCGCCCGCGTGTTCTGGGGCTCGGACCTAACCCGCCTCCCCTGCACATACCGCAAATGCGTCACTCACTTCACCGAGGAGCTGGACTGGCTCTCGGGAGACGACTTGGAGCTGGTCATGGGCCGTGGTCTGAGCGACTGGATCGACTGGCCCAACCAAGCACGAAAGAAATGACAATGTCGAAAAATGAGATCGAACTGTCGCCAGAAGAGATGACCAAACGCGTGGCGCGCTTTGTAGACCTGGTCCCATACAAAGACACGATGAACGCGGCCCACGGCATCGACCCCGAGGCCATGAAGATGATGTCGTCGGACAATGTCTTCCCGGTCATGAGCCCCGAGGGCTGGGAGGGCCGTAGCAAGATCGCCCCGGTTAAGGGCGCCGACGGCCTGACGGTCACTATCGCCGAGTGCCCACCTGGCGATAGCTCGGGCCTTCACAAGCATATGGCCACGGTGGAGAACTTCTTCTGCATTCAGGGCACGTTCGAGATTACTTGGGGCGAGAATGGCGCGAACGCCATTATACTCGAACCGCTCGACTTCGTGTCCGTGCCCGCCGGTGTCTACCGGGAGTTCCGCAATATCGGCACCGACCTCGGGCGGCTGTTTGTGGCGATCCAGTGTCCCCCGGGCGAGACCAAGGACACGGTAATACACGCGGCAGCCGCGGGGGCCGAGGTCGAGCGCCGCTTCGGCCGCAAGACCCGGGATGCCATGGCAGGAATCGGCATCCAGTTCGGGGAATAGTCTATTCCCACCGCTCTTCCTAAATGGTTCACGTTTCTCCATGTTAGAAGGCCTGATCCCACCAGCCCTATTCGGCCCTGACCTATGCTTTGCCTCGGCTGTCGTGTTCATCGGTGGCCTAATCCGGGGTTTCTCAGGATTCGGCTCGGCGTTGATACACGCACCCATGCTGAGCTGGATCTGGGGCCCTCAGATTGGAGTGCCGGTAACCGCCCTGGTCGAGGCAGGTCCGGTACTTCTGCTCGCCCGCACCGCGTTACGGGAATCTCATCGACGCACGGTCTGGGCGCTCGGCGTACCGGCGATGGTCCTTATGCCGCTCGGAGCGCTGATTCTCGTAGCAGTGCACCCCGATGACATGCGCCGAGCGATCGCCGTGATAGTACTGTTGCTGGCCGTCATCCTATGGACCGGTTGGCGCTATCGCGGCCCACGGGGCCTCGGACCCGAGATCGGCGTTGGCATGGTCGGCGGAACGCTGGCCGGCGCGGCGGGCGTCGCGGGTCCGCCGGCGATCCTCTTCATGATGGCTAGCGGCGATTCGCCGGCGCAGATACGCGCGAACCTTATCGGCTATTTCACGCTGGTCCTGCTGGGACTCACCGCAACCTTCGCACTAAACGGCCTGATTGACGCCAATATTATCTGGAAGACGACAGCGATTACGCTACCCTTCCTCGCTGGCACCTGGATCGGCATGCGGCTATTCCCCTTGGCTAACGAACGGGTATTCCGCAACATAGCGCTCGCGCTGCTCACGGTTTCGTCCACTTGGGCGCTGCTGGCGTAGCGAGAGTCCCGTGGACCCACGCGGACGAGCACCGCGGCGAGCCTCAAACCTACCCGAACATGGTATCGGTTGGCTTGGTGGCCGCTCCTACCGTCCGTGGACGGCCATCAGCTGCTGCATCGACGTACCCTCGGCCGCATAGGCTGCCTGATGCCTCTTCGACATCTCCATAACCTCAGACGGGGCTGCAACCTCGCGCGCGAAGTCCTCGCGCGCCAGGAACTTCCCATACCAGATGAACAGCTTCGGAAAGCGCTCGGTCGGAAACCCTAGCTTGGTGATCCGGAACACCGTGATCCACCAGGCGATGTCCAGCGCTGTCATCCCACTAGCAAGCAGATATTCGTGCTGCTCGAGCCGCTTCTCCAGCTTACCGAACGCGACGAGAAACTGGTCGACGGCGTCGATCACCTGCTCGTCGATGATGCCGTTGTTCGCGTTCATCTTACGCCAGAACTCGACCTCGATTGCCTTCCGCCCGTCGAACTCTCCGGCGACGGTCTCCGCGCCCTCTGCCTCGTAAACGTCGACTGCATCGTCGGGCTTCTTCATCATCTCGACCGGCAGGAAGTAGCGAAAGGTAAGCGCGCGCACACACAGATGCAGGTCGTCCTCGTATTTCATGGACTCGCGCATGAAGGCCTGTTCGTCCGGATCGGTAGGAAACAGTTTAGGGCCGTCGAAAGCACCGTCCACATACTCGATGATGTCATTACTCTCTATATGGACGTCGCCGTCATGCACAAGGGTTGGCATCAGGCCACGCGGATTGATGCCCATGAACCATTTAGTGAAGTTCTCAAACTTCGAAATGTCTACATGATGACTTTCCCATTCCACGCCCTTTGCAGCGAAGGCGATGCGAGTCTTCTGAGAGCAGGACGAACCCATAAAGTGGAAGAGGTGCAGCCCCTCCCAATTGAGCACCTCCGTTGTCTTAATGTCCGAGATGGCGAGTTTCACCATGTCCGTCATTCCTTTCCTGTGTTGGCTCAGTGTCTTTGTGGCAAGCGGTTTGGCCCGCGCGGCCATTCGGTGCGATCATAGCGGAGAAACTTCCGGGATCACAGGAGCGCCGCTATGGCCGAAGACATGCAGACCACACGTTTCACGAGCCTCATTCACAAACTCGACGACATCCCCGCCCACAAGATGCCCTTCGGCGAGATGAAGGTACTGGGCGGCGACCAAGTGATGGGATTCTGGGCGAAGATCGACGGCGGCAGCCATATACCGGCGCATTCCCATCCAAACGAGCAGATCACTTGGCTGATGAAGGGCCGCTTCGACTATAAGTTCGGCACCGGCGAGGAGGCGACGTGTTGCGCGGGCTCCCTGGTGCTCATCCCCAGCGGAATCGCGCACGAGGTTTGGTACCGTGAGGACTGCGAGATCGTCGAGTTCTTCTCCCCGCCGCGCACCGACATGTTCCCAGAGCTGGTGGACAACCCCTATGGGTTGAAGGACTAATGCTGCCGTCATCCCCACCACAACCGCGAGTCCATAAACACCGAACCCCGCACGAAAAAACGCTGAATTTATCGATGCCCGCGCGCACGGGCGTGACAAAGTAAAAACGTAAGGACGGGTTTCAAACCCGCCCGAATACGATCACAACAAAACGAGGCCCCACCATGATCGCTCTCCCCGCGAAGATCATCGATATTTCCATGACACTCGACGATGAGCTCATCGTCGATCCTCTACCCATGCGCCCGAAGATCTCGATGATGGCGCACGGCGACAATCTCGACCGACTACAGAAGAACTATCCCGGCCTCGATCCAGCCGATCTGCCAGGCGGCCTCTACTCCGCCTACGAGACAATCACTTTGGCGACCCACAACGGTACCCATGTGGACGCGCCGAAGCATTATCACCCGGTCGACAAGAACGGTGACCCGATGCCGGGAATCGACGAGATGCCGCTCGACTGGTTCATACGGCCGGGCGTGAAGTTCGACTTTCGCCACTTCGAAGATGGATATCTGGTGACGGCTGATGACATCGAGGCCGAGCTCAAGCGCATCGGTCACGAACTTCAACCCCTCGACATCGTAATAGTCAACACCAGCGCAGCAGCCGCCTATGGCCGGGACGACTATATCGACTGCGGCTGCGGCATGGGCCGCGAGGCTACAATGTATCTCACCTCACGCGGCGTGCGCGTGTGCGGCACCGACGCCTGGACCTGGGACGTGCCGTTCAAGCACACGGCGGAACGCTGGAAAGAAACGAAGGACGCCTCGATCATCTGGGAGGGTCATTATGCCGGGATCGAGCAACCCTACTGCCAGATCGAGAAGCTGCAGAACCTCGAGCAGCTGCCCGACAAAGGGTTCACGGTGGTGTGCTTCCCGACGAAGATCCGCGGCGGCACCGCCGGCTGGACGCGGGCGGTAGCTTTGTTCGACTAGCCGCCGCGCAGGAGAGCTACCTCCGCTCCCACCCGCGCATCTTTACTAGCGTCGTCTCACCCTTAGCTAGCAGCTCCATGGTCTCCACCTCGTTGGCCTCGCGCTTGATCGATGCCTCGATCACCTTGGGCGCGGCCGCCTTGGGTATCACCACCACCCCGTCCGTGTCACCGACCACCAAATCCCCGGGCTCGATGATCACCTCGCCAATAGCGATCCGTTCGTTGATGCACAAGTCGCCATTTGGATCCTTGAGGGTACCCCGCATGGCGAACCCGCGTGAAAAAACCGGCCAGCCCATCTGGGCGAGTTCGTTGCCGTCGCGCACGCAGCCGTTGATGACCAGTCCGCCGAGCTTCCGGGCACGGGCCGAGGTGCACATAACCTCACCGAAATAGCCGCCCTCGTAATGCCCGCTTACGTCGGCGACAATGACGTCGCCGGGTTGTGCCTCGTCGATGCCGAAATGGAGCGCTAAGTTGTCGAGCGGCGGCCCCTTCACCGGGAAGGCCGGCCCGCAGACCGTCATGCCTTGCGCGACCGGTTTGATTGCCGCCGGCAGGGCGCCAATTCTGCCCGCCGCCTCGTGGATCGTCGAGGAAGGAAGCGTCACGGCCATAGCGATCTGTTCTATAGTGAGTTTTCTACCTTCAGGCATTCGTTACACCCCGTCAAAATGATATAGTCCCGCCATGGAAATAGGCGCCTATGCCTCATAATAGCACCGGGCTTACGGAGAGACGATGAGCGGCGTATTGAACGGATTGCGGGTTATTGAGGGCTCCGCCTTCGTGGCCGCGCCCACCTGCGGAATGACGCTCGCCCAGATGGGTGCCGACGTAATCCGCTTCGATATGGTCGGTGGCGGTATCGACTATCGGCGCTGGCCAGTTATGGAGAACGGCAACTCGATCTATTGGGCCGGCATGAACAAAGGCAAGCGGTCGATCGCTGTGGACTTCCGCAAGCCCGAGGGCCAAGAACTGCTTACCGAACTGATTACCCAGCCCGGAGAGGGCCGAGGTATCTTATTAACCAACTTTCCCATGCGCGGCTGGCTAGACTACGAGACATTAAAAGGAAAGCGCGACGACCTGATCGCGCTCAACATCATCGGTAACCCGGACGGGTCGGTCGCCGTGGACTACACGGTAAATGCCGCCGTGGGCTTTCCTTTCGTTACCGGTCCGGATGCCGACACCAACCCTGTCAACCACGTCTTACCCGGCTGGGATGTGTCGACAGGGTTCGCTGCCGCAACTGGATTGCTCGGTGCGGAGCGACACCGAACCCGCACCGGTGAAGGCCAATATGTCTCACTGTCCCTAGCCGACATGGCGTTCGCCACCGTGGGCAATCTCGGTTACATCGGCGAAGTCCAGATGAAAGGTGAATCTCGGCCTAATATCGGCAACGACGTCTATGGCAGCTACGGCCGCGACTTTGCTACGGCAGACGGGCGCCGGGTGATGATTATTGCCGTGTCGGTGCATCAGTGGAAAAAACTACTAGAGGCAACACACACCGGAGAGAAATTCGCAGCGTTGGAGGCAGAGCTGGGCATGGACTTCACACTCGAGGAACATCGTTACGCCGCCCGCGAAGCAATCAACAAGCATGTCGGCACCTGGTGTGCAGCCCACAGGCTAAACGAAATCCGTACAATTTTTGACGAGCATAACGTCTGCTGGGGACCGTATCAGACCTTCGAACAAATGGTAGCGGAGGATCCGCGGGCGTCTACGGCGAACCCGCTGTTCCGCGAGATCAACCAGCCGGGTATCGGCCGTTATATTGCAGCAGGCACCCCTAATAACTTCACAGCCGTCCCCCGCACGGTGCCACGCGCTCCGCTGCTGGGCGAACACACTGACGAAATATTATCGGGCGATCTCGGCCTATCGGACGGGGAGATCGGTAAGCTGCATGACACCGGCGTGGTCGCTGGGCCGGAGACAACATGAACGTACTTTCTGAGACAAGCGAAAACCTGTTAGCTTTGTGCCGCGAGGCCCTCACCGACGTGAGCGTGTTTCGCGACGCAGCCCACCGGGCGGCCGCCGGGCTTACCGCACCGGGTGGGCCGGTTGACCCATCCTTGCTTGAGAACCATCAATATGCCGTCCACGGCTACGCTTGGATAGCAACCTACGCTGCGGCGCTGGAGCAACTGCTGGGGTGGGCCGAACGGCTAGACACGGACGGCCTGCTGCTCGATCTTGAACGACTTATCCTATCGGCTGGCTTTGGTGGGTATTTGAACCAATTGAAGCATGGTATCGCGATGAGCCAAGACGAGATTGTCCGCCCGGGCGATCTAGGCCTAGACGAAGCTATCTACTTCGCCAGTGCGGCCACGCGGCAGCTAATGGGAAATGGCAACTCGATCACCGTCCGCCAGGCGATCACGGAATGCCTACGCATACGGGATAGCGACTTCGGCGCCCGCGGGCTAGACGAAACCAATACCATGATTGCCGAACAATTCCGGCGTTTCTCCAATGAGCGGGTCAGCCAACACGCCCATAGCTGGCACGTGCGCGACGAGTTGATCTCCATGGATGTAATCAAACAGATGGGAGAACTCGGTGTCTTTGGGTTAACTATCCCAGAGGCGCACGGCGGCCTAGGCATGGGAAAGGTATCTATGTGCGTAGTCACCGAGGAGCTCTCGCGAGGCTACATCGGGGTCGGCTCTCTGGGCACTCGCTCGGAGATTGCTGCCGAGTTAATTCGGCTCAACGGAACGCCGGAACAGAAAGAAAAATATCTGGCCCCCATTGCATCGGGCACGCTGTTGCCAACAGCAGTTTTCACCGAACCCAACTATGGCTCGGACCTAGCCAGCATCCGCACCCGTGCAACCCGCGACGGCAACTTTTACCGGGTGAACGGCAATAAAACCTGGATCACCCATGCAGCGCGCACTGACATGATGACCCTAATGGCGCGGACCGATCCCAACGAGAACGGATATCGCGGGCTCAGCATGTTCCTAGCTGATAAGCCCCGGGGTACCGACGACCTCCCCTTCCCCGCCGACGGCATGACCGGATCGGAGATTCGGGTACTTGGTTATCGCGGGATGAAAGAATATGAGCTCGGCTTCGACGGATTCAAGATCGCGTCCGACGGCCTGCTGGGTGGACGAGAGGGCGAAGGGTTCAAGCAGCTCATGACTTCGTTCGAGACTGCGCGCGTCCAGACAGCCGCGCGTGCTGTAGGCGTCGCCCAGAACGCCCTTGAACTCGGATTCGGCTATGCTGGCGACCGCGAACAGTTCCGGAAACCGATCCTCGAGTTCGCCCGGATCGGCGGCAAACTGGGCTGGATGGCGACCGAAACAATGCTAGCCCGACAACTGACGTATTTCGCAGCTCGGCAGAAAGACTCTGGACAACGGTGTGACATTGAGGCCGGCATGGCCAAATTGCTCGGGGCACGCGTCGCCTGGTCAAATGCGGATAACGGACTGCAAATACACGGTGGCAATGGCTATGCCGAAGAGTACGAAATCAGCCGCGTTCTATGTGATGCCAGGATTTTAAATATCTTCGAGGGCGCAGTCGAAATACAAGCCGGTATTGTTGCGCGCGGCCTGTTATCGCGCCCCAACCGTCCAGCATAACAAGTATAATACTACCGCAGCTTTTCTTGGTACTATGAACAGAGGTTATTCAGAAATCATGGCATACAAACGGAAAGCGAAAACTTCTCAGGCGCAGCCCTCAAAGCCGCCGAAAAGAGATCGATCACTGTCCCCCGAACAGGTGGAGATGTATCGAGAACTGGCGAAAATGTATCACCGCCGGTGGAACTATACCAAGCCGGAGACCAGCCGGAAGGCGTAGGATGCCGAGCAAAGCAGAATGAACGACTCCAAAATCCTCATCCTTGATTCTGCTACCAAGTTCAATGCTGATTCATACGGTAGGGTCGCAGTCGCCGCATCACATGGCGCAATCTACGCCGGATACCTAGGTGCAAGGGCGGGGCTACGAGGCATAATCCTGCATGATGCAGGCATCGGCCGAGATGCGGCCGGTATTAACTCCCTGCCCTACCTAGACAACTTCACCGTCGCCGGAGCCATGGTTAACCAAAAAAGTGCTAGAATTGGTGACGGAAGATCCATGGCGACGACTGGGTTAATCAGCCACGTCAACGCGACAGCGCGAGCAGTAGGCTGCGCTCCAGGCCAATCGACGATGGAATGTGCGCACGCGATGCTGTTGGCGCCCGGGCAATCCGGTTCCCCACCGGCCCAAGAGGAAGCGCGCTTCCTAATCCGAGACACACCTGGTCTACCCTCGGTCATCGGCTGCGATTCCGTTTCCCTCGTCGGCCCGTCGGATGCCGGGTTGATAGTAATCACCGCATCGCATGGAGAACTCCTCCGGGAATCGCCGAGCTGGGGAAACCGCCCCGATGTTCTGGGCGCAGTCTTTAACGACGCGGGATCAGATTTCCCTACCCGGCTACCGAACCTCGACACACGCGGGATCGCGGGCGCCACAGTCTCAGCTGAAAGCGCACGGATCGGGGAGGCCCGGTCGAGCTATGAGGACGGAATAATTTCCCATGTAAACAACACCGCACGCGCCGCAGGCGCCGCGCCAGGAATGACCTGTCGAGCCTTCGTCGAGGCCCTTTCGACTATCACGACTATCTAGGCGACCAACTCACGCACTCGGGCGACAATCCGATCAACCTTGATCTTGTAGGCATCTTCAAGAGGCACCGAGAATGGAATCGGTATCCGCTCACCCCCCAAGCGCGCGACTGGAATTCCAAGGGTTTCGGCGACATCCGAAGCTATCTCGCCACCAAAACCGCCGATCCGTACCGCTTCGTGCACCACCAGCAGCCGACCAGTCCGAGCAGCGGAATTCATGACTGCATCGCGGTCCCAAGGATAGAGCGTCCGCAGGTCGATCACCTCCGCCGAAATACCGTCTTCGACAAGCGCATCAGCTGCCAACGCTGCAACACCAATCTGAGCAGCCCAGCTCACGATCGTGATGTCGTCGCCGGAGCACACCTTCGCGGCAACGCCAAGAGGAACCGGCTCCTCATCGTCTTCGTCAACCTCGCCCACAACGCCCCACAAACCCTTATGCTCCATATAGACTACAGGGTCATCACAACGGATGGCCGACTTCAATAACCCGCGGTTGTCTGCGGCCGTCGACGGGGTTACCACCACCAGACCCGGTGTGTGGACATACCAAGCCTCGGGCGACTGGGAATGCTGAGCGGCAATACCTCCACGGATGCCAATGGGCATCCGCGCCACCAAAGGCACCCGCGCCTGACCACCGAACATATAGCGGGCTTTGGCTGCCTGATTGACTAATTCAGAGACCGCACACATCGCAAAATCGGAGAACCGCATCTCGGCAACCGGTCGGGTACCGGCCAAAGCCGCACCGACGGCCGCGCCCATGATGGTGGATTCAGAGATTGGTGTATCGACGATCCGATCCGACCCAAACTCCGCCTGCAGGCCATCATATTGGCCCGCCATGCCTCCCTCATAGCCAAGATCTTCACCAAGCGCCCAGACCTTCGGATCACGCGCCATTTCCTCCTGTAGGGCGAGTCGGGCGGCCTCCGCATATGTCATCGCGGTCATTGGTCGGCTCCCGGATAGCTAGGCGCCCCAACATCCTGAACATCGGAAAAGGCCAGCTTCCCATCCGGCCAAGGTGCATTCATCGCTTCCTCGACATAGCCGATTATCTCGGAATCAGCCTCCGCCTTCAGCGTAGTTATTTCGTCCGCTGTCATCCCGTTCTCAAGCAACCAGGCTTCAGTACGCGCTATCGGCTCGCGGCCCAGCGCAGCTTCTACCTCGGCCAAATCGCGGTATCCCGCTTCGTCATGGGCAAAATGCCCACGCAGTCGATAGGTCATTGCCTGGATCAACTGCGGCCCGCCGCCAGTTCTGATTTCTGCGACCACGCGGGCAACCGTGCGATCAACCTCAAACAGGTCATTGCCGTCAATGGTTGTCGCCGGCATACCGAAACTCTCAGCCCGCGCCGCGATCCCCTCGCCAGCCGTGACGAGATGCGTAGTCGTCGTTGCTGCGATCTGGTTGTTCTCACAAATGAAGAGTACCGGCAATTCGTAGACCTTGGCCCAGTTCAGCGCCTCCATAAACGGCCCTCGGTTGATGCCCCCATCACCGATAAAGTTGACGACGATTTTGTCATCACCGAGTAGGCGGATCGCCTGTGCCGCCCCGACAGACATAGTGCAACCATCCGCTATCACGCCATTCGCCCCTAGCATGCCTACCGAGAAATCTGCGATATGCATGGATCCTCCCTTGCCGTCGCTGGTGCCACCCACGCGCCCGAAGAGCTCTAACATCATAGCGCGCGGGTCGGCCCCTTTGGCTATGGAGTGGCCATGCCCGCGATGGTTACTGGTTAGATAATCATCTTCACGCAGGTTCGCGCAGACGCCAACGGCGATCGATTCCTGACCGATATATTGATGTACCGAGCCACGCACATGGCCGGCGTGAAACGCCTCGCCCGCCGCCTCTTCAAAGGACCGGATGAGGACCATCTTACGAAACATTTCGGCGACGCGCGCAGGCTCATTCGCCAGATTGCTGGACATGACTTCTCCTCAATCTCATCACAGCGCAATCGAGTACGCCTGTTGCCGTGAGTATCGCTCGCCCGGGAGGGGCGGTAAAGAACCGAGACCTAGGTACCAATAGCCTTATTCACTCGCGGCATAACTTCGGTCGCCATTAACTCCATGGAGCGCCTACCTAGCGCAGGATCGACCCAGTCATGACCAGCATAAACCAGGGTACCGAAGTCTCCCACCGCCTCACGAAAGGCCAGGACCTCGTCAACCACCTTATTAACTGAACCAGAAATAACCAGCGAATCAACCATGTAATCGTCCGTAATCTCCTCGTCCGGCTGATCGCGCTCGAGCTTAAAGAGCCCAAGCTTACCGCCATTTCGTAGCTTGCTGCCGAGTTGATAAAAATAGAATCGGTAGGGCGATTGCGGGCCCTTACCATATTCCTCTGCCAACTTGTCATCGTCTGCGACAAAGATCGAACGCGCGACCCGCCAGGAGGCAGGATCAGCCTTGCGGCCTGCGTTCGCGTGGCCCTCTGCATAGTTGGGCCAGTGGGTGGCCACCCATTTAGGTTGCAAGAAATTCGCAGAAACCGGGATCCAGTCACGCTCGCCCAGAGCGATTATGCCTTTCGAAAATGGAGCCACCACGGTGCCAAAGATCGGCGGCGTAGGCTTTTGGTAGGGCTTCAGGATCACACCCTGGCCCAGCAACTCGTTATGATGTTTCACCGTCGAGATCGAATTGTACTTCCCCTTGATGTCGTATGGTGGTTCTGTCGTCCATATCTCGATGATCTGGTTAAGGGATTCTATAAATTTCTCGTTCCGGTCGATATCTAGCGTACCAAAAACCTCCGAATCCGAAGGCAGGTTTCCGGGACTAACGCCGAGCATAAAACGCCCCTCAAGTATATGGTCGAGCATGGCCGCCTCAGCGGCAACAGCAGCGGGATGATGGTGTCCAAGATTCACCGTACCCGTCGCTAGCGTCATGTTTTTAATCTCGCGCGCGACCCAGCACAGAAACATCATCGAGTTCGGAACCGGCTCGAACGCGTCGGTGACGTGCTCACCCATATATGCTTCGGAGAAGCCCAGCTTATCGGCTAGGATGAACGCCTCCCGATCCTCATTCAGGGTTTCGTTCAGCGGCCGGCCCGCCGGATGCAGCGGCATCGTGAAGAATCCGAGTTCCATGTCATATGCCTTGTCGTTCGGTTTTTGTATTGCGTTAAATCTAGGCGACCCGCGAGCGCCGAAATTGCGGCGGGTCAATACCGTCTCACTTATTGAGCAGGACGTTGACTGACCGCACTGCATGAAGAACATTGAACGCAACGTTGGTTGGCTTTGAACTTTAGGACCACTGGTCCGCCGCCACAGCATCTGCGCCGAAAGCGCTCGGGGGAAGAATGAACCAAAAGGCGAATAAATCCGACACCGGCGACAATGCTACGGTCGAGATGTCCGGCGGCAAAGCACTCGCAAAAATGCTGCAGTTGCACGAGGTCGGACCTATGTTCGGCATGGCTGGCTTCCAATTGCTTCCCTTCTACGCGGCCATTCGTGAGTTAGGCCTAGCCCACACATTGATCAATGACGAGCGCAGCGGTGCCTTCATGGCTGACGCCTGGGCCCGCGTCACCGGCCGCCCCGGTGTATGCGACGCGACCCTAGGTCCCGGTGCAACCAACCTGCTCACATCAATGACAGAATCCCTCAACGCTGGCATCGCGATGATCGCCATCGCGGGTGATGCCAACCGCACCCATGCCTGGAAGAACATGACTCAGGAGACCCGCCAGGTCGAAATGCTGCGTCCCGCAGTCAAGGAATTGATCCGGGTCGAGATTGGCGAACGCATCCCCGAGCATGTGCGCCGCGCCTATTCTGTCGCCACAGCCGGGCGTCCCGGGCCGGTTTTGCTCGATGTACCGGAAGACATCAGTCACGGCGTCTTCGAGTTTGCAGCCAGCGAGCTCTATGCTGACCCGACGACGACCCACGCGCCCTCACGACGCACCCGCCCCGCGCGCGCTGATATCGCGCGCGCCGCGGCTGTGCTGGCCCGCGCGAAACGCCCGGTTATTCTCGCTGGCGGTGGCGTACACATCTCCGGCGCCCATCAGGAACTGACGGCATTCGCCGAGGAACAGTCCATCCCGGTCGGGCATACCCTGTCGGGCAAGGGTGCAATTGCATGCACTCACAAATTTTCTCTCGGCCTATTTGGGCGCTACGACCGCACGGCTAATGACATTCTCAAGACGGCAGATGCAATCCTTGTAGTCGGCTGTAAGCTTGGCGAGATTGCAACCAAGCGGTATACGATTCCGCGCCCGGGAATCCCGATCATTCACCTGGATATCCTGCCCGAGGAAATCGGCCGCTGGGCGCAGACTGACGTAGCCTTGTGCGGCGATGCGCGCGAGGGGCTTGCGGAACTTCGTGACGCCCTCAACGACGGGGCCAAATCGCGTAGTGCTGCCCGCGCAGGCTATCTTGCCGAGATTTACACAGGGAAGGCAAAGTGGCGCGCCGACGTCGAGCCACGCCTCACCTCCGACGAGGTGCCAGTGAACATGGCCCGCATGGTACATGAACTGAACAATATCCTTCCAGAAAACGCGATCCTTGTCGCAGACGGCGGCTTCGCCGCGCACTGGACCGGTTTGCTCTACGACACAAAATGTGCCGGCAGGGGATTCATAGTCGACCGGGGGATGGCCTCCATCGGCTACGGTGTATCGGGCGGCATCGGCGCCCAGCTCGCCGCGCCCGACCGACCAGTCTTTGCACTCACCGGAGATGGCGGACTGAACATGACCCTAGGTGATCTCGAGACCGCCGCGCGTCTCGGCGTTCCGGTCACGGTGCTGGTCGTTAATAATGCTGCCTCGGGCTACATCAAGGCCCTGCAGCACGCCATGTTTGGCGGCCAGTATCAGTCCGCAGACCTGTCCGATCTCAACTATGCCATCCTAGCCGAGAATCTCGGCTGTCGTGGCATCCGGGTTGAACATCCGGACCAACTCGCCGATGCCTTCCGAACTGCGCTCGACAACCGCGACAAACCCAACGTTATCGACATCGTGGTAACGCGCGATGCGGGTAAGATGCTGCCCGGCGTGGACAACCGGACTGCTCCCATCAAGAAGGGTGACCGAATAGCTTGATCACTTCACTTGAATTCGTTGGCTGCACCCACCCTCACGATAGGAAAAAACAATGAAACTCCTCACCTATGATGCCGGATCCGGCGCCCATGTGGGCCTCGCCACCGAAGACGGAATCGTCGATCTGACCAGCCGCGTCGGGGTTACGTCCCTGCGCGAACTAATCGCCGCGGCCCGCGTCGCCGAGATGGCCAAGTATGCGGGGGAGACCGCCGATCATGCATTCGATGCAATCACCTATTTGCCAGTGGTCCCGGACCCGACTCATATCTGGTGTGTCGGCGTGAACTACATGGATCATCTGCAGGAGGCAATCGACGCCGGCCTCCCCCGCTCCAAGACGGAGCATCCGATGATCTTCGGCCGCTATGCCGATACACTGGTCGGACACAAACAGCCGCTACTGAAATCTCCGGTGGTCAAAAAGCTCGACTATGAGTGCGAGCTCGCCGTCATCATCGGAAAGGGTGGACGGTACATCAGCAAGGAAGATGCGCTCTCCCACGTCGCCGGCTACTCCTGCTTCAATGAGGGCAGCGCACGGGACTGGCAATATCACACGGCCCAGGTCGTCCCGGGCAAAAACTTCGAGGGCACCGGCGGCTTCGGCCCTTGGATGGTGACAGCAGACGAGATCCCCAACCCTCAGCTGCTCGATATCTCAACCGTGCTCAATGGCGAAACGCTCCAGTCAGCCAACACCCGCGACATGATCTTCGACGTGGCGACGACCATCTCCTACGTCTCGCACATCTCCGAGCTGCAGCCCGGCGACGTGATCGCCAGCGGCACGCCATCGGGCGTAGGCCAGTCACGCGATCCGCAAGTCTTCATGCAAGTCGG
>PBMH01000049.1 GCA_002722515.1 Alphaproteobacteria bacterium | reverse complement strand
TCGGCCAGCATCTGCCCGCAGGTGGGTGCCGCCATAATGTGACTCATCTCGATGACCTTCAAGCCATGCAGCATGCCGGTGTCTTTGTCTGTCATATCTACTTCCCCTTGAAGGCGGGCTTTTCCTTAGCCATGAAGGCCTTGTAGCCAACGTTGAAATCTTCGGGGTCGAAGCAGGCGAAGCCCTCCTTCGCTTCCGATTCGGACAATGGCGGCCCGCCCGCGAGCACCCGGTCAACGAACTTCTTGTGCCAGCGATTGACCAGCGGCGCGCCGTCTGCGATCCGCCTAGCGGTGGCATAAACCTCGTCCTCGACCGAATCGTCGGCCACGACCCGGTTCACAAGACCCTTTTCCTTTGCCTCGGCCGCGCCAAACACGCGCGCCTCGTAAAGAATTTCGAGCGCCACGGATCGGCCCACCAAGCCTACCAACGCCTCAACCTCCGGATAGGCCATCACGAGGCCCAGAC
The DNA here is from genome assembly GCA_002722515.1 of Alphaproteobacteria bacterium. Lineage (GTDB taxonomy): Bacteria > Pseudomonadota > Alphaproteobacteria > UBA6615 > UBA6615 > UBA8079. The sequence continues at coordinate 61,649 of PBMH01000049.1, read as the reverse complement.
GGTTGATCGGCACGCCGAAGCGCGAGCCCTCGCCGCAGATACGCATATCGCACATCAGCGCGATCTCCAGCGCGCCGCCCACGCACAGCCCTTTGATTAGGGCGATCACCGGATACGGGCAGTCCCGGATCGCTTGCATCGCGTTATGCATCAGCCCGCCATAGACCTCAGCCTGTTCGGCGTTGGCACGCTCGGTCGCGAACTCAGAAATATCAGCGCCCGGGCCCATGGCCTTGTCGCCCGCCCCACGCAGTATGACGCAGCGGATTGTGTTGTCGGCGCCCAGTTCATGCATGACCTCGCCAACACGCTCCCACATTGCCTTGTTCAACGCATTCATCTTTTCCGGACGGTTGAGTACAACGGTGGCGATATCGCCATCGCGCTCGACCAGCACCACATCTGCGCTCGCAGCGGTCTCGTTCATCATCTCTTCCCCGATTGCCCGGCTCGTCCGGCGCATCTGTTGTCATAAACCTGGACGCAGTATAATCACTCGCAACCAATAACACGCGGCATGATTATGAAGCTGCCGCGACGGGGAGAAACAAATGGACGGAATGAAACCGGGCGACCGCCTGCCTTTCTCAGCAATCGACGATCGCAAGCCGCTGGTCCTGCCGGACGGTGCGAAGCTTGTCCTCTGGCCTATCCTAGCACTCGAGGTGTGGGACATCGTCCGTGCTATGGCTCGCATGGTCATCCCGCCACCCCAGGGAGTACCGATGATCCCCGATCATCCGAACTGGAGCTGGCATGAATACGGCATGCGGGTCGGCTTCTGGCGCATCAAGTCGATGCTCGAGGACCTAGGTGTGCGTCCGACGGTGACACTGAACGCGCGCACCATCGAGGAATATCCCCGCACCGCCGAGGCCGTGCTTGAGGCGGGCTGGGAGTTCAACGCCCACTCCTACGAGCAGATGCCGATGCACAAGCTCAAGGACGAGCGCACGGTCATCGACAAGTCCCTTAAGATCATCGGCGACTTCTGCGGCAAGCAGCCGCGCGGCTGGTTCGGGCCGGGCTTGACCCAGACCTATCAGACCATCGATCATCTGGCTGATGCTGGAGTCGAGTATATCGGGGACTGGGTCCTCGACGACCAGCCGGTGCGGCTCAATACCACCGTCGACAAGCCGATGGTGGCACTGCCCTATAACTACGAGCTTCATGACATCGTGATGATGGCGATCCAGCATCACCAGTCGCAGGAGTTCAAGACCCGCTCGCTGGACTACTTCGACACGGTCTACGCCGAGAGCCACGGGCACACACGTATCATGGCCGTGGCCATGCATCCGTATCTCTCGGGCTCGCCGCACCGGATTCGCTATGTGCGCGAGACCTTCGAGCACATACTCGCCCAACCGGGTGTCGTGTGCTGGGACGGCGAACAGATCCTCGACTGGTTCAACAAGGAGCGCCCTGCGCCCAAGACCCAGAAGAAAAAGTCCGGCACCAGGCGGAAGAAAGGCTGAATGGTCATGGCAGAGGTGAAGATACCCGCCGACCCCGTCGGCGCGTTCGTACCCCACAACATCACGGAGCCTATCCTCGGATCTGGCACCGGCCCCCTCGTCGGAAAGACTTTCGCGGTCAAGGACCTGTACCACATCGCCGGGCGCAAGCTGTCCAATGGCAACCCGGAATACTTTGACTGGGTCGAACCAAAGACCGAGACATCGGTCGCCGTGCAACAGCTCCTAGATGCGGGTGCCGACATCGTCGGGATCACGATCTGCGACGAGTTCTTCTACAGCCTGTCTGGAGATAACACTCATTACGGGGCGCCGAAGAATCTCCGCGCGCAAGGGCGGATGCCCGGTGGCTCCTCGTCCGGGTCGGCCGCAGCCATGACCGCCGAGATTTGCGACTTCACTTTGGGCTCGGATACGGGCGGATCAGTGCGAATTCCCGCCTCCTTCTGCGGCCTTTACGGCAACCGCCCGACCCACGGTCGAATCTCACTGGAGAACGCCCACCCGATGGCGCCGTCATTCGATACTGTCGGCTGGTTCACTAACGATGCGGCACTGTTCCGCAACATCGGACCAGTGCTCCTCGACGAAAATGCTACGCCAGGCAAGATCGGCCGCATGCTGGTGCTAGACGATGCCTTCGACCGGGCAACACCCGAGGTGCGCGCTGCGCTCGAGGCCGTTATAGAAGAGGCGGCGGAACTCCTCCCATCGGGTGAATCCGCCAACGTGGCCGGCGAGGATACGCTCGATATATGGTGGGACGCGTTTCGAGTGATTCAGGCGAGTGAAGTCAAACAGACGAACTTACCCTGGGTCGAGGAACATCAGGCCAATCTCGGGCCGGGAATCCGCGAGCGTTTCGCGATGGCAGCCGCCATCACCGACGCGGAAACCGCAGCTGCCAATACCGTACGAGATCGGATTCGCATACGGCTAGCATCACTGGCGACACCGGGCACCATCTTGTGCCTACCGACGGCCCCGGTCATTGCACCCCAGCTCAATGCCAGCGCGGAGGATCTCGAATTCTTCCGGGCCAACACCATGGCGCTTACATGCATTTCCGGCCACACCGGCCTGCCGCAGGTGACAGTGCCCGCGGCCAATGTCGATGGTTGTCCGGTAGGACTGTCCTTCATCGGTTGGGCGGGCGGTGACGAGGCCCTGCTTGACCTCGCCGTCGCCATGCAGCCCTTTTGCATCCGCTAGACGCACGCATGCTAGACGCCATCCATCCAGACCTGCTCGGCGGCGTCGCAGCAGTCCTGACGACGATCGCGTTCGTCCCCCAGGTTCTTAAATCCTGGCGTTCGGGCTCCACGCGGGACGTCTCGCTGGGCATGTTCGTGATCTTCACCACCGGGCTGTCACTTTGGCTGATATATGGCTTCATCATCGAATCACGACCGATCATCGTCGCGAACATCGTGACTCTTGCCCTCACCGGGATCATCATCACGCTGAAGCTGCGCGACATGCTCGGACGGGCACCTCGCCGTCCTGCAGCAGGCCATCCGCTTACCCAATCTTCATCGCAGGAAGGACGGCATGATGATTAGCACCGACACGCCCGAGGTCCACGGCACTTGCGATCCGCGCTTCACCGCCGTCCGGGACGCACTTGCTCGCAACGTCACCGAACATGACGAGATCGGCAGCGCGGTCGCCGTCTACCAGGACGGCGAGAAGGTCGTCGACATTTGGGTCGGGCACATGGACAGCGCGCGCAGCAAGCCCTGGCGCGAAGACACGATGTGCATCATGTATTCGATCGCGAAGAGCATTTGCGCCACGGCGGTTCATATCCTCGCCGACCGCGGAGAAGTCGACCTTGAAGCCCCGGTCGCGGTGTACTGGCCCGAGTTCGCGCAAGCAGGAAAGGAGCAGATTCTTGTCCGACACATCATCTCGCACAATTGCGGGGTGTGTTTCGCCGATGCAACGGAAGCGGGCGACGTCTACGACTATGACCGCATGATCGCAGCGCTTGAGATCCAGGAGCCCGCCTGGTCGGCTGGATCGAAGGGTGCCTACAACACCGTAAATATCGGCTTTCTTGCCGGCGAGGTGGTCCGCCGGGTCACCGGCACGCCGATCCGCGACTTCGTCCACGAGAATATCTGCACACCACTGGGTGCCGACTACCAGATCGGGGTACGCGCCGATGATCTCGACCGAATCGCCGACCTGCAGCCCAACCCAGCGGGCAGCGCCATGGCCGCACAGGCCTCCGACAACGAAACTCCGCTGTCGCGCGCTTGGCAACCCAACCCGAAACCCATGAACACCGATGTCCAGAACAGTGTGCAGTTCCGGACCGCTGGCATTCCCTCCTTCGGCGGCTTCGGCGAGGCCCGCGCGATGGCCCGTATCTACGCCATGCTGGCAAACGGCGGTGCGATCGATGGCGTAAGAATTCTGTCCCCCGAGGCCGTCAGACGCGCCACGGTGACCCAATGGACGGAAGCCGCCGACGGCATGACCGGACGCCCCATGCGCTTCACCATGGGATACGCTAAAAATCCGCCTGGCGTATGCCTTATGGGGCCGAACGCGAACGCCTTCGGTCATCTTGGCTCGGGCGGCGCGCGCGCAATCGCAGACCCCGACCGCAATCGCGCACTCTGCTTCGTTTCGAATCTACACAGCGAGGGATTCGCCGTGGGCGTCCGCACCGAGGCGATCGTCGACGCAACGTTCTCTGCCACCTAGACGCAGTCCGGCACCGACTTGAGCACGTCCATCGACCCTCTGCGACAACGCGTTCGTGATATGACGCTGTTCGCCTGTGGCGGTTTGGCCGCCATGACGGTCACCGCGGTCGCGCCTTCGCTGCCGGAGTTGAGCGTACATTTCGCCGACGATCCCAACATCGATCTGCTAGCCCGGTTGGTCGTATCAATTCCGACCCTTCTGATCGCATTGTCAGGACCAATCATCGGCGGCATCGCCGACCGCATTGGCCGGCGTCCGATCTTGCTCTTCGGTATCGTGCTCTATGCCCTCGCCGGCGCCCTGCCTTATCTTCTCGACAACCTCGCAGCAATCCTCGCGTCCCGTGCCGCCCTCGGCCTCGGCATGGGCATCCTGTTCACCCTGCCACCTACTCTCCTGGCGGACTACTACGAGAACATCCCGCGCCGCCGGCGAGCCATCGCCATTTATGCGGCTGCGACCGCCAGCGGCGGCGTGATTTTCCTACTGGCCGGCGGCCTAGCGGCTGACATCCACTGGCGCGCGCCCTTCCTACTTTACCTCCTGGGGCTCGTCTTTCTGCCCTCCTTATATGCAACCGTGAACGAGCCGCCGCGCAAGGCTCGAGCACGAGGGGCCCGCGAAGAGAAGAGCGGCAGCAAACGCGCACTCGTCCCTTGGCCGGCGCTGATCGCGATCTACACAATGGTATTGGTTACCGGCGGGGCATTCTTGCAGATGCCGCTCAACCTACCCTTCCTGCTCGTCGATATCGGGTTCGGGCGAGCCAGCATCGCAGGTTATGCGATCGCTTGGCCGCTGCTCCTGATGGCGGTGGCGGGACCACTCTACCCGCATCTGCGAGAACGACTCTCAAACGCCTGGATCTATACCGTGGTAGCCGGCGGCCTCGCACTGGGCTACGGACTGCTGACCTTCGCCAGCAGTCTTACGCTGGTGATAGTCGCATTATTCTGCTTTGGCGTGGGGATGAGCCAGATGTTCGCCAACACGAGCACCTGGCTCCTCGGGCTTACAGACTCGACTATAAGGGCCCGGGTGCTCGGAGGCCTGACCATGGCGATCTATGCCGGTCAGTTCGTATTTCCCTTCGTCGCTCAGCCGATCATTCGCGCCGCAGGAATCCGAACATCATTTGCAGCCCTATGCGCAATTCTGGTTATCATGGCCATCGCCGCACCCCTAGCGAGTTGGCTAGTACGGCGCAGAACGGGTGTTTCAGCCGACCATCAGCCGTTGTAGCAACCTGTCAGTCGAGCGCGCTGCCGCACCAGGCTCAGGACGATGTCGATCGTGGGGGTCGGAACCTCGACGATCCGGCCCAACTCCTGCACCGAGGCGACTAGGGCATCGATCTCCATCGGCCGGCTCAGCTCAAGATCCTGTAACATTGACGTTTTGTGCTCGCCCACGTCGCGCGCGCCCGCGATCCGCTTATCCACGTCGATCGCGAAGCGCACCCCCAGCGCCTCACCGACTGCTTGGGCCTCAACCATAACCGCGCGGATTATGTCGCACACGTCCGGATCATCGACCATCTGGACCAGCGTGGCGCCGGTCAGGGCCGAAATCGGATTCAGTGACACATTTCCCCAGAGCTTTACCCACATCTCGTCACGGATGCGCGTACGTACCGGAACCCGGAAGCCTGCATTCGAGAGCAACGCAGCCAACGCCTGCACCCGATCTGTCTTCTCGCCAGACGGCTCACCGAGGGTAAAGCGGTTGCCATATTCGTGGCGGATAACCCCGGGCTCGACGATCTCGGTGGCTGGGTAGACAATGCAGCCGATCGCCCGTTCGGGTCCGATAAGGTCCCACTGCCGGTTGCCTGGATCTACCGACGCCACCCGCGTGTCATCATGCGGCCCACCCAGCTTGTAGAAATACCACCATGGCACCCCGTTCTGGGCTGTCACCACGGACGTCTTGGGCCCGAGTAGTGGCGCCATCTGGTCGGCGACCGCCGCCGCAGAATGCGCCTTAAGGGTAACGATCACCACGTCCTGCGGGCCGACCTCGGCCGGATCGTCGGTGGCGTTCACCCTAATGACCTTGTCGTCCACGTCTGCGCGCAACAGCCGCAGACCATTCTCGCGCATCGCCGAAAGATGCGGCCCGCGCGCAATACAGGAGACCTCGGCTTCGCCCGCTACGGCCAACTCAACCGCCAAATATCCGCCGATAGCACCGGCCCCGTAGATGCAAACTTTCATCGCGCACCTACATCCCAAGCTTCTCGTGTAAGCCGATCCGCTGCAGCTTGCCGGTCGCTCCCTTTGGAATTTCCTCCAAGAAAATGACCTTGCGCGGCACCTTGAAGTCAGCGAGATGCTCGGCCGCGAAATTCCTGACCGACACTTCGTTAGCCTCCGCGCCTTCCGTCAGTACGATCGCGACACCAACCTCCTCGCCGAGCTTGTCATGGGGATAGGCGAAGGTCACTGCCTGGTCAATGTCCGGATGATCGAGCAATATCTCATCGACTTCGCGCGGGCTGATCTTTTCGCCACCACGATTAATAATTTCTTTCAGGCGACCAGTGAGGCTCAGATAACCCTCCTCATCGAACTGGCCCTGATCCCCGGTGCGGAACCAGCCATCGCTGAAAGCCTCGGCGTTAGCCTTGTCGTTAGACTCATAACCGACAGTCACGTTAGGTCCACGAATGACAATCTCTCCTGTCTCGCCCGCCGTGAGGATGTTGTTATCGTCGTCCATGATAGCAATCTCGGGACCGGCGGCGATTCCTACCGAGCCCGGCTTGCGAGCAGCGGGCGGTAGCGGATTTGATGCCATCTGATGTGCCGCCTCAGTCATGCCGTAGGACTCGATAACCGGGCAACCAAACGTTTCCTCCACCGCCGCCATCACCTGCGGAGGCAGCGACGAGGAAGATGACCGAATGAAACGCAGGTCCAGCGCCGCCACTATGTCTGCATTGCGCGCAGCACGTGCGACGATGGTTTGATGCATGGTCGGCACCGCCGTGTACCAGCTCGGTTCTGCATCCTCGAACCAACGGAACACCCGCAGCGCATCGAAACCCGGCGCGCAATATACGCTGCCCCCGGTCGCGAGACTCGACAGCACCGCAGCGATCAAACCGTGAATGTGAAATAGCGGCATGATGTTTACGCAACGATCGGCGGGCGTGAGCGCCAGCGTGGCGCTAATGTGTTTTGCTGATGCACAGATATTGGCATGACTCAGCGGCACTATCTTGGGGCGTGAGGTTGTGCCGGAAGTGTGGAGCACCAGCGCTATATCGTTCTCCTCGGCTAGGCCGGGTAATCGCGCCGAATCAATGGCGGCCACACTGGAATCAGAAATTTCGAATACCCCCGCTGTGTCATCGGGTGTGGTCAATTCCAGGACCGGAATCTCCATCGAGCGAGCTACATTGATCGCAGGAGAATCGCTGCCGGCCTCTACAAACAGAGCCTTAGCATTCAGGTCCTCGAGATAGAATCGGAACTCCTCCGCCCGGTAGGCTGGATTAAGTGGGGCTGTCGTCGCGCCCGCCGCCACCGCTACAAAGCAAGTCGCCATCTCCGGCCCGTTGGGTAGAACAATGGCAACCCGGTCGTTGCGCCCAATGCCCAGTGCATTCATATCGGCGACGGTCTTAGCCACCAGAATGCGGAAATCGCCATAGGTCAGCGCTGTACGGTCCGGCGCCGCGATCGCAATATCTTCCGCTGCAGCTATCTCGATCAGTTCACTGACAGTCGTCACCATCTGCACTCTCCATGTTCAGTGGTGGCAGTGCCGTTCACGGCACTGCGTTATCTCCTGAATAGGCGAAAGTGGGCCTTCGCCGCAATGCGTGATCAGATCCTATCTGAAAATTTTAGACTTGGTTAAAAACGCGCTGCGCAGCTACGACGAAACTGATTCCCCCGGCCGGAGGAATGGCCGAATAAGCTAGCGTGACAATTCGTCGAGTTGCTGTCGTAGATTCTCAATCTGAGTTTTCAAATCGTCGAGCTTGCTCTCGCCATCCGCGGCCCCGGCGGCGACTTTCGTTTCCTCGGGATCATCCCCGGCGTTCATACCGAAGGGGTTGAACACTTGGAACGCACGTTCGAACATCGCTATGTTCTGGCGCCCAAGCTCTTCCCACTGCGCAAACGGATTCACGTTGGTGCCCATCGCACCCTGAACATAGTCACGCATACGGTCTTGGTTCTTTGAGAACGCATCCATGGACGCCTCAAGATAGTTCGGAACCATAGTCTGCAGGCTGTCATCATAGAACTGAATAAGTTGGCGCAGGAAGCTGACCGGCAGCAGGTTGCGACCTTTGTTCTCTTCCTCGAAAATAATTTGGGTCAAGACTGAACGAGTGATGTCGTCACCGGACTTGGCATCAACGACCTGAAACTCCATCCCCTCCTTGACCATCTCCGCCAAGTCGTCGAGCGTCACATACTTGCTCGTCGACGTATTATAGAGGCGCCGGTTGGCGTACTTCTTGATTATAATCGGGTCAGTCTTGTCTGCTTCAGCCATGGCTTTCGGCACCACAATGTTGGCGTATGGAGCCAGCACTATAGCAGCATTATATTTTATATTGCACCGCAGCGGATGGCGCGGCACGGGGTCACCGAGGTAGCCTTTCCGCGAAAGGCGGGTCTCTAGTCTGATATTATGGCCGATTAGTAGGATTTTACCGCTCTCGCGCGATAGCACCTAAATCTATGGGAGGATCAGCTCACGGCGATCGCCTCCAATTCCGAGCTGGCCGAACAGTCCCACGCTCGGACATATCGGAATGGTAGCAGCCTCACAAGCCTGTTCGCTGATCTAGCAACCCTTGGCTGGCTGGCTTTCCAACGTACCGTGACGGCTGTTTACTGGACTCGTCCCCCAACCCAGTCTATATCCAATCGAGACTCAAAAAGCGGCGGAAATCGGCGGGTTTATGCAAGGCCTAACGTCCTTCGCCTTGCATACACTCAGGAGAGATACAATGTCGGACGTCGTGATTGCCGGAGCAGCCCGGACACCAGTCGGTGCCTTCAACGGTTCCCTGTCGCACCTCAGTGCCGCGGAACTTGGCTCGGTTGCCATCTCGAGTGCGCTCGCACGTGCCAGTGTCCCAGCCGCGGACGTAGACGAGGTGGTAATGGGCCAAGTCCTGACCGCCGCGACGGGCATGAACCCAGCCCGCCAGGCATTACTCGCGTCCGACATCCCTGAAGACCGAACGGCATACTTGATCAACCAAGTGTGCGGCTCGGGCCTGCGTGCCGTAGCCCAAGGATTCCAAGCAATTAAAATCGGTGAGGCCGACGTCGTCGTCGCCGGCGGTCAGGAAAGCATGAGCCAGGCTCCCCACGCCTCGCATATGCGCAACGGTGTCAAGATGGGTGAGGTCAAGCTCGTCGACACGATGATAAACGATGGCTTGTGGTGCTCGCTAATGGGTTACCACATGGGAACAACTGCAGAGAATGTCGCCGAGAAGTGGCAGATCACCCGCGACGAGCAGGATGCATTCGCCGCAAGCTCGCAGCAGAAGGCTGAGGCAGCTCAGAAAGAGGGGCGCTTCAACGATGAGATCGCGCCGGTCACGGTCAGGACCCGCAAGGGCGAAACTGTCGTCAACACCGACGAATACCCCCGCCACGGCACCACCACCGAGACCCTCGGCAAGCTGCGACCCGCCTTCTCTAAAAACGGCACCGTGACCGCTGGCAATGCCTCCGGGATCAACGACGGAAGCGCCGCGACTGTCCTTATGAGCGCTAACGAGGCAACCAAGCGCGGCATCACCCCGCTCGCTCGCATCGCCTCTTGGGCAACCGCTGGTGTCGATCCCGCGGTCATGGGCTCCGGCCCAATCCCGGCCAGCCGCAAGGCCCTCGAACGCGCTGGTTGGAGCGTAGAAGATGTAGATCTAGTCGAGGCGAACGAGGCCTTCGCAGCCCAAGCGATTGCGGTCAATCGAGATATGGGCTGGGATCCGGAGATCGTCAACGTCAATGGAGGCGCCATCGCGATCGGCCACCCCATCGGCGCCTCGGGGGCACGGGTGCTGATTACCCTTCTCCACGAAATGCAGAAGCGTAACGCTAAAAAAGGACTAACAACCCTATGCATCGGCGGCGGCATGGGCATCGCGCTCTGCGTCGAGCGCGACTAAGCATCGACCTCGACGCGCAAGGTTAAACCACATCTTTCGCCGTGGAGTACGCAAGACCAAACGATACGAGCTTCAAAAGCCAGCGCACCCAGGAGAGCAAGATGGGTCGGTTAGCATTGGTAACAGGCGGCACCCGGGGAATCGGTGCCTCTATTGCGGTAGCATTAAAGAATGCAGGCCATAACATTCTGGTTAACTATGCAAACAACGAACGTGCTGCGCGCGAGTTGTTTGTGACTGCCGACAATGCTGGCTTTATCATCGGGTCGACCCTGTCGATCAACGGTGGTCAGCACATGTATTAGGCCTGCGCTACAAACCGGAAAGACCATATGCTCCAAATACTGCCCCATCCTGTTTCATGAACCGGGAATATCCCGACCGGCCAATCGCGGGGGTGGGCGTCGTGGTGCTCCGGGACAACCACGTTCTGATGATCCGACGGGATCGTGAACCACGCCTCGGCCAGTGGAGTATTCCCGGCGGCAAGCAGAAGCTCGGTGAGACTTGGCGGGAGACCGCAGCGCGAGAGGTACGCGAGGAAACCGGTGTCGAGATACAGGTACTGGGAATCGTCGACGTGGTCGACGCAATCATCCGGGACGGTGATCCATCCCGTCCCCGATCGGCGAAAAATGTCACAGAGGGTGTCGCCTTAGTACACGCCAATGACGTGATCGTTAAGCCGAGCCGCGGCCATACTGGCCTGCCTGCGCGAGTACGCTATCACTATACTCTAGTCGACTGTGCAGCGATATGGACCGGCGGCGAACCTGTCGCCGGCGGTGATGCATCCCATGTGGAATGGTGGTCGCTCGATCGGTTGCACGAGCTATCCCTATGGATCGAGACCACCCGCGTCATAACCGAGGCAGCTGCGCTCGCCGCAGCCAGCCAGCAGCCCTCCGGGTAAGCGACACAATGTCACAAACGGTGTCCAAGCCCGCTACCATGATCGGACTGACTGCAGTGGCGATCTGGTCAACGCTCGCTCTTTTCGGCACCCTGGCAGGGGCCGTCCCACCCATGCAGCTAGTAGCGATGTCCTTTACCATCGTCTTTACTGTGAACCTCGTAATAAGGGCCGCACGCGGCGAGGACCTCTGGACCCATCTGCGCCAGCCCGCCGCTGCGTGGGCGCTGGGGATCGTAGGCCTGTTCGGCTATCACCTGCTTTACTTCGTCGGCATCCAGAACGCACCCCCGGCCGACGCAAACCTAATTAACTATCTCTGGCCGATGCTGATGGTGTTGTTCTCGGCCCTGCTGCCGTCAGACGCGGGGATCGGCCGCCTGCGATGGTTCCATATTGTCGGTGCTGTCCTGGGACTATCCGGCACCGCACTTATAGTTACCGGTGGCACTAACTTTGTGTTTCGTATCGAGTTTTTTGGAGGTTACCTCGCAGCCGCTGGAGCCGCGCTAGCTTGGTCTAGTTACTCGGTGCTTTCGCGTCGCTTCGTACACATCTCGACCGACGCGGTGGGGGCTTTTTGTGGTGGCACAGCTGCCCTAGCATGGCTCTCCCATGTGCTGCTCGAGACAACCGCCTGGCCCACGGGAACTGTTGCCTGGCTCGCGGTCCTTGGACTCGGCCTCGGGCCCGTGGGCACCGCCTTCTTTTTCTGGGACCAAGGCGTGAAGCATGGCGACCTGCGGGTGCTCGGCGCCGGAGCCTACGCCGCACCAATGTTGTCGACGATCCTACTCGTTGCCATCGGGTTGGCCGACGCGTCCTGGGTACTCGGACTGGCCTGCCTGTTAATCGTCGGCGGAGGTCTACTCGCCGCCCGCGGATTTCTGGGCTCGGTACAATGATTATCCAAGCCACATAGTCGCAACCGCGCTGATATGAAACGCCTCCAAGGAGGGCGAATAGGCATATACCCTGTCCCTCCGCACAGGCATTGCCAACAATTATCAGCGTCTCGCCAAGCGCACCATCTATGGAGGTAGGGTGGAACCCACCGAGCGGGAGAAGACCATGGGCAGCAAGCGCCACCTCAACTGCGGAAAGATCCGGTATCAGGGGTATATCTACTCCGCCGCGATCGCACCCTTCAGATAGTCGCGATCCAGCAACTCGGCGATCTGAACCGCGTTGAGCGCTGCGCCCTTACGCAAATTGTCCGAGACCACCCAGATGTTCAGACCATTTTCGATCGTCGCATCTTCACGAATACGACTTACATAGACCGCGTCCTCGCCGGCCGCCTCGTCCGGCGTCACATAGCCCTCGTCGGCACGATGATCGACCACAGCGACGCCCGGCGCATCGCGCAAGATATCGCGGGCCTCCTTGGCCGTAACCTCGCGAGCGAACTCAATGTTCACCGCCTCGGCATGACCAATAAAAACCGGCACCCGGACACATGTTGCTGTCACCTTTATCTTGTGGTCAAGGATCTTCTTGGTCTCGACCGTCATCTTCCATTCTTCCTTAGTAGACCCATCATCCATAAATACGTCGATATGGGGAATGACATTAAAGGCAATCGGCTTAGTGAACTGCTTCGGCTCGACCGGGTCATTCACATAAACAGCTCTTGTCTGGTTGAAGAGCTCGTCCATAGCATTCTTTCCTCCGCCTGACACCGACTGGTAGGTCGAGACAACCACACGCTCTATACCAAATGCTTCATGTAGGGGCTTGAGCGCGACGACCATCTGGATCGTCGAGCAATTCGGGTTGGCAATGATGTTGCGCTTGGTGTAACCAGCTGCAGCCTCGGGGTTCACCTCGGGCACGATCAGCGGCACGTCTGGATCCATGCGGAACCGAGATGTGTTGTCGATAACGACACAGCTCGCAGCAGCAGCCTTGGGTGCAAAAATCGCCGACACACTGGAGCCCGGCGAAAACAGCGCAATATCGGTACCATTGAAGTCATAGGTAGCGAGGTCCCGGACCTTCAGGGTTTCATCCTCGCCAAATGACACTTCACGTCCGACCGAGCGTTCGCTCGCCAGGGCAACCACATCGTCTGTCGGAAAACTACGTTCCGCTAGCGTCTGCAGAATCTCACGACCGACGTTTCCCGTCGCGCCGACCACCGCAACCTTGTAGCCCATGGGTCCAATCCTCTAATGCCTAGCCACTATTGCCAAGTGCGGGCGATGACATAAGCCCGAACTAGCGGATTTGCAAGGATTGAGCGCGGCCTAGACCACTCGAGCCTTAATTTAGCGCAATCCCCCTAGCGCCATCGTCCGTACTTTTTGGTCCTTACCCAGAAATTTTCGCATACTGTCTATCTGCCTAAAAGGCGTCTTGGACCTGAGTGCGACGGCACAAGCGCCATGAACCCAAAAACAATCACTGACACGCCCAAAGGTCCATGAAAAGACACCTCGCCCTCGGGCTCCTGGCCCTAGCAGCCTGCGTACCTAGCCCGCCCAATAACCCCCTGATTGGTGACTGGTACCTAGCCGCACCGTCAAAGCTACAGTCCCATGGGAACATAATTGGCTTTCGTGATAGTTGTCTAATAGTCCGCGGAGAACTGATGGACGTCCGCGTCGTACAACCGATCATTCTCGAAGATGGCATCGACGGCATTCTCGTCTGGTACAGCCCGCCAAGTGGCACCAAACAGATTGCACCTCACGCCATCGCACGGATACTTTTCATCTCTCCCGACCGCATCCAGATTGTCTGGCGTCATGGTATCGACACTGCCTATCTGCGCGCGATCGGTCCGGTACAGACCGACAACCGGGACTGCCAGAAGCCCTAGGCCGTACAACCAAGCTAACAATTATGTCAGCTGCCGGATGGCGGGAAGATTACAAGTGACTGAACCGATTGCCTAGACGGGCGAGTCCCGGAACGGGCGAGTGCATTGTCCAATAGAGCCTTGAGCTGTGCGCGGGTTTGCGGCGAGGCCTCAGAGCGAATGTCGACGGGATGGCTAGCGTGGCCGCTCTCAGTCGCCGCTATTATTATCTGACTCAATGGACATTGACCCCCTGCATGGGCGTTACCGGACGCGGTCTCGGCGACCTGTTGGGCAGCCGCCGGGACTACCGCCAACAGTGGTACTATCAGCGCAATTCCGAGAACCGTGTGGTGCATATCATTGACTCCGTATACGACAGGTCGAGGCTAGCCCCGCACACGGCGCAACGTCAAACCGCGATCTCACGAGCAGGGGCTTAGTCCGTGAGCCGGTCGAGTTCCGATAGCAGATGGTTGCCCATCTCTTCGGTCGAGACCGGAGTGCAGCCGTCCTGCATGATGTCGGCGGTACGAAAGCCTCCGGTCAGCACATTTTGTGCTGCTTTCTCGACCAAGTCGGCTTCCTCGCCCAAATCGTACGAGTAGCGCAGCATCATACCAAAGGAGAGCAGCATGGCGATCGGATTGGCCTTGCCTTCGCCAGCAATATCGGGCGCCGAGCCGTGGACCGGCTCATACATCGCCTTGCGAGCACCCGTCACCGGATCCGGCGCACCGAGGCTGGCGGACGGCAACATACCTAGCGAGCCCGTCATCATCGCCGCCTCATCCGACAGGATGTCGCCGAACAGGTTGTCGGTGACGATTACATCAAACTGTTGTGGATAGCGGATTAACTGCATTGCGCAGTTGTCGGCCAAAATATGGTGAAACTCGACGTCAGGATATTCCTTAGCAACCTCGGCCGAGACCTGACGCCAAAAGACCCCGGTCTCCATCACATTAGATTTCTCCGCGCAGTGCACCTTGTTGCCGCGCTTGCGGGCCAACTCGAAGGCCACCCGGCAGATCCGGACAATCTCATCCTTGGTATAAGCCTGAGTGTCGACCACGCGGACCGTGCCATTCTCGAGCGTCTGCTCCCCCTTCGGCTGGCCAAAATAGACGCCTGAGGTAAGCTCGCGCAGGATCATTATGTCCAGCCCCTTAACCACTTCGGGCTTCAGGGTCGATGCCTCAATCATGGCATCCATCACCACAGCTGGGCGTAAGTTGGCGAATAGGTCGAGTTCCTTGCGCAGACGAAGTAACCCCGCCTCAGGGCGGTGTTCGCGCGGCACACCGTCCCATTTTGGGCCACCGACGGCGCCGAAAAGGACCGCGTCCAGCGTCATTGCCTTTTCCATGGTCTCTTCCTGGATCGAGACCCCGTGAGCGTCGTAACAGGAGCCGCCCACCGGCGCCTCATCAACTTCAAAACGCACCGCTTCCTTCGCCTCGAACCACCCCATCACGCGGCGGACCTGCTCCATCACCTCGGGTCCGATGCCGTCGCCCGGCAAAACAAGAACGCTTTTGTTAGCGGCCATCGATAACTCTCCTCTATTGTCGTCTCCAGCGTCGTTCACGCGGGAATAAAGCGGTATTTTTGCTACGATGCGCGCTTGTAGAGCCAGGGTTGCTGAGCGCGCTGACCGCCCTCAAACCCGTCTATTTCTTTACTGCGCTGCATGGTAAGCCCGATATCATCGAGCCCCTCCAGAAGGCAATGCTTGAGAAAGGGATCGAGCTCGAACGGGTAGACGATGCCATTGGGCGCGTGGACTTCCTGTTTTTCTAGATCGACCGTGATCTCTGGATTCTCCAGATCTCTGGCCACCGACGTCAAAACATCGATCTTATCTTGGGGCAGCTTGATCAGCAGCATACCGTTCTTGAAACTGTTATTGTAGAAGATGTCGGCGAATGTCGGCGCAATCACTACCTTTATACCAAAATCCTGAAGCGCCCAGGGCGCATGTTCACGTGACGAGCCACAACCGAAATTATCGCCCGCGATCAAGATCTCCGCATTCGTGTAGGGCTCCCTATCAAGAATGAAGAAATCGCGCGGGGTGCCATCTTCGTTAGTGCGCATTTCATAGAATAGCCCCTTGCCCAGCCCCGTGCGCGCAATGGTCTTGAGAAACTGCTTAGGAATGATCTTGTCCGTGTCAACGTTGACCAACGGAAGCGGTGCAGCCACGCCAGTCACCTTGTTAAATTTCTCCATTACCAACTCCTAACGTTTGCACACGAGGCAACCAGCCAGCATGTCGTGCAGACCCTGGCGCCGCGGTGGAAATATCGCCATCAGGTAACCTAGAAAGAAGATTGCCGTCGAGAGAAGTTTAAACCAGTGGCGCGCACTAGCATTTATAAATGTAAGGCGGCTGCCACGCATATCGGTTACGTAAAGCCCCATGAAAGCCTTACCCAGCGTCGCCTGCATGGGGCTGGATTCCATGACAGAAAAATAAAGCCAGGAGCCGAACATGGTCACCGATATCAGCACATGCAAGGTCGTAGTGTCCGCCAGTTCCTCGGGCGTCGCCGCCAAAAACGAGACTCCGAGGAACGCTGATACCAGCCAAGTGAATATCCAAACGATGCCCAGATCAATCAGGGCGGCCACTAACCGCAGAAGAAAGCCCGCGTAGCGTAAAGTCACGACATCGCTCGCAGATTGACCCTGAGCCATTCAGCTAGGCGCAAAAGTCGCGCACATCTGTGAGTTTACCGGTGATGGCGGCGGCGGCGGCCATGGCCGGGCTTACCAGATGCGTCCGCCCGCCCCTGCCCTGACGGCCCTCAAAGTTGCGGTTCGAGGTCGAGGCGCAGCGTTCGCCCGGCGCAAGCTTGTCGGCATTCATAGCAAGACACATGGAACAGCCCGGCTCGCGCCAATCGAAGCCTGCGGCAACAACCACCTTATCTATACCCTCAGCCTCGGCCTGTTCCTTCACCAGGCCTGAGCCCGGTACGACCATCGCATGTACGTCGCCGGAGACCTTACGGCCCTCGGCGACCCGAGCGACCGCTCGCAGATCCTCAATCCTACCATTGGTGCACGACCCTATGAACACCTTGTCGACAGCAACGTCAGCCATCGCGGTGCCCGGCGCGAGATCCATATACTCGAGCGAACGCTCCCAAGCTTGACGTTGATTGTCGTCACGTGCGTCGTTCTCGGGATCCGGCACAGCGCCAGTGATAGGCACCACATTCTCAGGGCTCGTACCCCAAGTGACCTGCGGCGGAATATCCGGCGCAGAAAGACGAATTTCCATGTCGTAAATTGCGTCTGCATCGCTGGGCAGCGATCGCCAATAGGCTTCAGCCGCCTCCCATTCCGCGCCCTTGGGCGCCATTGGAAGGCCCTTGAGATATTCATAGGTAGTGTCGTCGGGCGCCACCAAACCCGCGCGCGCACCGCCCTCGATCGACATGTTGCACATGGTCATGCGCCCCTCCATCGACAGCGCACTAACAGCATCACCCGCATATTCGATGACATGGCCAGTGCCCCCGGCTGTCCCGATTGCACCGATGATTGCCAAGATCATGTCTTTCGCGGTCACACCGAGAGAAAGATCACCATCGACCGCGACCAGGAAGTTCTTAGCCGGGCGCTGCAGCAGTGTCTGGGTGGCGAGAACATGCTCGACTTCCGAGGTGCCTATACCAAAGGCCAGCGAGCCAAAGGCACCGTGAGTCGCCGTGTGGCTGTCGCCGCACACAATAGTGGTGCCCGGCAGGGTAAATCCCTGCTCCGGACCGATGATATGGACAATACCCTGGCGGATGTCGTCCATGTCAAACAGCTCAATCCCAAACTCCTCGCAGTTCTTCGTCAGGGTCTCCACCTGAACGCGGGACTCCTCGTCTTCAATCCCTCCACTACGGTCGGTTGTCGGAACGTTATGGTCAGCAACCGCAAGTGTGGCATCCGGCCGCCGCACCGTGCGCCCACTAATACGAAGCCCTTCAAAGGCCTGCGGGCTCGTCACCTCATGCACGAGATGCCGGTCAATATAGATGAGGCAAGTGCCGTCGTCCTGAGTTTCTACTAGGTGTGATTCCCAGATTTTGTCGAACAGTGTCTTCTGCTGAACCATGATTCTCGTCTTTCCGCTAGAAAAAACGCCCCGTGCGCGAATGCTCCGAGGCGTTGCCTAGATAACGTCGATGCATCGGCACAAACATGACGCCTATTCTGTCTTAGCGTCCGCCGCGGGCGGTTCAGTAGTGGTTGCCTCGGCGGGCGCCTCGGCGGGCGCCACAACGGCGTCCTCGGTATGTTCGGCTATGCCAGTCTCGGGCACAACCACCTCGTCCCGGCGTGTCATACCGCGACCGGTGGTGCGCTCGGAGATACGCGCGCGCTTACCCGTACGACCCCGCAAATAATAGAGCTTGGCCCGGCGGACCTTGCCGCGACGGATCACCTCGATGGATTCGATTCGTGGACCGTAGAGCGGAAATACGCGCTCGACGCCCTCGCCAAATGAGATTTTACGCACCGTAAAGGACGAGTTTATCCCGTCGCTCTTTGTTGCGATACACACCCCTTCATAGGCTTGGATACGCTCGCGCTCACCTTCAATCACACGGACGTTCACGCGCACCGTATCGCCGGGACCGAACTCCGGAACGTCACGCTCGGATTTCAGCGTCGCGAGCTGACCAGCCTCAAATTTCTCAAGCGTATTCATCGCTTCTATCCTTCATCTTCCCTCGCCGCATATTGCTGCCATAGATCCGGCCGCCGTTCACGGGTTGCTTGTTCTGCCTGTGTCTTCCGCCACTCCGCAATCCGCCCATGATGGCCAGATGTCAGAATTTCGGGGACCCTATGTTCCTGTCCCTGCCAGTCGACCCAGTCGGCCGGCCTCGTATAGTGCGGATACTCCAGCAGTCCGCGTTCAAAACTCTCTTCCAGCACTGATTCTGCCGTTCCCATCACGCCCGGCAACAATCGAATAACCGCATCGAGCAAAACGACTGCCGCCGGCTCTCCACCGGATAGGACATAGTCGCCGACGCTGATTTCCTCGGCCTTCCACGCATCAAGAACTCGCTGGTCGACACCTTCGTAACGACCGCAAAGCAGTATCACGCCGGGATCATCCGCAAGGCCACGAACACGAGCCTGATCCAATGGACAACCGCGGGGCGTGAGATAGATGATCGGTCGCTGATCGTCAACCAGATTGACGGCTTCGCGAAGAGCCGAGTCGACGATATCTGGACGCATTACCATCCCAGGCCCACCGCCGAACGGCTCGTCATCCACGCGACCACGTCGACCGATCGCGTGCGTCCGGATATCCTGGACATCCAGCCGCCACGTTTCTTCGGCCAGCGCCCTGCCCGCCAACGACTGCCCGAGGCTTCCGGGAAACATCTCAGGAAACAGAGTCAGCACGGTCGCGGTCCAGCCGTCAGTCATCGATTTTCCCCGTCTGGTCGCTCTTTCCACCGGACCAGAGAACCGCAGCACCATCCACGGTCACGCGGCCCGCAGCCAGGTTGATACCCGGCACAGTCGCAAGTGTGAAGGTCACGGTGCCGAGGCGCCCAGCACGATCAACGATCTCGAGCATCTCGCCACCACCGAAATCATGCAGTGCCCGCACGGCACCCAGCGCCTCACCGGCCGTCGATACTACGTCGAGCCCCAGAAGATCTGCATGATAGAATTCGTCCTCGGCGGGGTCCGGTAGTCGCGACCGTGGAACGGAAAGTTCTTCACCCTTGAGTGCCTGCGCGGCATCACGATCCTTGATTCCGTCGATGCGGACTAGGACCTGTCCTCCTCCGGCACGATTGCGGACCTCCAGGACAAACTCGCGAGCGCCATCCGCACTCTGGACCGGCCCGTAGGCGGCGACATTCTCCGCTACCTCTGTGAAGGCACGCACACGCACCAAGCCATGCAACCCGTGAGCACCAATCACAACGCCGACACAAATCCGCGCATCGTCTTGATCGTAGTTACCTGTACCCATATTGCCAGTCATTATCCGTGCCATACCAACGTCCGCCAGGCAGGCAGCTGCTTGGAAGCCATTCAGTCGGGTCAGGACTTCTCCCCTTCATTCTCAGCATCACCATCATTGGCGACCCCCTCATCAGCTGCGGCCTCCTCTGTTGGAGCTTCCTCTGTTGGAGCTTCCTCTGTTGGAGCTTCCTCTGACGGCGCCTCCTCCTCGGCAGAAGCCTCTTCCTCAGCAGATTCCTCGGGCTCTTCTTCGGCGGCGGCGGCAGCATTCTCGGCAGCCTCAGCCTCGGCCGCGGCGCGTTCCTGCGCTTTTGCCTTTGGCAGATGCTGCTTTGTTTGCTCCCTCAGCGCCGGTAGTTCTACCAAGCTTTCACTTGCTAAAAACTTCGCGACCCGGTCGGACGGTTGGGCTCCTACGCTCAGCCAATGCTTTGCCCGTTCCACGTCAAACGCGACTCGGTTCGGGTCGCCTTTGGGTAGCATTGGGTTGTAGTGACCGATGCGCTCGATAAAGCGACCGTCGCGCGCCCGCCGTGAGTCCGCGACCACGATGCGATAGAAGGGTCGCTTTTTGGCGCCACCGCGCGCCAGTCGGATACGAAGAGACATGATATTGAGTTCCTTGTAATTGCGTCGTGTTTGTTTGTGTTTGAGTTCAGTGTCTAGTTTGGGAAACGGCCTTAATCTTGTAACTATCTGGGTCCGAAGGTGAATCCAGTTCCCTGCTCATGCGTGCGCTTAACCGACGACGTGAGCGCAGCTCCGTAGACGAAACTACTCGCGGAGAGAGTGCACACATACGAAGAGATATGATTCAACATAGTCATCGACATCATTCACGCGGGGCGTGGACAGCCTCGAGTTTGTGTCCGTCTAGGTCCAGCACGAACGCACCATAATAGGTATCACGATATTCGGGTCGGACACCCGGGGGGCCATCGTCAGTTGCCCCTAAAGCAATCGCCGCCAGATGAAAGGCATCTACTTGTTCTCGGGACCGCGCCTGCAAGGCGATGTGGCGACCGTCATCGGGGATAACCATCAGTGGGTCGCGCAGGTTGATCCAGAGCGCCGGTCCTCCACCCTCGGGCCACCACGAAAGAGTTCCCGGCTTCTCGAGAAACCGGACATGGCCCAGCGCACCAAGCACGGCATCATAGAATTTCGCGGACCGATCAAGGTCGGACACGCCGATCGAGACATGATGAAACACCATCGCGACCTCCTAGCGGCCCATGCCCGGGGGTAACATGCCGGGGGGCAGCCCAACACCACCTGCACCGGGCATTCCGCCACCGCCCATAGGGGGCATCTTTCCGCCCATTTTCTTCATCTTTTTCATCATCGTATGCATTTGCTGATACTGCTTCAGAAGCTTGTTGATCTCCTGCACACTAGTACCCGAGCCTGCGGCAATCCGCTTCTTGCGTGACGCCTTTACCAACGTCGGCCGCTGGCGCTCTTCGGGCGTCATCGACAAAATGATTGCCTCCTGACGCATAATCCGATTGTCGTCCATGTCCGCCGCAGCCATCTGCTTCTTGACCTTACCAATCCCCGGCAGCATCGACATTACACTACCGATCCCCCCCATTTTCTTCAGTTGACGGAGTTGATCGAGCAAATCTTCAAGGTCGAACTCACCCTTCTGAATCTTGCGGGCTATCTTCTCCGCCTTTTCCTCCTCTACCAATTCGCTCGCGCGTTCGACCAGAGACACGACGTCGCCCATGCCGAGTATCCGGCCGGCAACACGCTCGGGATGGAACGGCTCGATCTCCTCCATCTTCTCGCCCGTACCAATCAGCTTGATGGGCTGACCGGTCACTGCGCGAATCGACAACGCCGCGCCACCGCGCGCATCACCATCCATTCGGGTTAACACAATGCCGGAGATCCCAACGCGCTCATTGAAGACCTGAGCCGTGTTCACCGCATCCTGCCCAGTCATTGCATCGGCAACGAGAAGTGTCTCATGCGGCTTTGCTGTATCACGGATCGCGGTTGCTTCATTCATCAACGCATCGTCAATCGCAAGACGACCAGCCGTATCAAGAAGGACCACGTCATAGCCCTCGCGCCTAGCCTGATCCATTGCCCTCCTGGCAATCCCCACAGGCATCTCGCCTGTACGAATGTCGAGTGTGGGAATCAGGGCCTGGTCGCCCAGCACGCGAAGTTGCTCTTGAGCTGCGGGTCGACGAACGTCCAGAGACGCCATCAACACACGCTTCTTCTGCTTTTCAGCCAAGTGATGGCCAATCTTCGCAGTCGTGGTCGTCTTGCCCGAACCCTGCAGTCCAACCACCAGGATAGCGACCGGCGCCGGCGCATTCAGGTCAATTTCAACGGCGGCGCCGCCGAGCATCTCGATTAACTGGTCGTGGACGATCTTAATTATCATCTGGCCAGGGGTAACGCTCTTGACCACCTCCTGACCGACGGCGCGTTCCTCCACAGCAGCGATAAAGTCGCGGACAATCGGCAGAGCCACATCCGCCTCAAGCAACACCACACGAATTTCGCGCATCGCCACTGCAACATCATCTTCAGACAACGCGCCACGCCGCTTAAGGCGGTCAAAGACGTCACCAAGGCGCTCGGTAAGCGTTTCGAACAAGTTTTTCTATCCTTCCAGACGCCGCCCCCGCAACGGCCTACAATCCAACGTAAAAAGCGCCAGTGCGCGAAACTCGCGGACTGGCGTAGCTCCGACACCCGGCCGGAGCCGCATCTTTTTGATGCGGAGTGCACAACAAATATGTCAAGCCGGGTCCGGGGTCAAGCCGAACCCTGAAACTGCAACCTGTGCGGGAAAGTAGTCATGGACCGTTGGGGTCGGCGATGCGGGATATCGATGTCCGGCAGGGGCCAAAACCGAATGGTGAAACTTTGAGACAACGGGTTTTAACGGTTTGATCTGGTGCGATGGGAGGTCATAGAGATCTGCCAACACACGTGCGTGCACCAAATTGCCTAGCTATTCAAACCTCTCAGTAACAGCTAAGTTAACGATCGGTCGATTAGGGGTCAGGCTATTCAGGGTGGACGTGCGGGGGTCGACGGCCCTATATCCCGGCCATGATTATGCGTGAATTCATAAAAATGCACGGACTTGGCAATGACTTTGTCATTGTCGACGCGCGCGAAAGCCCGCTTGTGGTTAGCGCGGCCGGGACACGTTACCTGTCCGATCGGCGCACCGGAATCGGTTTCGACCAGCTGATTGCGCTCGACGCGCCTACCAAGCCGAACGCAGAGGATAACGCCGACGTAGACGTCCGCATCTTCAACGCAGACGGCAGCGAGGTCACGGCCTGCGGAAATGCAATGCGTTGCGTTGCCCACCTGCTCCTCAACAAAAATGCCAGCGACGCGAGGCTGCGCATCCGGACCGGCGCCGGGTTGCTCGAGGCCTGGCGCGACACCGAGACACCGATAAACTATGCGGTCGATATGGGACCCGCGCGCGACACCTGGCAGGACATACCGCTCGCTCGGAACTGCGACACAGGTCATCTTCCGCTAACCTTGGGCCCCTTGTCAGACCCCGTTGGCGTCAATATAGGAAACCCCCACGCTGTCTTCTTCGTCGACGACATAACCGCAATCCCGATCGAGACCCTAGGTCCAGCGCTCGAGTGTGACCCACTATTTCCGGAGCGCGCCAATATTGGCATCGCCCAGCTGACCGGAGACAACCAGCTGCAACTCCGGGTTTGGGAACGCGGCACGGGCTTAACACTGGCCTGCGGCTCAGGAGCCTGCGCGGCGGCTGTTGCAGCCCATCGCCGTGACCTCACGGGCCGCAACGTCCAAGTTGACGTAGATGGCGGAACCCTAAATATCGAATGGCGCGTAGATAATCATGTTGTCATGTCCGGCCCCGCCGAGGAGAGCTTCCGCGGAGCGGTCGGCGAGACCGCATTCCTGGCGGCCACTCATGGCTAAGAACAGTACGCCCAAAATTCTCACTTTCGGATGTCGACTTAACGCCTACGAGTCCGAAGTGATGCGCCAGCATGCCGATGCCGCCGGTTTGACCGACACCATCATCATCAATACCTGTGCCGTCACGTCCGAGGCCGAGCGGCAGGCCCGCCAAGCGATCCGTCGCGCGCGGCGCAAGAACTCGACCGCCCGGATCATTGTCACGGGCTGCGCGGCCCAGATCAATCCCGCGCGCTACGCGGACATGGCCGAAGTAGATATTGTCCTCGGCAACACGGAGAAGCTCGAGCGCAAAATCTTTAATACGCTCGACCACGCTCCCATTCAGGTGAACGATATCATGTCGGCTCGAGAGACTGCCGCACATCTTATCGAGGGCTTCGACGGTCGCGCACGCGCCTTCATCCAAGTCCAGAACGGCTGCGATCATCGCTGCACTTTCTGCATCATCCCCTTTGGCCGCGGCAATTCCCGCAGCGTGCCGATCGGTACCATCGTTGAGCAGGTACGAACATTAGTCGGCCACGGTATACGCGAGGTAGTGCTGTCGGGCGTCGACATGACGTCCTACGGCGCAGACCTTCCGGGCCAGCCACGACTCGGCCAAATGATCCGCCGGGTGCTGGCCAACATCCCCGAACTACTGCGCCTGCGCCTCAGTTCGATCGATGTTGCCGAGATTGACAAAGACCTTCTGCATCTGATCTCCGACGAGCCGCGCCTGATGCCGCATCTGCATCTAAGCCTCCAGGCAGGCGACGATATGATCCTGAAGCGGATGAAGCGACGCCACAGCCGAGACCAAGCCATCACTTTCTGCGACGAGGTAAGGAGCCTGAGGCCTGACATCGTGTTCGGAGCTGACCTGATTGCCGGTTTTCCGACCGAGACCGACAAGATGTTCGAGCAGTCGCTGGACCTCATCGCCTCTTGCCGCCTCGTCCACCTACATGTCTTCCCCTTCTCGCCGCGCCCCGAAACGCCGGCCGCGCGCATGCCGCAAGTTGACCGATTACTCATCAAAGAACGCGCCGCAGCCCTGCGTGACGCCGGCGATGCGGCGCTCGCCGATTATCTTGGAAAAGAGGTTGGGAAGACCCGGACCGTGCTGCTCGAGCGCCCCGGTCTGGGCCGCACCGAGCATTTCGCCGAGGTTGTCCTCGACGCCAACGCGGTCGGCTCTGGCCACATAGTGAAAGCAAGGATGACCAGCACGGACGCAAAGCAACTTACTGGCGTCACCGTGCGGAGCGCAGCATGAACGAGAGTAGCTGGCTTTCGCGACTTAGGTCGGGCCTCTCTCGAAGCTCAGTGCGCTTATCGAGCGACATCGGTGCCATCTTTACTTCCCGAAAGATCGACTCTGATACTCTCGCAGAACTCGAGGATGTGCTGATAATGGCAGACCTCGGTGTTGGAACGTCGGCACAACTTGCCTCCAAGATAGGTGCCCGAAAATTTCCCGGTGACGCTGACGGAGTCACAGTGCGCGCAGCACTCGCCGAAGAAATCGTAACGATAATCGCGCCGGTGGCCCGACCGCTTTCTGACCTGGCCGCAACCCAGTCGGGAATGCGAGTACTCCTAGTAGCCGGCGTCAACGGCACCGGTAAGACCACCACCATCGGCAAGCTCGCCGCCCGGTTCACCGAGGCCGGACAAAGTGTCACGCTGGCAGCGGCCGATACTTTTCGCGCAGCGGCTATCGACCAGCTGAAGCTGTGGGGCGAACGGGTCGGCGTCCCGGTCATCGCACAGGAGCAGGGAGACGATCCAGCCGCCGTCGCCTTCAATGCCATGGAGCAAGCACGCGCCGACGGATCGGATCTGTTACTAATCGACACCGCCGGGCGACTGCAAAACAAAGCAGACCTGATGGCTGAACTAGGGAAGATCATTCGCGTTATCCGCAAGGTCGACCCGACAGCCCCCCATGACGTCTTACTCGTTCTCGATGCGACAACTGGACAAAACGCCCATTCCCAGGTCGAAACTTTTCGTGACCTGGTAGAAGTCAGCGGCCTTGTCGTCACCAAGCTCGACGGTTCGGCCCGCGGCGGCGTGATCGTTGGACTTGCCGATCGCTTCATAATCCCTATCTACGCCATTGGTGTTGGCGAAGGGATTAACGATCTACGCCCTTTCGAAGCCGAAGCATTCGCCTACAACCTGCTCGATCTCAACACTGCTCCGGCGTCCGAGACCTCTGAATGACAACGATTGTCGCACTCGCTGTTATCGTCTCAGCGCTGATGCACGCGAGCTGGAATGCCCTGGTAAAAGCTGGCGACGATGGCTGGCTCACCGGTGCGGTAATCTCCGGGTTCGCCGCTACAGCAGCGCTGATTGTGGCGGTCTTGTTTGTCCCATGGCCCGAACCCCATCACTGGCCCTGGCTGATCGGGTCGGGCATACTGCACGCTGGCTATTTCGTTTTGCTGATGTGCGCCTACACCTATGGCGATCTGGGAAAGGTATATGCGATCGCCCGCGGCACCGCGCCGTTGGTGATCGTCGCTCTGGCCGGCCCCATCGTCGGCGACACGCCGGGATGGCCCGAGGTGGCCGCTATCCTATTGCTGGTCGCTAGCGTCTTTGCACTCACCTTCGAACCAGGAAAGTTGGCCACTGCCGACTTCAAAGCCGTTATTCTGGCCATCCTGACCGGAAGCATGATCGCCGCCTACTCACTGTTCGACGCGGTGGGCATACGAACTATCGGCCCGGAAATCGACTATGCCGCGATCACCTATGGCAGCTGGTTAATGATCTTCACATCTGTCCCGGTTCTGGCTATCGCCCTGACCATCCGGCGTGGCAGGATTTTCCCCTATATGCGCACTAATATGATTAAGGGTGCAATCGGTGGGGTCGTTGCAGTCGGCAGCTATATGCTAATTCTGTTCGCCTTCGCGAACGCCTCGGTCGCCGCCGTCGCCGCTCTGCGCGAGACAGGGGTCGTCTTCGCCGCGCTGATAGGAACCTTCATTTTGGGCGAACGTCTGGGTGCCCGCCGTATCCCCGCTGCGATTCTAGTCGCGCTCGGAGCCGGCGCACTCAAATTCGCCGCCTAACCATTCGAAATTGGTGAACAGATGACCGCGTCCAAGCTTCCAACCTTTTGTCAAGAATCGTAGGTTCACACCGTTATGCGTCCATGGCTCAAACTATTGATCGAAGCGGGTCCTCTTGTCGTGTTCTTCGTGGTGAACGGGCGCGATGGTCTGCCAGAGTTGCGCAACCTATGGCTTGCCGACACCAATTCCGTGATGACCGAACAGGGGCTATTTGAGGCTACAGCCGCATTCATGACAGCCACGCTCATCGCACTGGCCGTAGGCTGGCGGCTCGAGCGGCGCCTGCCTGTCATGCCGCTGGTCAGCGGCATCTTCGTCCTTTTCTTCGGCGGCCTAACTCTGATCCTCGCCGACGAAACATTTATAAAACTCAAGCCCACCCTAGTAAACACGCTGTTCTCCATCATCCTGTTCTGTGGTTTGGCGAGCGGCCGGGCACTTCTCAAACCGCTGTTCGGCGCAGCGGTGCAGCTAACTGACCGGGGCTGGCGCGTCCTCACCCTGCGTTGGGCGGTATTCTTCATCGTCCTCGCGATTCTGAACGAACTCGTTTGGCGCAATTTCTCGACCGACTTCTGGGTGTCCTTTAAGCTCTTCGGGATCATGCCACTGACTTTCATATTTGCGGCTGCCCAGACGCCATTGTTTCTGCGTGAACAGGTCGAAGAGACTGCGGTAAGACCAGACGGTGGCTAGCCGATCTCCGCCGATACACCCAACCGATTCCTGAAGGGCGAAAAGTCGCCGAGATTAAACGTTGTGAAATAGCGATCGAGGTTTCAGCTAGCGGGCATGCCAACCCCTAGGTCGCCGACGCGTAAAGCGCTGCGACACCTGGCAGGGTCTTGCCTTCGAGCCATTCGAGAAATGCACCCCCGGCCGCCGAGACATAACTAAGGTCGTCTACTACACCCGCATGGTTCATCGCAGCAACGGTATCGCCGCCCCCGGCCACGGAGAGAAGTGTGCCGGACTTCGTCAGTTCGGCCGCTGCAAGGGCTACCCGCACAGTTCCCTCATCGAACGGTTTGATTTCGAAGGCGCCAAGCGGACCATTCCAGACCAAGGTGTGCACCTTGGCGATCCGCATCGCCAAGCTGGCAACACTATCGGGACCGACATCAAGTATCATTTGGTCCCCCGGAACGGCGTCCACAGGCACTACTCGACTTTCCGCTTCCGCTCTGAACTCACTCGCTATTACGACATCGGACGGTAACACTACTTCGCAGCCAGTCTCACCTGCGCGTGCCAATATGTCGCGCGCAGTGTCAGCCATCTCCTGCTCGCAGAGCGACGCACCAACATCGATCCCCATAGCGTAAAGAAATGTGTTGGCCATTCCGCCTCCAATCACAAGTTGATCGACGCGGCTGATCAGGTTACCGAGAAGCTCGAGTTTGCTCACAATTTTGGCGCCGCCGACGATAGCCATAACCGGTCGCTGGGGATTTCCGAGCGCGCGATCAAGCGCCTCGAGCTCCGCCTGCATGAGGCGTCCTGCATAGGCCGGAAGAAGCCGCGCAGCTCCATCGGTCGAAGCATGGGCACGATGAGCAGCGGAGAAAGCATCGTTAACATAGGCCTCGGCAAGACCTGCAAGAGAAGCAGAAAACGCCGCATCATTAGTTTCTTCGCCCGAGTGATAACGGGAGTTTTCAAGCACGAGGATGTCTCCTTCTGCCATGGCCGACACCGCATTGATAGCCTCATCACCGATGCAATCGGCGGCAAAACCGACCGGGCGGCCCAGCACCGCACCTAGCTCATCGGCGACGGGAGCCAGCGACATTTCGACTAAGCGCTCGCCCATCGGTCGACCGAAATGCGACGTCACAATTACCTTCGCGCCTTTATCAGCCAGCTCCAGGATGGTCGGCCCCACGCGCTCAAGCCGGGTCCGGTCGGTGACCAAACCTTGCGACATTGGAACATTCAGGTCGGCGCGCAACAGGATTCGTTTTCCGGTAGCATCGAGATCGTCCAGGGTACGAAACGCGCTCATGATCGAAAAGCATCCATGTAATCGATGAGATGACTTTGTCCGTTATAGCAGGGCACGTACGATGGTAAAGTCGGATGCGATATGATGAGTGCCCCGCATGGGGCTCCTAGTTAGTCGGATATCCTTCTCCGCTCGATCCGGCGAACCACCAGCATAAGCAGGCTTCCCGCCACCGCCGCGGTGATCAGCGTAATCGGTGCAGTATTCCAAGTGCCCGTCCATGTCACAACCTTGGCCATAGCAACCGGCCCAACCAATTGCCCCAACTGGGAACCCTGCATCATCAGACCTGTCGTGGCACCAACCAGTGCGGCTGTCGGCGCAACCACAGCGACAGTGGCAAACAGGCAGGCAGGGATTATTCCGGCTATGAACGACAAGAAAACCGCAGCAACCAGACGTACCTCGAAAATCAGCCGCTCATCATAAACAAGGAGTGCGCTCAGCCCGATCAGTACGAAAGTAGCAATCACCAGTTTCCATCGTGCAATGCCACGATGGACGGCGATTCCGCCCAGAATATTGCCTGCCACGTTGACCGCCGCGACGAAGGCCGTCATAGGTGCAATACGCGCCAAGCCAAGGAGTTCAGTCTCCACATAGAAGGTCGGCAACAATGCCACCACGGTGACGTGGATTGACGAATAGGTTGCAAATGTCAGAGCGAGGACCAGCGGCCCACCTCGGGTGAAAGTCCGCAGCGCCTGGCCGAAGACCGGCGCCCGCACCGCCGACTGGGCAACGTCCCGGGACTGAGTAGAATAAGCGACGAGTAACATCACAACGATCGCTAGAAGGCCGTTTAAAATCCAGAGACCTCGCCAACCCGCACCCTCGAGTATGTAAGGCGTAACCAAGACCATTACGGCCACTCCCGCCGGCCAATAGCCGCCATAGAAGCCTAAGACCAAGCGGTGATGACGCGGTTCAGCGAACCGTAAAAAGAGCGGCGGGGCTACTGCCACGACGACAATAAAGCCAAACCCTTCGAGCACACGACTCGCAAGCAGTTCGGCGAACCCGCCGGCATTGGCCCCTAAGAAACTTGCCAGCGCCATGGCGACAAAGCCGAGGAGAATTAGCTTCCTGTGACCCAGCCGATCACCGAGCGCACCAGCAAACATGCCGAAGATAATGCCGAGCAGATTGAAAATCGAGATGATCCACACCCCTTCGTCAAGGGTAAGGCCGAGCTCGCTCCGCATCATCGGCAGGGCGACGGGTGCCTTGCCGATCTGGAAGGCGGCCGTAATCGCGGACAGGACGACCACAGAAACGGTAAACCAGTTGGTTCGCATCGGCGGGGGGACTGGCCTAGACATTACCCATCTAGCTCGACGGCGAGGTCGAGTAGCATCTCATCACGTCCGTGACCGGCGATGACCCCCAGCCCGATGGGCCCTCGGGATGTTTCGGCCAAAGGTAACGAGACCTGTGGTAGACGAGCGAGGGGAGCGGCACAGTTGTAGAGCTCGTTCAACGTACGCAAACGATCATAGACTTCTTCCTCTGCACCGCCCAGCGGTGCCGTCGCCGGCGCAGCCGGGACCAACAGGATCGCATCATCACCCAAGGTTCCAGATAAATGCCCGTCGATCATCGCGCGTTTCGACATGGCATCCGCGATGTCAAAAGGACCATAGGTGTCACCCGCCTCGAAGCGCTCCCGGAAATGCGGACCCATCTCGGGGTTGTTAGCACGCATCCAGCCCAAGTGGGAGGCTGCGGCCTCGGAACCACGGGTAATCTGCATGACCCGCTGCCACGCCGGAAAGCCGCCATCGAACCCCACCCGCGCACTCGGGCGGATCGGTTTTGCCGTGCCATAAAGGGCCTCTAGCCGAGAAATCACCGGCGCGAGAGCATTGCGCACTTCTTCGCTAACCAATTCGAATGCATCTTCGGCAATAAGGACACGCGCTGGCGGCGGTGAGTCCCGCCAATCCAGGAGGACAGGCGCGATCCGGCGAAACAGCGATGCCTCGCGGGCAAACCAGCCACAGGTGTCGAGGCTCGGCGCCAGCGGCAGAACACCGTCTAGAGAGACCCGACCATGGCTCGGACGAATTCCGTACAAGCCGCAAAAGGACGCAGGCACGCGCACGGACCCACCGGTGTCTGTACCGAGCGCGAAATCGGTTTGTTTGCTAGCCACCACGGAGGCCGAGCCTGAGGACGAGCCACCTGGGATACCGCCGTCCACGCGCGGGTTAACCGGTGTCCCGTAATGGAAATTCTCGCCTATCAGGCCGTAGGCAAACTCTTCGGTAATGGTCTTGCCCGCTAAATTGGCGCCTGCATCAAGCAGGCGCTGCACAGCGGTCGCGTGCCGGGACGCAGGATCATGGCTCGCATACCAGTCGGGATTACCGGCCCCGGTGACGACACCCTCTACGTTGATGATGTCCTTGACCGCAAAATTAAATCCCTTGAGTGGCCCTTCCCCAACGCCGGTTATCTCAACCGGATCAATATGGCTGCAGAAACCGGATACGAATGTCCTGTATTTATTGCTCAAACTATCCTCCCCGCACTGGTACGAAAAAATTTTACGTTCTGGCTTCGGGTACGCAAACAGCCGCTTGCCTAGCACATCTATATATTCGCGATGTGTGCCAGCGGCAGTGCCGTGCGATAGCTCACCTGCTTTAGAGCAAAACTTGACTTAATGCTCGCCACCCCGGGAAACTTCGTAAGATGCTCCAGCAGAAAATGCTGGAACGATTCCAGGCTGGGCGCCACTACCCGCAGCAGATAGTCGCTGTCGCCGGTCATAAGGTAGCATTCCATAACCTCGGGCCGCGCGACGATCCGGGACTCGAATTCCTCAAGCGCATTGTCGACCTGGCGTTCTAGGGAAACCTGTACGAATACGCTTACGGGAAGACCGATGGCTGCAGGGTCAAGCAGCGCCGTGTAGCGCCGAATATAGCCCTCATTCTCTAGGTTCCGGACCCTGCGCAAACAAGGGGACGATGACAGGTTCACTTTCCGTGCGAGATCCGCATTCGCCATACGCGCATTCTCCTGGAGAAAATCCAAGATATTACAATCTATCGTATCAAGATCATTTATTGGCATAAGTTGTCCCTATTTAGAGATTTATAGGCGTTTCCTTGCGTAATTTGAGTTTATTTACGCCACCTTCGCAACACCTATCCTTGTCTGTGCTGCTAGGATCTCTAAAGTCTGGAACCTAAGCGGACGAAACCAATGCCCCGCCAAAAAGCCGAGCCCCGCGTGATCCTCTCAAATGCGGATATTCCGACCCTTGAGTCACTAGAGCGCAAAATCCTGTGGTTGTCTTCCTGGATGATCCACAACGCTAATCACCTGCGCAAAAACCGCGACAAATTAAAGGTCGGCGGCCATCAGTCCTCCTGCGCCTCCGCAACGACCCTTCTAACAGCACTCTACCTACACAGCTTGCGACCGGAAGACCGGGTCGCGGTGAAGCCGCACGCCGCGCCCGTGTTCCACGCAATCCAATATCTTCTTGGCCGACAGGACGTGGACAAGCTGATAAATTTCCGCGCGCTGGGTGGAGCACAGTCCTACCCGTCGCGGACCAAAGACACTGAAGATGTGGACTTTTCCACCGGGTCCGTCGGGCTCGGGGTCGGAGCAACCCTGTTCGGTGCCATGGTGCGCGACTATGTTCAGCACCATAACCTAGCCGAGGGTCAAGCCAACGGTCGGCTCGTGGCGCTAATGGGCGATGCCGAGCTCGACGAGGGCAATGTTTTCGAGGCCCTCCTTGAAGGCTGGAAACATGACGTCCGGAACCTCTGGTGGGTGATAGACTATAATCGCCAGAGCCTAGACGGTGTCGTCCACGACTATCTGTTCCAGCGCATCAAGGATTTCTTCGGCACCGTTGGTTGGAACGTGGTCGAGCTCAAATACGGAAAGCTGCAGACGGCAGCGTTCCAGCGCCCCGGCGGGGAAGCACTGCGAGACTGGATCGACGCTTGCCCCAATCAGCTCTATGCTGCACTCACATACCAGGGAGGCGACGCCTGGCGCAACCATCTGAAAACAGACATCGGGAATGTGAAGGGCATCAGGACGTTGCTCGATGAGCACGACGATAACGATCTGCAACGGTTGATGACCAACCTCGGCGGGCATGATATGGCGGCAACCCTCGAGGCATTTGCCGATGTTGGCGACAACGACACGCCGCAATGCTTTGTTGCTTATACCATCAAGGGTTTCAACACCCCGCTGGCAGGCCACAAGGATAATCACTCGGGTTTAATGAACCCGGACCAAATGGCGGCTTTCAAAGAGAGCCATGCCATACGCGATGGGCACGAATGGGACGTCACCGAGGGTCTCGACATCTCCGAGGAAGCGCTGGCGGCCTTCTTGGCCGACGTGCCATTCGCCCAACGTCAGACGGCCGCCGCTGCACCGAAGATTCCCGTGATGACGCTTCCCGTGCCCGAGGGAAAACAGATGTCAACTCAGGAGGCATTCGGCCAGATCCTCAACGATCTGGGGCGCAGCAACACGGAGCTGGCAGATCGGATAGTCACCACCACCCCGGACGTGACGGTCACCACCAACATGGCAGGTTGGGTCAACCAACGCGGGTTGTTCCACCATGAGAACACCGCTGACGTTTTTCGCGAGCAACAGGTTCCATCGGCTTTCAAATGGTCGGCGGGACCGAGCGGCCAACACATCGAGCTGGGCATCGCGGAGAACAACTTGTTCTTATTGCTCGCCGCGCTAGGTCTGTCAGACCAACTATTTGGTGCTCGGCTCCTGCCGGTCGGCGCGCTCTACGACCCGTTCATCGCGCGTGGCCTCGATAGTCTCAACTATGCCTGCTACCAGGACGCCCGCTTCATGGCGGTAGCCACACCGTCAGGCATCACACTAGCGCCCGAGGGTGGCGCGCATCAGTCGATCAACTCACCTCTGATTGGGCTTTCCCAGCCGGGCCTCACGTCCTTTGAACCCGCCTTCGCCGACGAGCTTGCGCACATCATGAAGTGGAGTTTTGAGTACATGCAAGCTGACGACGGTGGCGCGGTTTATCTTCGGCTGTCGACCCATGCCCTCAACCAGCCTCAGCGAAACTTTGAGCACATCGCCACCGATGTTCTCGCCGGAGCCTACTGGCTGCGCGAGCCCGCGCCAGGCGCAGAGATCGCGATCGTCTATACCGGGGTCGTGGTACCTGAGGCGGTCGCCGCACATGATGCATTGCTCGAAGACATTCCCGGTGCAGGACTGCTCGCTGTAACTTCCGCCGACCGACTGTTCACGGACTGGCAGGCAGCAACCCAGGCTCATGCGCGCGGGTCCGGTTCTGCCCTGTCCCACATTGAAATTCTGCTGGGATGCCTAGCGCCGGACGCCGGTCTAGTCACTGTGCTCGACGGCCATCCTGCAACCTTGGCCTGGCTCGGCGGTGTTGCTCATCATGACGTTGCGGCACTAGGTGTCGAAAGCTTTGGGCAGTCTGGTGACCTTCCCGACCTCTACCGGACCCACGGCATCGATACCAACGCGATCCTTGATGGGGCCGCAGCGGTAATCACCAAGCGCATGGGCAGACGGAAGCATACCTCTGCGGCGTCGGTGCGGTGAGATCTGTTAATCTCTTGTTCAGAGCTCGGAGCTAGCGCGCCTCTCCTGGCGGGCTATGTAAACGACGGCGCCGACGATGATCGCACCGCCAACCCAAGTCCAGATCGTTGGCACCTCACCGAAGATGAAGAACCCGAGGAGCGAAGTAACAATCAAACGCGAATAATCGTAAGATAGAACTGCAGACGCCTCAGCAGCCGTAAAAGCACGCACCAAGCAGATATGTGCACCCAGCCCCGCCCCGCCCAACATGGCCATCCAAAACAAGGCCATGGGATTTGGCCACACCCAAGCAAACAACGCCGGTGCCAGCGTAAGCGGTACAGCCGCTATCGCTAGCCAGGCCACAGTCGTCGTTGGGGCGTCGTCCTTTGCCAGAAAACGGATCATAAGGTTAGAACTGGCAATAAAAACAGCCGAAATTAGAGGTAAAGAAAACAGCAGGTTCACCTCACTCACGCCCGGCCGCAGAACTATCCAGACTCCAGCGAAACCCACCAAAGTCGCGATCCATCGACGCGTCCGCACTTCCTCGCCGAGTAACAAAGAAGCCCCGATGATACCGAATAGAGGGGCAGCGAATGTCAGCGCCGAGACCTCAGCCAGCGGAAGGCTAGCCTGGGCGAGAACCAGCAGGATCAGCCCAGCCATGGAGAACGCCGCGCGCAGGACTTGGCCGAACGGATGCGACGAGCGAAGAGCGGTTCGCCAGTTAGCAATTATCCACGGTAGAATCAGTAGAAAGAAGACTAGAGAGCGCCAGAACGAGACGATAAGGGGGTCGGCGCCTTCCCCAACAGCCAAACGCACCCAGACCCCGTGGGTGCCGAAGAAGAGCGCCGCCCCTAGCATCCAGATCGCACCACGGGCCGAGCCGGGCAGCCTGGTAAAGACCTCAGACAACGCGATTGGGGACCGGCTCGCCCAAAAGCAGAAGATCAAGTCCGTCCAGTAGCATATCGCCCATAGCCGCACGCGAGCGTTCGGCCCCGCTACCAATATGGGGCGTCATAAAAACATTGGGCAGCTCTAGGTAGGCGGGGTTGATATCGTTCGGCTCGCCGTTAAACACGTCTAGTCCCGCCGCAGCAATTTTCCCCGACCGCAGTGCGTCAACCAACGCCTCGTCAACAACGAGTTCGCCGCGCGCGATGTTCACGACCACCGCCTCATCAGGCAGCATCGCGATCCGCTCAGCGTTTAGAAAACCATGAGTCTCAGGTGTCGACGGCGCACAGATAACTAGAAACGGACTCGCGGGCAACAGTGCCTCGACACTCGCGCAGAAGCTCGCATCTTTCTCCTCCTCAAAACAAAGTCGCGAGCGGTTGTGGTAGCGGATAGTCATGTCGAAGGCTCGGGCCCGATCGGCAATAGTCTGGCCGATCCGGCCCATTCCGAAGATGCCAAGCGCAGAGCCCGTAATCTCTTTGCCGATCATCTGACGCGGCGACCAGCTAGTCCATTCACCGGCCCGCATCATTCTCCCGCCCTCGGTTGCCCGGCGCGCGGCGCCCAGCAGCAAAAGCATGCCGACCTCGGCGGTTGGGTTTGTGACAACGTCAGGAGTATTGAGAACGGCGATACCCCGCGCTCTCGCCGCGTCGATGTCAATATGGTCGAAGCCAACCGATAGGGTGAGAATTGCGCGCAGCCCGTTCGGCAAGCGCGCGATTAGCTCCGCGTCCATAGGCTCAGTCACACAAATCAGGATTGCATCCATGCCATCGGCCGCTGCAACAAGGTCCGCGGCGGGCATGATATCGTCGCAGCTGTTGATCAGCGCGTCATAGTTCGCAGCAAGACGTGCCTCAGTCTCCGCGACATGGCGCCGAGTGACGAAGATCTTCGGTCTGTCAGTCATCTGGGCCAGCCCTGCTATTTACCTCGTCGAAGCTGTTAGCATTTTCGATAACGTCCGCACTAGAGAGATAGAACGGTCCGAGTACAACACCAGTAAAATGTGGCGCCGGCAACCTTCTCCTGATAGCTAATGTCATAGGGGTGGACGGCAAGAATAACTAGACTCCCTCCGCCAATCGGGTCGCTGGGTCACCTGATAACACCCAAAGAGTTGGTGTAAGTGAGATTATATTTGGTGTCGGATGACACTGCGCCATTGATCGAGGTCTGCATGAAAGATCGAAGACTGGCGACTTATCTAACGCGCACCCTGGTCGAGCATCTGTCGGAGCGTGTCGCGGACCCGCCAGTAAAGTGCCTCGAAAGGCTTACGGTCAAAACGGTGACGGGCGCCGCAGCGCGGCCGCTCACGAGCCAGCTCGGCAATCACCCCTTCTGACATAGAAAACATTATGAACCGGTCACGCGGTAGAATCTGCGTCATCGATCCAGGGTCATCGCCGCCAAAATCAAACCGGATAGCGCTCGAACGGAAATGCTCAAAACCAGGATGGGGACTATCCTCTACATCCGAGTAGGTGGCCCGGATGTCCTCAGCGATCGTGTCGCGGATGCGAACAATAAAGGTCTTGGCCGGACCGAGGTCTTCGCCGCCCCGTCGCCGCATAATCTCGCGGTGCTCAGGCGCCTTCCCGATCACCTCAAAGCATTCCACCGCCGCCATGTCGATTAGGTAGACATCACGCGGTATGGCTTGGGCGTGAGCTTGGGCACACGCCATGCTCACGAGCAACGACACGGCGATGGAGGTGTCCCAAAACCGCATAGCGCTATCCGGCGTTTACTAAGCCTGCGAGCTCTTCATGGGTAGTCATCCAAACCCAGTCGATATCTTTCACTGCCATGATTGCCTCTCGGAACTCTATCGCTCCATAGGGGCGACCAAAAACATGGGCGTGCGCGGTGATGTCGATCAATGCCGGCGGGCGGCCGATAGTGTCGTACCTATCGATTACCCGCTTGAGCACATCGGAATAAGCCCGGGGCGGGTTACCATAGCGCATGTAGAGAGGCAGATCGTTAATCTCCATGGTGAAAGGAATCGCGGCTAGCGACCCCGCAGCCGTATCTAGCCGATAGGGCAGATCGGTATTGAAATAATCTATGTGCCATTCGAAGCCGTTCTCAACTAGCAACTCGGCAGTGTTGGGACTTGGCGTACCGCGGGGGCTGGCGAAACCCTTCGGAGCCTTGCCGACCACGTCGGCAAATAGCGCAGCACCCTTCTTAAGTTCGGCTTCTTCATCCGCACGTCCCTGGTAGACTGGTAGTCTGTTTTGCATCCAGGCATGAGCACCGATGAAATGCCCGTCTTTGTCGATCCGGTGCAATAGCTCGGGCCATTTTTCCGCGATGATGCCACTCGCATAGGTACCAGCAGGCACCCCAAGTTCGCCGACAATGTCAAGTAGCCGTGGCGCGCCATGGGTCATGCCGTACTCGGCCCAGGAGCGGGACTGGGTATCTAGATATCCACCCTTGAGCGGATTGCCCATAGGGCCAATGCCCGGCGATTCGTCGTCAGTCCAAGCCTCGCACATGATATTCACGGACACAGCGAGCGCCTTGCCCTCTGGCCAACCTTCCGGCAGTTCCGGTTTCGACATGGGGTCCCCTACCTCAGAGTTTCTTCTGCGTGTTTTCAACAGCGACCCGTATTGCGGTGGGCACGCCTCCGGGTGATGATACCTCATGGGACAACGTAGCCAAAATCGCCGCGCGCACCAGCGGGCACAAAATTTCTGACGGGGACAAACCCATGCTCAATACGACAATCACTGGCAGCCTGCCAAAGCCGTCATGGCTGGCAAAGCCCGAGGCTCTCTGGGCACCGTGGACCACCGACGACCCAGCGCTGCTCGAAGAGGCAAAGTATGACGCGGTGCGGCTCGCTATCCGCGACCAAGAGGAGGCCGGGATCGACATCGTCACCGACGGCGAGCAGTCGCGTCAGCATTTCGTCCACGGCATTTTGGAGAAAATAGACGGCATTGACTTCGAAAAGAAGACCAGGATCGGTATCCGCGGCAATCGCTACGACGCAGACTGCCCGACCGTCGTTTCCGGACTTAACCGTTCCGGACCGATCCATGGCGAGGAAGTAAAGTTCGCGCGCACCCAGACAAATCGAGACCTAAAATTTACCATGCCGGGGCCGATGACCATCGTCGACACGCTGGCGGATCAGCATTACGGCGACCGACCGAAGATGGCGATGGCCTTCGCCGAAATACTAAACGAGGAGGCGAAGGAACTGGTGGCGGCCGGGGTCGACACCTTGCAGTTCGACGAACCGGCCTTCAACGTCTATCTCGACGCAGTGCCAACCTGGGGCGTTGCGTCTCTGAACCGCGCGGTCGAGGGACTCGATTGTACCACCGCTGTACATATCTGCTACGGCTACGGCATCGAAGAAAATTTGCAGTGGAAGGCTACCCTAGGCGACGTTTGGGATCAGTATGCTGCAATCCTGCCAGCGCTGGCTGGAAGCAACATCGATCAGGTCTCTTTGGAGTTTGCGGGCTCACGGGTGCCGATGGAGGTTATCAAACTACTCGACGGAAAAAAGGACGTGCTGGTTGGTGCGATTGACGTGACAACCTTAACGGCGGAATCTCCCGAGGAGGTAGCCGTCGTGATCCGCAACGCCATGGAACACACATCACCCGAACGGATCTTCCCCTGCACCAACTGCGGCATGGTACCTCTTCCCCGGACGGTCTCCCAAAGCAAGCTGCGCGCGCTAGTTGCGGGCGCCGCACTAGTTCGCGCCGAGCTCTAGAACCGGCCATGGCACATCATAACATAAATGGCGTACGACTCTGGGTGGAAGCAGAAGGGAACGGCGCACCTCTCGTGTTCGTGCACGAGTTCGGCGGTGACCATAGGTCCTGGCGCGGCCAAGTCGATCATTTCAGAGACCGTTTCCGGTGCGCCACCTATAGCGCACGAGGCTATCCGCCCTCGGAGGTGCCGAAGGACGAGGACGCCTACGGACAGGATATCGCAACCGCCGACCTGCTGGGCGTACTCGACGCACTGCAGATAGAGCGCGCACACCTGATTGGCCTAAGCATGGGAGCCTACACCTGCTTGCGCTTCATACTGGCCCACCCGGACCGTGCAGAGACCGCGGTCATAGCGAGCAGTGGCTCCGGATCCTTCCCCAATACTCGCGAGGGTTTCCTGCTTGAGACGCTAGCACTAGCAGACCATATCCTCGCCCAGAATTCACTCGACCTGCCTGGTTTTGCCTCCAGCGCGACCCGCCTCCAACTCAAGATGAAGAGTCCTGCGGCATGGCAAGAGTTCGCCGACCATTTCGCCGAACATTCCCCCATAGGGTCGGCCTACACCCTGCGACGAGTCCAGGCCGGCCGCCCATCTCTCTATGACTTTGAAGACGCTCTAGGTGCGGTCGAAACGCCGGTACTGCTGATGATCGGCGACGAAGATGAGCCGTGCATCGACACTAATATCTTTCTCAAACGGGCCATTCCATCGTCCGGGCTAGCGGTGTTCCCCAAGAGCGGGCACCTTATCAATCTCGAGAACCCGGCAACGTTCAACGCTGCGGTAGATGCCTTCCACTATAGCGTCGCGGCTAACCAGTGGCCGCGCCGGGACAACACCACGACCGGCACCAGCGCCTATTTATCGCAAGAGGTTTCATGACCGCCGACGATCATCTCGTTTCCCCCGATGCACTCAAAGCCTTCATCAAGGAGATTTTTCATGCGTCCGACGTGGCCTCCGAGCACGCCGAAACCTGGGCCGACATCCTGGTCTGGGCCAATGCCCGCGGCATGGATTCCCACGGGGTACTGCGGGTTCCGCGCTACATCGAATACATGAAGAATGGGAATATTCACGCCCGTCCCAACATAAAGGTGGAGAAGCGGGCTGGGGCGATCGCTATCCTAGATTCTGACTGGGCCCCCGGCCCTGTCGCCATGACCATGGCAATGGATGAGGCGATAGGACGGGCACATGAATGCCATGTGGGCTGGTGTATTGTGCGCAACATTACCCACGGCGGCGCCATCGGCTACTACGCCCTGCAGGCCGCACGCGCCGGCTTCGCGGGCATCGTGATAACCGCCTCACGCCCGATGATGGCCTATCACGGCTCCAAGGTGGCGGGCGCGTCAACCAATCCCCTGGCAATCGCCGTACCGGGCGGAAAACACCCGCCGCTGGTCCTCGACATGTCAACCGCTACTGTGTCCATGGGCAAGGTTCTGGCAGCCCAGGACAGCAATACCCCAATTCCTGACGGCTGGGGCATGGACGTGGAGGGTCACAACACCAACGACGCGAACGCGGTTAAGACACTCATGCCACTGGGCGGCGCGAAGGGATCAGGCCTGTCGATGATGATCGAGTGCATGGTCAGCCTGTTTGCCAGCAACCCTTTAGTAGAGCCGAACATCAGGCCCGGCGCCAACCCAACAGGATACCGGCAGAACGGGCTCGCCGCGGCAATAGACATCTCGGCCTTTACAAATCTCGATACCTACCGAGACGAAATCGACCAGCTAGCCAAGGGGATCAAGAGTCTGCCCAAAGCGGACGGAGTCGAGGAAATTTATGCGCCTGGCGAACGCGGCGATGCAATCCTTGCCGAACGCAATAAAAATGGCATCCCACTGCCG
The DNA here is from genome assembly GCA_002722515.1 of Alphaproteobacteria bacterium. GTDB lineage: Bacteria > Pseudomonadota > Alphaproteobacteria > UBA6615 > UBA6615 > UBA8079. The sequence continues at coordinate 20,362 of PBMH01000049.1, read as the reverse complement.
CCCGGCACATGGGATCGATTGAAGGCCGAGGCAGACAAACTCGGCATCGCGATGCCTGCTTCATCATAGAGGCCGCACGGCGCAACGAAGGAAATCTCGAGCTGAGGCGATGAACGGTATTGGTTTGCGAGATAGAAACAAGTATCGGTTGCATAACAGTACGGGTGTTGCTGGCGGGTAGAACCCCAAGTTATTTTAGGCGGCCGTCTCGATCCCCATTAAATTTAGTTCTTTGGATTCGCAGTGCCGCCCGATCACACTCGCATATAGTATTGATTAGGCAGGTAATCCAAAAAGGGGGACCACATGCAGCTTTTCGGTGAAGGCTTGATGATTACATTCACCGAGGTTGCGCCCGACCTCGAGAACGAATTCAACGATTGGTACAATCGAGAACATCTCAACGAGCGGATCGACCTGCCTGGTTTTCGGCGCGCGCGACGTTACGAAGCGATCGAAGCCGAAATCAAATACATGTCGACCTATGAGTGTGTGGCTCCGTCCTATATCGGCTCACCCACCTATCTGGATGTATTATCTCGACCCTCCGAATGGTCGAAAAAAATCATGCCGCAATTCACGAAATGGCACCGAATGGTCGCCCGCGTCATCGCCGATTCCAGCCGCGGCATGGGAGCGTATTTGGCTTTGGCGCGGTTTCATCCTGAGCCGAATCTGGCACAGGACACTGAAGCCTGGTTAACCAACGGTATCCTTGAAGACCTCTCAGCGCGAACACAACTCACCGGGGCTAGTGCGATTGCCGTCGAGCTCAAATTAGACCATCGCATGACCCGAGCCTTCGGCCAGGAACCGGACCCAATGCAGATCCCCGAGTGGGGTGTGCTGGTCGAGGGCACCGATCCAAACGCCGCGCTGGTTGCCGCACAGGACGCACTTGGCAACCGGATGGCAGAACTCTCCAGCCCGGGCACCGCACCGGTGTTCGAGACCTGGCGCTTCCTTTACGCCAACCAACGCCTATCCGACAATGAGAAAGCCTGAGGGAGATCAGGATGGCAAATGCAAACACCAACCATGATCCGGACTACACCCGTCAGGTGCGCGACATTCGCCGCCGCCCCCTGCCAGTGCTCGACTTGGGCCCATTGCGCGCCGGTGATTCGGCAGGCATCGACGGCCTTGCACGACAACTGCGTCAAGTCGCTGAAGGACTTGGTTTCATGTGTCTAGTTGATCATGGCATACCCGATGAATTGACAGAGGCCATGTTCAATCAATCGCGGGAATTCTTCGCGTTGCCTCTCGACGAAAAAATGGCGCTTGAGATAGACCCCCATGAGCGCGGCTATCAGCCTCTGCGCATGACAGTCGTTCGAGAGTCCCGCTACTATGAGCGCCCTCAAAATGATTTTTACGAGTCGTATAATTTTGGTGTCGACTATGCCGATGACAACCCCAACGTCGTTGCCCGCAAGCGCATGTTTGGACGCAACCGGTGGCCAGCAGGCGCACCAGACCTATCTAGAGTGGCAATGCACTATCTCGAAACCATGGGACAGCTAGCGACTTCGTTCCTGCCGGTCTGGTCACGGGCGCTTGGTCTAAGTGATGATTTCTTCACACCCTATTTCAACCGTGCACATTTCTATACCCGGATGATTCACTATCCTATCAAACAAAGCCTCGCGACCGACGAGACCGGTCACGGCGCCCATTCAGACACAAGCTTCAACACCTTCCTTCCCGCGGCCCAAGAACCTGGCCTGCAGGTCATGGATACGGACGGCCGTTGGATCTTGCCTGACATTCCGTCGGACAGCATTGTTGTGAATTTCGGACAGTATCTAGAGCGTTGGTCGAACGGACTTGTGCGCGCGACCCCGCACCGGGTGATCCCGCCTACAGAGAATGATCGTTACTCGCTAGCCTTCTTCGTCTGCCCGAACCTGGATGCTGTAGGCTCCTGCCTGCCGAGCTGCCAGGGACCGGGCAATCCACCTAGGTTTGACCCCGAATCGTTCTGGCAGTTCCACACCGGATACATGAGCCGCGTATATCCGCATTTCGAGGAACGTTGGGAAAACGGTCAACCGACGGCGTAGCCGTCCGGCGCGGGGTTCGACCGCATTTAACAGTTCAGTCCAGTACTAGGCTATCGCCGGAACCTCTATTCCAAGTAGCGCCGCAGCGTTAGAACCCATGATCCGAGCCTTGTCCGCCTCGGACAGGCCCTTTACCGACTCCACATGCCCCACCGGATCCGTCTCAGCCATATCATAAGGATAGTCCGTACCCATGACGATATGATCCGCACCCCAGGTTTCAACTAGGTAGCGCAGCTGGTGTTCCGTAAAGACAACCGTATCGAAGTAGAGCTTCTTCACATATTCAGACGGTGGCTTGGAAATTACGGCCCGGCAATCATCGCGAAGGTGATACGGGTGATCAAAGCGGCCAGCATAGGCCGGCACATAACCACCGCCATGGGCGATACATATCTTCAGGTCCGGATAGGTCTCCATATACCCATCAAAGACCAGATGCCCAACTGCCAACGCAGATTCGAGCGGATGGCCGATGGTGTTGCGAAAATAATGATCCTTCATCCGCTCCTTGAAAGAGGTCCCAATGGGATGCATGAAGATCACAACACCCAGCTCTTGGACTCGGGCGAAGAATTTCTCCAGACCAGCGCGGGTCAGATCGTTACCGTTAACGTTAGTTGAAATCTCAACCCCACGCATGCCCAGATCATTGACGCAGCGATCCAACTCGGCGACCGCTATGTCCGCATCCTGCAACGGCACGGTGCACATACCAACGAATCGATCGGGATGTTGCCCACAGATTTCGGCAATCCTGTCATTGACCACATGGGCAGTGTCCCGCGCGAACCCCGCCTCATAGGAATAGTTATAATGGAATGGTGCGGGAGAGATCGCCTGCACATCAATACCCGAGGCATCCATGTCGGCGATCCGTATTTCCGGCTCCGTCAGCTTTTCGAGGATGTCCAGATGCTGCTGGCGATTGATCGCCGCAGTCGCCTCATTGGTGTCCACATAGAGGTTTTTCTGGTCAGCTGCCTCGGCATTCTTCAACATCTCGTCAGCCTCTGGGACATGAACGTGACAATGGATGTCAACAGTGAAATGCTTGGTACCGTTAGTGACGGTTTGGCCATGATCGGCAGCCGGGGAACGGGTATGTTTGTGGCTCGGGTTGGAACAGGGAAAGAGCATCTTACGTTTCCCTTCGGGAACAAGCTTGGTTCAGGTCAGGCGAGTTTTAGAAGCTTCGCCGCATTTTCGCCTAGGATAGCGCGCTTTTGGTCGTCAGACAGGTTCGAACCCATGACGTGGCCCACCGGATCGGTCTCGGCCATGTCGTAGGGATAATCCGTACCCATAATGACATGCTCAGCGCCGTAATGATTGGCGAGGAATTCTAGTTGGTCGTGGGTAAAGACGACCGTATCGAAATAGAAGCGGTTGAGGCTGTCGCCAGGGACCTTATTGGCCCCGAGCTCGCGCTGCATATCATCGCGCAGCGGATGGGCATGATCGATCCGACCCGGATAGGCACCGAGAAAACCACCGCCATGGGCGAGCACCACCTTGAGGCCCGGATGGCGATCCATCACCCCATCAAAGATCAGGTAGTGGACTGCAACCGTGGTCGCCAGCGGGTTTCCAATAATATTCGAAAAGTAATGATCGGCCAGCCGGTTACCCTTGGCAAAGCCCGACGGGTGGATGAAAACGATGACGTCAAGCTCCTCACACTTAGACCAGAACGGATCAAGGCCAGCACGAGACAATTCGGTACCCGCCACATCTGCGTTGATCTCTACCCCCCGCATGCCGAGCTCCCTGACAGCACGCTCGAGTTCCAAGACCGCCATCTGCGGGTCCTGCAAGGGTACAGTGCAAAGGCCCACAAAGCGTTCGGGATGCTCACCAACTACGTCTGCCAGCTTGTTGTTGACAGTCTGTGCCACTTCGCGTCCGAGATCCGGTTCGGCCCAGTAGCAATAATGATTTGGCGCTGTGGAAATTGCCTGCACATCAACCCCGGTCGCGTCCATCTCGGCGAGCCGCAGGGACGAATCCGTGATCTTGGGCATGATGTCTTGGCCATGGGCCATCTGAAACTTGCGGGTCTCGTCGTTGGCGAACCAAAGCAGAGGTTCATTTTCAAGATTGAAGACATCCTTCACCAGATCGTCTGCCTCAGGGACATGCAGGTGACAATGGATGTCAACGGTACGTACGCCGAGCTTCTCTATACTGACCCTGTGTCCACCCGCGTCGCTAGCGGGAGCGTGGGCAACTTGTCTGTGGGGATGGTTATGACCACATCTAAAAAGCATGTTCTCTCCTTCCCGGCTTTGCGGGATTGCAGGATTGTTTAATGTAATCAACGGTGTCAGGAAATATTCAGAGCCGCATACTAGGGCGATTATACAGAAGTAAAATCGCACGCAAAACTCAGGGATTCAGGCTTCAGTATTTTATCTCTGAAGCCACGAATGTTATGTATTTTTATAATATAGGACAACCATTAGTAGAGTAATGGCTTTCCAGAAGGAGTACCGCAGAATGGCATCCGGCCAGTACGGAATTTCCCAGCATGTCACGCGGCGCGAGGATTCTCGCTTGCTAACAGGCCGTGGTGCCTATGCCGACGATACCGGCTTTGACGGGCAGGCGTTTGTTGCCTTCCTGCGCGCACCTATAGGGCACGGCGTCATCAACTCGATCGACATTTCAGCTGCGGAGAGGTCCCCAGGCGTGATCGCGGTCTTCACTGGCCGCGACCTGCGTGACGCGGGTGTCGGAGCAATCCCCAATGTCACGCCATTCCCCAACCGCGATGGTTCGGAGATGCTGCGCACCCAGCGCCCGGCGGTCGCGGTCGACAAGATCTACCATGTGGGTGAAATCGTCGCAGTGGTGGTCGCGGATAGTACGGCGCTGGCCCAAGATGCTGTCGACCTGATCGACCTGGAACTGGACACCCTGCCCGCACTGACAGATGTCCGTGAGGCAGTCAGGCCAGGTGCGCCGCAGTTGCATGATAATATTCCCGGCAATGTCTGCCTAGACTTTCAGATCGGCGACGCAGCGAAGGCGCAGGCGGCAATCGATGGGGCCTCACATGTTGTAGAATTGACCCTGACAACCAACCGGCTAGCCGTCGCCGCAATGGAGCCGCGCGCGGCGGCCGCACACTTTGATCCAAAGGCTAATGATGGCGCCGGGCGTTTCGACCTGATCACCGGATCCCAAGGCGTGAATGCCATGCGGAACATGCTAGCAGACGCAATCTTCGGCGTTCCTCACGAACAGATGCACGTCATGACAAATGATGTGGGCGGCGGCTTCGGCATGAAGACGCAAGCCTATCCAGAATATGTCGCAATCCTTTTCGCTGCGAAGGCCTGCGGACAACCCGTGAAATGGCAAGGCACCCGCTCCGAGGCCTTCCTGGCCGACAATCAGGCACGCGACGGGGTGATGAACGGCACCATGGCCTTCGACGAAGACGGCCGGATTCAAGGCTTTCGGGTAGATATGATCGCGGCGATGGGGGGCTATTTATCCTCCCACGGGCCTGCCGCGGCGACCCGCAACGTCTGCAACTGCCTGACCGGTTGCTATGACAATCCAGCGTTAGAATATCAGGTCAAGTGCCTAATGACGAACAACATACCGATCGGCCCATATCGCGGGGCCGGCCGACCGGAAGCTGCCTACATGCTGGAGCGGATGATGGACCATGCGGCGCGCCAGCTCGGGATAGACAGAGTGGATCTACGCCGGCGAAATTTCATCAAACCCGACCAGATGCCCTATACCACTTCTCTCGCACAGGTATATGACTCCGGCGAATTCGAGGCCGAAATGGACAAGGCCCTCGTTCTAGCCGAATGGGACAGCTTCGAGGAGCGCCGCGCGGCAAGCGCGGCCAACGGAAAGCTGCGTGGGATCGGTTTATCCTGTTTCGTTGAGACGGCGGGCGGCATGCTTGAGGAGGGCGCCAAACTCACCATCGCCGAGGATGGCATGGTCGAAGCAAGACTGGCCGTCCAGTCAAACGGCCAAGGCCATGTAACGTCCTTCGCGCAAGTCGTGTCGGACCTACTGCAGGTGCCCTATGAAAAGGTACGCATTATCGAAGGCGATAGTTTCGAGACCCCGGGCACCGGCTTCGCGTCGGTGGCCTCGCGATCGATGGCGCTAGCCAGCGGCGCCATTTCTCTGACGGCGGACGCTATGATTGATAAAGGCAAGAAACTCGCCGGACATTTACTCGAGGCCGCAGAGGCTGACATTGAGTACGCCGACGGCGGTTTCACAGTCGTCGGAACCGATCGAACCATCGACATTTTTTCACTAGAGGAGATGGCACGTTCCCTCACGGGTATTCCTAGCGGTATCCCGAATAGCCTTGCATCCGAAGAAGATTTCGACTCACCTGAGCAGACCTATCCAAACGGCTGTCACATCTGCGAAGTTGAGATCGAGCCAGAGACCGGGGTCATTGACGTGCTCAACTATATCGCAATAGACGATTGCGGTACGGTCATAAACCCGATGATCGTCCACGGTCAGGTGCACGGTGGCGTAGCCCAAGGTCTCGGCCAAGTGCTTGGCGAGCACGCGATCTATGACGATGACGGCCAGCTCCTCGCCGGATCCTTCATGGACTACATGATGCCGCGTGCGACCGACATGCCCGATATGAAGTTGGGCTTCCATTCGGTGCCCTGCACCACTAATCCAGTGGGCGCCAAGGGGGCGGGCGAAGCAGGCACAACAGGTGCGCTAGCAGCCGGCATGAACGCGATCGTGGATGCTTTGTCGGTGCACGGTATCACCGAGTTTGACATGCCCGCGACCCCGCCGCGGGTCTGGGCAGCAATCAACAAACTCTGAGTTTCTGCCGGTAATAACCGGAACGGAATGACACATATTGCTCTGCGGTGGTGGCCCCTAATATCTCCCAGCGGCCGCCCACCGGACAAGAGATGCTAGAAAACACCAAGGAAAACTAGCGTTGCGCTTAAGGACGCCCAACATGATGATCACAGGGTGTCGACGACGACGAAAAAGGGCGGGTTTTCGACCCGCCCTTTCCACAATTGAGTTCGGGCTCGGAACTAAGCGGCAAGCGAACGCGCATTAAGGGTTTTCATAAATAGATGCGCCGCATGGTAAATCGATATGAAGGTACCAATCTCCATAATTTGTGCCTCTGTCCAGAACTCCCGCATCTGGTCGTAGAAGATCGCGTCGACTTTGTCCGGATCGAGGAAGAGTTGATCAGAGAACCGCAACGCCATGCGCTCGGCCTCTGTGAACAGTTCCGATTCCTCGTAATCGTCGCAGCCAGCATCGATGCGTTCCTCGGTAAGGCCAGCCGCAAGCGCATGCTTGGAGCGCAGGGCCGAAAAATACGGGTCCCCAACAAAACGAGCGAGTTGAATCCGGATGATCTCCTTAAGCTGATGATCAACCGTGCCGTTGGTGTGCATCTCGAGCATCAGCGCAAGCAGCGACTTCGCCTGCTCAGGGGCCCGCGCGATGATGCGCGGAAACAGCTCGTCCGGAACGCCAAGCTCTGCGCATTTCTCCGTCAGCTCACGGAGTTCGGGATCCTCGATCTGGCCAGGTTCCAAGGGTGCAAGCCGCGACATTATTCTGCCGCCTCGCCCTGCAGGGATTCCGGCGTATCGCCGTAAATTGCCTCGGATTCCTCTTGGCTCACGAGACGCCCGTCCGGTGCGAACATCGGATAGAATTTCAGCGATCCGAAGAAAGTGTGGAATCCAAGATTACCAACCAGAAACATCCCAAGCTCTGCAATTTCATCTTCGCTGAGATGAGCCCTCAGATCATTCCACTCCTCATCACCGAACGAGTCTACATCCGTGGATACGATCTCAACATAGCGCATGATCGCCTTCTCCTTTTCGGTGAAGGCATCGCTGACGGCGTGATTATTAATGCCTTCGTCAAGGAGCGTTTCATCAAGTCCTTCCCGCTTCGCCGAAGCAGAACGAACGTTGCCTCAATAGCTACAGTGGGCCATGCGCGACAGCATCACCCGGATAACCTCTTTAAGCTTGTGGTCGAGGCTGCCTTCGTTAAAGACTTTGGTCCAAAACAGATAAACCTTCTCAGCCAGGTTAACATTGTGTCCCATCACCGCATGAAATCCGGGATCCGGCGCTCGTAATTCTAGGGATTTCTCGATATACGGTTTGAGCTTCGTCTTCTTCAGCTCTTCGATATCGAGCAAAGTGATATTCGGCATATCGCTCTCTCAATCGTTTGTTACCAAATCATTATAGCAACATTCAGGCGTGCTCTTCGATGGCCTTCTTGAGCACTTGGCGGCGGTCGACACCAGTCCGAACCTCGACGACCTCGCCGCCCTTAAAGAAGATCAGGGTGGGGAACCCGCGCACACCATAGCGTGATAGAAGGTCAAGGTTCTCGTCACCGTCGACGGTGCCAATCACCACATTCTCCGGTACCTCATCATTGATTTGGCTGAGAATCTTCTTGAGTCGCCTACAAGGAACACATGTCTTGGACCAGAAATCGACAACAGTCAGCCCCTCGCGGTCTATAACTTCGGAATCGAAGTTCAAATCATCAAAAATCTTCATATCTTGCAGTACCGTGACCCGTAACGAACGTCTGACAGGGAATATAGCTGGTGCTCCGGATAGGGACAAACACGCTCTCTCAGTGCCACCAAACTCAATGCTGCGAGCTACAACATATAGCAATGGCTGATCCGTCTACTCAGCCGCAACGTCTCGCCCGACCAGCGCAAACGCATTGGCTAGAAGTTCATACGACCGCACCCGCTTATCGAAATCATGGGTAATTGTAAGGATAAGAAGCTCCTCTAACCCGTGCTCTTTGGCAAACGCCATAAGCCTCAAGCACAGGCTTTCTGGCGTACCGGCAAAACGATTAGCCTTGTTGTCCTCGACGACCTGCAACTCTTGGGGGTTATAGTTATAGGCTAAGGCCTCATCCGGGTGGGGATAAGGTAGGTGCTGACCATAATTTAGCTTTAGCCGCCAAAGGTCGCGGCTCGCAGCCAGATAGTCAGCCTCCTCCTGGGTGTCCGCACAGATCACAAATACACCAGCATTCGCGGACGGCGCCGCCAGCTTTTCCGAGGGTTTGAACTCGTCCCGATAATATCGCAACACCGGCCCAGTAACCTGGGGCGCAATAAAATGTGCGAAGGAATACGCAAGCCCGAAATGGGCAGCATAGGCCGCACTCTGATCGCTGGACCCAAGGAGCCAAACCTCAGGTGACCGTTTCACCGCCGGGGTGGCACGAACGTCGCGAAAAGGCTTGGTAGCCGGAATCTCATCATCGAGGAAAGCAACCATGTCTGCGATCTTGGTCGGGAAATACTCAATCCCAACCTCGCTGCCATAGGCCAGCGCGGAGGCGGTTAGGCCGTCACTACCCGGCGCTCGACCGATTCCAAGATCAATACGCCCAGGGTACAGATTCTCTAGCAGCTTGAAATTCTCGGCAACCTTGAACGGCGAGTAGTGACTCAACATCACACCGCCAGAGCCAACACGGATGTGCTCGGTCGCGGCGGCGACGCGAGCCACCATTATCTCTGGTGAAGAGCCGGCGAAGCCGGCGGTGCCATGGTGCTCTGCCAGCCAGTATCGACTATAGCCAAATCTCTCAGTGGCTTGGGCGAGTTTAACGGTTTCTTCCAGTGCAGTGCCGGCATCGCCGCCTGCGCGCACGGGTGACTGATCAAGGACAGAGAGCTTTACCATATTAGTATTTCTAGCATCTCAAAAAACATCGGGACATCCCAGGTCAACGCGCCAGGCGCGGCTGAAGAAAGACAGTAGCAAGAATGCCAATAGTGACCACTACCGCGCCACCAATGTTAACGAGCGAGGGTGTCTCGCCGAGAAACGGAATCGCCACGAAAAGCGCTAATGGCGGAACCAATGAGCCCACGGCGGCTTGGCGAGTCGGACCTATGGTCTTTACCGCATAGGCATGGCCGAAGATGCAGAGGAACGCGCCAAACACACCATGAACAACCGACTGCACGATGATGTCACTAAACGGCGCAGAAAACAGTGTCGAGGGCAAAAATAATAGCCAGATCGGCACATAGACAAGTGCATTTCCAACTAGCAAAGCGGCGAGCGACTGTATGACGGTAAGCTGCCCCGCGCGCATCCCACCGTACCAGATGGCAACCCAGAACGCCGCTCCGAGGAATAACAAATGCCCACGCCACTGCCCGGTCGCGCGGCCGGCGCCAAGAGCCTCCCAGCCAACCACGCCAACCCCAAAGACGATCACAGCGATCCCGGCGCACTGCCATTTTCCCGGTCTCTCACCAACCCAAACCCAAGCAACAGCAGCTGCGAAAATCGGCAACGCGCCGTACATCACCACTGACGCGTGCCCTACAGGGGCGAAGACCATCCCACCAAACAGCATCAGGATGAACGGAGCGCCACCAAAAAAGGCAACGACCGCATGGTCTCGCAGCCGGACGCGCCAGGGGAAATGGCCGATCAGAATCGGGATCGCTAGTATAGCGGCGACCCCCATGCGCAAGCCCGCCAGATCATAGATGGTCAGCGCGTCGGTCGTAGCCCCCAGCCGACCAGCAACCAGCATCGCGACAACACAAAACACCGTGCCAAGGCCGGCTATTATCCCACCCCAATCTTTCATGGACGCCACCCAATTCTGGTCGTGCATGGAACAGCGCCATAACGGACCGATACAGCATGGTGGAGCAATAATGGAATTACAGACATGGCAGATAATCACAAGCGTTGGACTCTAACGAGAGTATATCATCCTTGATCAAAGTCGCCGCGAACGGAACAATCACGAATCATGTACGAATCAAAACTCGACTTTTCGCAAATTCCCTCGCTAAACCGCCTACTGCAGGTGCCAGCAATTATCACGCTGGTGGAAATATATGGGCGGAACGCTACTACGGCGGCTCTACGCGTGTTGCTCACAAGTGCGCGGGAGGTAATAGCGGCCCATGGCGAAGTTGACCTGTCAGACGAAATGTTGGCGCAAACAACAGCCGCTCGACTCGCTCGCCAGGCTGTGCCGAGCCTGCGGAGCGTCTTCAATCTGACAGGGACAGTTCTGCACACCAATCTCGGCCGTGCGCCCTTGGCCGAGGTGGCGATTACAGCTATGGCTGAGACTGCACGCGGTGCAAGCAACTTGGAGTTCAATCTCGAAACCGGCAAGCGCGGAGACCGAGACACTCACGTCGAGGAAATTCTGTGCGACCTGACGGGCGCCGAGGCGGCGACACTAGTCAACAACAATGCCGGCGCCGTACTTCTCCTACTGAACACGTTGGCCCTGCGCAAGGAGGTCCTGGTCTCGCGTGGCGAGCTGGTGGAGATCGGCGGCACGTTCAGGATCCCAGATATTATGGCCCGGGCAGGCGCGAAGCTGATTGAAGTAGGCACTACAAACCGGACCCATGCGAAGGACTTTGCGGCCGCAATCGGTAACCGGACCGCGCTGGTGATGAAGGTCCATACCTCGAACTATATAGTTCAGGGCTTTACTGCAGAGGTCCCCGCGGCCGAGCTCGCAACTATTGCGAACGCCGCTGATGTTCCTTTTGCTGTAGATTTGGGCGCAGGCGCACTGGTGGATCTCGAACGCTGGGGCCTGCCGCATGAGCCAACCCCGCGCGAGACCCTCACCGCAGGCGCCGACATCATCACCTTCTCCGGTGACAAGCTGCTGGGCGGCCCGCAGGCAGGGTTGATTGTTGGCCGAGCCGAACTGATTGCCCGGCTCAAGAAGAACCCGCTCAAGCGTGCGCTGCGCTGCGACAAGGCAACGCTGGCAGCGCTGGCAGCCACCCTTAAACTTTATCGCGACCCTGACAGGCTGGCAGAACGATTGCCGACTTTACGCCTACTCGCGCGCGAGGCGAACGAAATCCGCGCCCTCGCGGAATCTCTCTTGGATGAAGTGAACGCAGCTATCGGCGAGGACTTCGTGGTAACGGTCGAGGACTGTGCCGGACAGATTGGTTCTGGCGCCCTACCTGTCGATAGCCTGGAAAGCGTAGCGCTTGTCATCCACCCCGTTGCGGCAAGTGGGAAAGGTGGACGACTAAAGAAACTAGCCACCAAACTGCGTAGTCTGCCGGTACCCGTAATCGGGCGGGTGCATGACGACGGACTATGGCTCGATCTGCGATGCCTCGACGATATCGATGGCTTCCGCACCCAGTTCCAGAAATTAGACATCTCATGATTATCGCAACCGCAGGCCACATAGATCACGGCAAGACCTTACTCGTGAAGTCGCTGACCGGGATCGATGCCGACAGGCTGCCCGAGGAGAAAAAGCGCGGCATGACTCTGGATCTCGGCTTTGCTTATACAGAACTTGAGAATGGCGCACGGCTTGGATTTATCGATGTACCCGGTCACGAGCGGTTAGTGCGTAATATGCTCGCCGGCGTCACTGGCATCGACTGCGTGCTGCTGGTGGTGGCAGCAGATGACGGCCCGATGCCCCAGACGCTCGAACATCTTGCAATCCTCGACATTCTAGGCGTGGCTCGCGGTATGGTCGCACTTACAAAAATCGATCGGGTTGATGCCGCAAGGGTCGCCAGCGTTCGGGCCGAGGTCGAGCTGCTTACCCGCAAGACATCACTTGCCGACGCACCTATATTTCCGGTCTCCTCCATCAACGGGGACGGAATTGATAACTTGCGACAACAGGTCGCCGATATGGCAACGGAAACACAGGAAAACAAAGGCTCCGGACATTTCCGTCTCGCCGTTGACCGAGCCTTTACGATCGACGGCGCGGGCTTAGTGGTAACCGGAACTGCATTTGACGGAACGGTCAATCGCGAGGATCGAGTCTGGGTAGGCACCCATAGTGTTCAGGCCCGGGTTCGCAGAATTCATGCAAACAACGAGAATAGCGCGACTGGCAGAGCCGGTGAGAGGCTGGCGCTCAACCTTACGGGGTTGGACAAAAAAGATATTATGCGGGGCGACTGGATCGTAACCGGTTCAGGGCTACCCCTATATCGCAAGATGGACGTCCGCCTGAAGGTGGTCCCGAACGCAAAGCGCCCGCTCCGCCATTGGACATCAGTACATATTCATCTAGGCGCACAGAACACCACGGGTCGGGTCGCGATTCTCGGTGCCGACAGAGCGGCACCGGGAAGCTCTGTTCTAGCCCAACTGGTTCTAGACACTCCGATCGGTGCATGTGTACGCGACAAATTCGTTGTGCGAGACCAGTCGGCACAAATCACGATCGGCGGCGGCCATGTAGTGGACCTCCACCCACCTCGGCGTGGACGGGCCAGCCCTGAGCGTCTTGATTTTCTTGCAGCTCTCGATACGCCGGACTCAAAGGTCGCGCTCAAGAGCGCACTGGACCGAGCACCGAACGGGTTTTCGGTTGCCGACTTCGCCGTAGCTCGAAACCTCACCGAAGCAGAAATGGCGACCACGATGGCCGCAGCGTCCGCCGTTATGGCGGGCGCCGGCGCGAGCGCACTAGCGATATCAGAGACGGCTTGGTCAGCCCGACAGAAGGAATTTCTGGACGCACTCGACCGGTTTCACTCCCACTTTCCCGAGCGCCTCGGACCGGCTGCCAACCAGCTTCGCAAGAGCCTGGGCCGCTTCATCCCTGAGACCCTTTTTGAGGCACTCGCCGCCACGCTCATCTCTGGCCGAGACCTATCGAGTGACGGGATGCTGCTACACCGCCCAGGCCATCGGCCCGGTCTGACCGGAGATGACGCCAAACGCTGGGAGGCGCTGCAGCCCTACTTGAGCAAAACTCCCGAAAGCCCTCCTGTCATACATGATCTTGCCCAAGCGACAGGCCTTCCCGTGAAAGGGGTCAGCAAGACGCTACGCCAAGCAGTACGGATGGGGCTTGCCGTTCAGATATCAGAAAATCGCTTCTTCATACCAGACGCCCTGCACGCCCATGCCCAGACATTTGAGACGATGATAGCGGCCAATGGCAAAGTCAGCGTCTCACCGTTCCGCCAGCAGGCCGGGATCGGACGCAACCTCGCCGTTGAAGTACTGGAGCATTTCGACCGCGTCGGCCTATCGCAGCGTGACGGAAACACTCGTAATCAGCTTCGACCGGTTTCGGAAGTGTTTGGCACCTAGGGCCGCACGAAAGCATAACTAACGACCCGCCCGACCTTGTCGGTGTTGCGCACCGCAGCAATCGCCTTTTTAAGCTCTTCTTGAGAGCGTGCGCGCCCCATAAGGTAGACTGTGCCAAAGGAATCAGCTGCGGCACGAAAATTAACGTCCGCGACGCCGCGGGTTGAAACCATCTCGATATCAACCTTGGTCTCGAGCACCAAGACATCATCCCAACCAAGTAGCTCGTCCTCGCGATCTTGACGTTCCTTATCGGTGAGGACATAGGCGTGCCAGAAGAGCTCCTTTACACCCTGAATCTGCTTAACCTTCTTATGAAAAGCATCGTGGGTTTCCTGGTCGTTAAAGATTCCCGTGATCAGAAGCTTTTGCTCGTAGATTTCCGTAGATGCTTTGATTGTGCCTATATCAGCCATGATCGCGTTAGTGTCGATGACGATCCGGTTGTCCTTGGCAATATCCGCTGCACTGCGCGCCTCAATGGCGCGATCAATCAGTGTCTTCGGTGCCTTGAGAATGTCCCCGAGCTGCGCCCCAGAGGACTGCGCCGTCATAACGAGGACCGCCGCTGATAGCAATGTCGCCGCCATAGCCTTCTGAAACCGCATGAGCAATCCTCTTGATCGTTTTCCCGATCTGCCCATCATTGGTTTTCTCCTGGATATTCATATTCTAAACCGGAAACAGAAAAAGTTGCATTACCTGATGTCTGCCGTAGCGCGTGCACCGCGAACACGTCAATGACGGCGCCAATCGCCAGCGGGTCACACAACACCCACATCCGTTAATCTGGTATTCAAATGTGGCAGAGTTGGGGGTTTTTCCGGAACGATTCCGGGCGGTCCCTAGGAAAACATCGAGCACCCGGAAGCCTGTGCCCTTAAAATAAAAACGGGTAACCCCTGAAAATCCGAGCGTGGTAATCAACGGATAGGAACATCGGACCGGTTTGGCGCCCCGCCATGTGCCAGACGCAAATATCAAACAAAAGGCCTAAACTCGCCAAAACACCAACCGATACCGGAACATTCGCCGGAAGGCCATAGACAGTCTCCCTATGGCGTTCGGACGACGCTTGCGTCGCCGGGGTTAACATTGGAAACTTCCCAGACTCACCAACGGATCTAGGTAAATGCAATGCAGCCTTTGACCATCGGGGCGTTTTCGATTCAGTCCGTTCATGAAAACACAGGCGCCTACATCACGCCAGCGGACATGTTTCCCACGGCACCACCTGAAGCCGTTGCAACGCACTTCGAATGGATGACTCCAACATTCTTCGATATGCCCAGCGGCAAGCTAAAGCTGGCCTTCCAGAGTTTCGTGCTGCAAACGCCACATCACAACATCCTTATCGACACCTGTGTCGGGGAAGACAAGGAACGAACGCACCTCGAATTCCACATGAAGAAGTGGCCCTGGATGGATAATCTTCGAGCGCTCGGTCTGACGCCCGCAGACATCGATATTGTCATGTGCACCCATCTGCACCCCGACCATGTCGGGTGGAACACTCAGCTTGTCGACGGCCGTTGGGTTCCAACCTTCCCTAACGCAGAATATGTATTCGCAAAAAACGAGTATGCGCATTGGGAGCAGGAAAGTGCCCGGGGCTCGGAACGCATTGGGCTTACCTTTATCGATAGTGTGCTGCCCGTCATGGAGGCGGGCCAAGCCGTCCTGGTGGATCATGATCACCAAATCGAGGACGGGATCTGGCTCGAGCCCACTCCGGGGCATTCGCCGGGCCATGTTATCGTGAACGTTGAGTCCAATGGCGAACGCGGTGCCTTCATCGGTGATCTGATGCACCATCCCATCCAGGTGCCACATCCCGAATGGAGCACATGCTTCTGCTGGGATCTGGGGATGTCCGCCGCCAGCCGAACGGCCTTTGTAGAGAAGCATACGGATACGAACACCCTGGTGATGCCGGTCCATTTTGCCGGGGCGACCGCAGGACATATCGTCCAATGTGGCGTAAGCCAAAAGTTCCAATTTCTTAACGATAAATCCTAACGAAAAGAACGATGGGCATTTCGATAATTCATACTCTAGACGTCCCCCCCGAACGCATGGAGGAGCGTGACGGCTGGGCGATCTCCGAATTTCGCCTCCCCATCACAGGCGAGATGGGCAGCGCCACGACTGTGTTTCATTCTATCTTTCGCCCAGGCTCAACCCACGCCAAGCATCTCCATGAGGTTAGCGACGAAATCGCGGTCTACATCGCGGGATTCGGAGTTGTCGGCCAGGGCGAGAGCCGCGCAGTAGTGACAGCCGGTCACTGCCGCCTGATGCCCAAGGGATCGGAACACTTCTTTTACAACGAAACACCACACGAGGACGCTAAGGTGGTCGGCTTCTACATGAATGCGCCGAGCGTAGAGGGCACCGGCTACAAGTTCTGCGGAACAGTCGGCGAGGGCGACATCTCACGCGCACGCGATGGCCTTAATGAGGGTATTCTGGTCCGCCTAGAGCAGACCTCCGCGCCGGGCGACGGTATCCCCGATGCGTGGCGAGACGCCCACTTGAAGGCCCCCATCGGGAGCCATAACGGCAGCAAGAACGCGCTAGTTCACGCATCATTATCGCCGGGTGCGGCGACCGGGGACCATGCATTCACTAGCGCTGAGGCGATATATTACGTGATATCCGGCGAGGGCAACGCGACGGACAGCACTTCAGAAAACTCAATTCGTGAAGATAGCTTCATTTTCGTTCCGCGCGGTGAGCGCCACGCGATTCAAAATACCGGCGTAGCAGTTCTGGAACTCTATATCGTACTAACAGGCGCGGGCAGTCTAGCCGCCGCCGGATAGGGTCGCTAGGCCCTACGGGTCATCCCAGACACGCCACCGATAAACAAGGCTACGGCATAGCCGAACGGCAGGATCATCACCGTCGACAGCAGCGGCTTCCATACCAGAACAAAAGGCTCAGGACCGCCTCGAATCTCAAATGCAATAACTGTTACCACAGCGGAAATGATCGCCGCGATATAGGCTTCTCGGTGCAGATCGTCATAAGCTGCCATCCGACCCGTCTGATTCGAATTTCCCGCAGTTGGCAGCACCGAGCGCAATGCCAGCGTTGCGAGCGTCATAACGACGAACGGCAGGATGAACAGGATTTGGTATTCGGTACTAGCGAAAAACTTAAAAATTAATTCCATGATGGCTCCCCTGCCCAAAACCTAGTCACATCACTACGTAACGCTCGTATATGATTTACAATGCGAGGGGGCGAGGTGACAAGGCCAAGCATAACATCATGATTGCGACACATCGCGATTGTGTGCACCATACACTGAGTAACCGCGCTGAAATCGGTGCATTTGCTATTTGAAGGAAACAGAATGTCAGAAAAACTCGGCATAGGTTCAGCCTTCCCCAAGCTGACGGTTAACCTCGTCGGTGGTGGAACGCTCAGCCTGCCCGACGGTCTGGACGCAAGATACCGGGTCATCCTGTTCTATCGCGGCCACTGGTGACCCTACTGTCGCCGTCAGTTGGTCGGCTACGCAGAACTAAAAGACGAGTTCGAAAAGCTAGGCGTGAAGGTCTTTGCCGCCAGCGTCGACGATGTTGAAAAGGCACAAGAAGTTGCCGACGAGGTTAACTTTCCTGTGGGTCACGGACTGTCTAGGGATATTGCCAATGCGCTGGGTTCATGGTGGGAGGATCGGCGCCAAATCATCCAGCCATCAGAATTCATTGTCGATACCGACGGAAATGTCGTCGCGTGCAGCTACAGCGATGGCCCACTCGGCCGGATTGATGCGGACGATGTAATTAAGATGGTGAACTTCTACGATTCCCGAAAATAGCTGCGCGACACACCGTTAGCGTCAGCAACCTAGGCGCAGCGCCGATTTTCCGGCGCTGCGTTTTTCGTACTAGATAGAATCATACCATTTACGCGCTCCCAAAAGTGCCGCTAAGCTCGAGGAAACGTCGTCGGGAGGAGACAAAAAATGATCGCGTATGACTTAAGCGTAGAACAAGAATGGAATCCGAAGCGCCATGTTGAGAAGATTCTCGACACGGTAGAGGATGGCGACGTTACGGTCGCCTGCTGGGAACCAGGGCAGATCAGCCCAAATCACTGCCACCCAAACGCCACGGAGATCTACTTCTGCTTTGAAGGCGGCGGCGTCATGCGTACCCCCGATCAGACGATCGACGTAAAGCCAGGTGCATTTATAGTCCACCCGCCGGGTGAGCTGCATGAGTATGAGAACGGGCCGCAGCGCTCGCTTCTGTTCCGTGTCCGCTACGGGGATAACTTTTCCACCCGCATCAAGGACTGGCCCTCACAGCCGGACTATGAACGCAGCACCGACGATCGCGAATACTATCCCGAATAGAACAAATCAACGAGACTGGGTGGACTTGATGCGTGACCCCTGATCGCAGCATCTGCCCGGCTTGGTGGCCTGCAGCCCAACTTCAATTTAAGACGTATATTCATGTGTCTTAATATGGTGCCTCGAACCGGACGCTTGCCCTTACATGCCGTCTCGCCGAATATAAAGGTGGAGGAGGACCGTTCCCCGGTGGGGCGCCCGGTCTTCAAAACCGGTGAGGGGCGTTAGACGTGCCTGGTGGGTTCGACTCCCACCCTCTTCCGCCATTATCACTGGTTCTTGAAATCATCCGTAGCGGCACGGCTTCGTTCTCACAACAGTCGCCAATTAGGATCCGGCTGCAAGAGAAAACCCTCATCAAGATCAAAACTCTCTAGAATTAAACAAGCAATTAAACCTACGTCACGCTTAGGGGATGAGGTTTGCGACACGGCCGTCTATTCTCTCGAACAAATTAGGCCGGAGATTTCGAGAAACATATGACCCCGACAGAACCGATCACACATGACATCGCCCTGATCGGCGGCGACCACAGTCATCTCGCCGTCCTCAAACGTTTTGGCATGAAGCCTGAGCCGGGGGTGCGCCTGACCCTCATCACCCGCGACCTGCTGACCCCCTACTCTGGAATGATCCCCGGCTATATTGCCGATCACTATCACACGGCAGAGGCGTACATCGACCTGCGGCCACTGGCCGCTTTCGCCAACGCGCGGATAATTCATGCAGCGGCAACCGGGCTGGATCTTAGACAAAATCTAGTTCGGGTCGCCAGTCGCCCACCAGTCGCATTCGACCTGGTTTCCATTGATACGGGTTCAACCCCATCGGTGGCCCATATCGAAGGCGCCGAGTACGGACTTCCGATAAAACCGATCGATCAATTCCTAGAATCTTATCAACTCCTAACCGAAGAGATTCGTAGTCATGAGGGTGCGTTCCATATCACCGTCGCGGGTGGCGGTGCAGGCGGTGTTGAACTGTCCATGGCGTTGAGCCACCGACTTGGCCTCGCGACGTCAAGCATGGGAAAAAGTGTCAACGATTTGCAAATAGCAATCGTGGAGGCCGATGAAAAGTTACTAACTGGCTACAATACCGCAGCGCGAAGAAAACTCACCCGCGCACTCGCCGACCGCAGCATCACCGTCCACACGGGCGCCAGACTGACAAGAATCACACCCGATACCGTGACACTCGCGGATGGTAATACATTCAAAAGCCACAGGACAATCCTAGTTACTTCGGCAGGGCCGCCCGCTTGGCTGACTGACAGCGATGTGGCCCGTGATGAACGCGGATTCATACGAATCAACAGCACACTTCGCTCTCCCAACCACCCGCAGCTGTTCGCTGCTGGCGATGCTGCCTCGATTGACGGTCATTCGCTGCCTAAATCGGGCGTATATGCCGTACGTCAGGGGCCCCATCTAGCAGAAAATCTGCGACGGGCTACTCTCGGAAAACCGCTCAAGACGTTCCGGCCCCAAGACAAGACCCTGGCGCTCATCACCACCGGCGATCAGTTCGCGGTCGCCGCACGCGGCCCGCTCGCTTTTCAGGGCAAATGGGTCTGGCGCCTGAAGGACTGGATCGACCGCCGCTGGATGAAGAACTATCAGGACCTGCCAGAGATGGATATCGGCTATGGGACGGATGGCTCGGCCACGTTAGAGGCGATACGCTGCGGCGGTTGCGGCGCCAAGGTGCCGGCTCCGGTCCTGCGTCGCGCGCTCAACCGTCTACCGCTCCAGCACGCGGACGGGCTCGATCAGGGGATC